>JAKSLZ010000079.1 GCA_024400935.1 Muribaculaceae bacterium | reverse complement strand
CTGGTTTTCAATATACGCTATCTAATGGCACAAAAAAGTGATGAAGTCAGGAAACGCTTCACATAGGCCTCGCTTCCCGCCGTATCGCGGCTAATCTGCATGATTTTTTCACGATCAAGTAATTTTAACACCTGACTATACACCGGCTGTCCGGTAAAATTGCTATCTTTGCCCATAATTGATTATTTAGGTTTTTGTGGTGAAAACAAAGATAATCAAAAGGGCTGATACTTCGCATAAGTACCAGCCCTAATTTTTTCAACTCAAAAAAGTTTTACCGGACAGCAATAATACAAAATAATAGTGACGCCTACAAACTTTTGGCGAGTTTTTGGCGACTTATTTGTTGCTTATTGATATTTGGCGTTATTCTATTACTTACCCTTTTTGTCGTAAATTACTATTCTTCAATTATATACAAAACAGCCACAATAACACCAGCTATCATCATTCGAGTCCCAAGCGGGTCACCAACCAAATCGCTAACAGGTTGATTACAACCAGTTAGCGATTTTTTATTTTTTTGTCTGTGTCTGTGGGTGGGTTATTTGGGATCAGCGGATTTCCGGTTGGTAACATGATGACGAAGTCGTCACATTGCATCGTAACCGATGGCCGTAGGCCGTCGGAGAACACCCCACAACCCGATCTCGAAGGGGTCGCACATCACCACACGTAATTTATCCCATACCTAAAGGCATGCTCTGTTTATGTTGCCTTTCTTCCAGCCATATCGTCCTGCATTTGCAGGCCTTCATGGCTGGCTACCATATTCCATCCCGATGGGATGGTTACGACGTGACACCAACCAGAATTATCCGCTGATCCGTTATTTGGGGAGGTAGTTGAGGGGGCCGGAGGTGGAGACGACGCGTTTGCAGAATGCGGGCCAGTCCATGCACCAGGGGTCGGTCTTGCGCTTGGGGGCGATGTCGCTGTGGCGCATGAGGTGCTTGATGTTGTGGCGGGTGCGTATGTCGGCCACGAGGGCTACGAGTGCGTCGATCTGGGCCTGGGTGGGCGGCTCGGTGGTGGTGTTGATGATTTCGATGCCTATCGAGTTCTGGTTGAGGCTCACTTCGTTAGTGCCTGGCAGGCGGCTCTCACCTGCGTGATAGGCTATCTTGTCTTCGTCTACCATCTTGAGTATGTTGCCGTTGCGTTCTATCATGTAGTGGGGTGCGACGTTGTACTGGCGGAACTGTGATATGCAGCCCTGGGTGGAGTAGGGGTCGGCGCCCACGTAGTGGTTGGAGTGGACGACGATGATGGTGACGGGGCGTTTTTCCTGATGACCAAAGTTGATCTGTGATGTGATGTCGGTCATCTTGAGTGTTCCTGTCGCGGCGGTTGCTGCTGGTGCTTGTGCCGGTGCGGTTTCTTTGTCTTTGATGATGAGGCGTGCGTTGATGTCGATGGTGCGCAGTATGGTGACCATGTCTTGCTCGGCCACGCCTATGCATCCTGCTGTGGCGGGTGAGTCGCTGGTGCAGTGGAAGAATACTGCCGCTCCCTTGCCTTGCTTGCACTCTTTGTTGTAGTCAAAGAAGAAGCCGTAGTTGTAGTCGGGGTCGAATTTGATCATGTGCTCGCCGCGGCACTGGTGTTTCTTGTCGCGTATGTTGATGATGCGGTTGTAGGCCACGGGGTCGGCGCAGCAGTAGATGTCGTCGGTGACGTCGACATAGGGCAGTGTTGTGCCGGGGTCGGGCTTGATGCCGAATGCGGTGATGATGCCGAAGTCGCCCAGCGGGGTTTTCTTGTCGCCCTGTCGGGTCTTGCCCATGCCGTTGCGTCCCACGATGCCGTCGCAGGTGAGTGCCAGGCGCCATGCAGGCTGGTCGTTGCGTGAGGTCTTGACATACATTCTCACGTTGCATGATGTGCCGCCGGTGTATTGGGTTACAATGATGTGCTTGACGCTGTCGACGGTGATGTAGTGTGTGAGCTCGTTGCTGTCTTGGCTGGTGGTGTGGTCGATGATGCCGGGTTGTGCCGCGCATGTTAAGGCGGCGATGCATGCTATGAGTGTGATGAGATGTTTCATGATGGATGAGTGTTGTTGTTAATGTCCCATGGGTGCGTCAGAGCCGCGTATGATGAGACGTGCGTTGATGTCGATGGCGCACAGTAATGCTGCCATGTTTTCCTCGGTGACTGCGACGCAGCCGCCGGTGAAGGGGTACTTGCCCACGCAGTGGAAGAAGAGGGCTGCTCCCTTGCCTCGCTTGCACTCTTTGTTGTAGTCAAAGAAGAAGCCGTAGTTGTATTGCGGGTTGTAGTTGATGAGGTGCTCGCCGCGGCAGCGGTGCTTTACCTTGCGCACGTCGATGATGCGGTTGTAGGCCACGGGGTCGGCGCAGCAGTAGATGTACTCGTTGACGTCGACATAGGGCAGTGTTGTGCCGGGGTTGGGCTTGATGCCGAATGCGGTGATGATGCCGAAGTCGCCTATGGGAGTTTTCTCGTCGCCCTGTCGGGTCTTGCCCATGCCTTTCTCGCCTATGTAGCCACGGCATGAGAGGTCGATGTCCCAGGCGGGTGTGTTGCCTGAGCGGTCTTTGATCCACAGTTGCACGTCGACATAGGTTGAGTCAGTGTGCTGCACGATGATGACCTGGTTCACCGAGTCTACATTGAGGTAGTGCTGCAATGAGGGGTCGGTAGTATCCTGGCTTTGCTGTGCTGTGGTGGTGGCCGCAGAGTGTGCTGCGGTGGCCACAGTGTGTGCCGCGATGACCAGTGACATCACGATGACTGTGGCTAGGGCTAGTTTTATTGTCTTCATTCAGTAAATTAGTGTTGTAGCTGTGTGGGTGTTATGGTCGCCATATCAGGAAGCTCTCGCCGGGGAAGTGTGTTCCTGCGGGTCGTGAGATGGTGTCAGAGGGGCAGCTGACAAAGACATCGCCTCCCACGAGTGCCAGTGCGTCCTTCACGCCCAGGTCGGTGAGTGCCGAGGAGAATGTTTCGAAGGAGACGGGATTTTGTGACTCGATAACTTGTACCACACCTTCGGTGACGCACAGGGCGCGTCGGTAAGATTTGCCCTTGGGTGATATTGCGACGGTCTCGCCGCGGTTAACGATGGAGTACTGGCGGAAGAATGACCCGCCCTCGTTGATGACGCGTTCAAAGAGCGGAGTCTCGCCCTGTCGGCCTATCGATACCTGTCCGTCGAGAATGGCGCAGAATCCGTTCTTGTTGTCGCCCTTGGCCTTGATGCTGCCGTTGAGCACAAACATGCCCACGGGTTCGTTCTTGTCGGCTCTTGCATCGGCGGCGTTGACTGCGAGCAGGTAGTCCTTGTCGTTGGGGTCCATGGGTCCCAGGTGCAGCTCGGCCTTGCCTCCGTGCAGTGTGTAGATGCGCAGTATCACGTGGTCGATGGTGTCCTGGTTGATGGTGATTATGGCTTTCTCGCCCGGAGCTTCGTCGATTGCCGTCACCACCATGGCGCTTGAGTCGTCAACGACGATGGGCGCATGCTCGATGGGTTCAGCGTTGTGTTCGAAGTCGGCGTTTTTGACAGGAGCTTTGCCTATGAAGAATATGAATAATATCACCAGCGCTATCACTGCAATCACAATGATAAAGATGCACGACATCCCGCGCTTGCGCTGTGGGGGCTCCTGCCGGCGGGGGGTGGGAGGCTCCGCTGGGGCTGCATACCATGTGGGTGTCTCGGTTGCTTCCTCCTCAGGTGTGCGGTTCACGGGCATGCTGCCGCTCACTATGCGTATGCTAGTGTCGGACATGTCATCGTGTGTGATGCGCTTGTCGTCGTCAGGTATGTTGTCTTTTATCTTGTCTTCATTCATAGTGTACTGATCTTGTGGTTTTCAATGAACTCCTTGAGTTCTCTCAGAGCGTCTCTGGACGGATACAGGGTGTGCTTGTAGCCGTTGTCGGAACGCATGATGAGTTTCTTCTTGGGCAGGTTGATGGCATACAGATAATCCAAGTTGATCATGCAGCTGCGGCCCACACGCACAAGTGTGGGGGCGCCGTCGCTGTTGTTGAGTTGCTGGTAGATGATTCTTTCCAACTCGCCCATCTGGAACGCGACGCACTTAGTGTCACCGTCATTGAGGATGACGATGCTGCTGTTGCCGTCGGCAGTGATAGCCATGATATTGTGTGCCGACACTCGCAACAAGTCAGTGGTATTGCTAAGTATTATCTCGTGGACCATTGTGGATGTTATAATCCACAAAGATAATACTTTTTTTGTAATTTAATGCGGTGGGGTCTATTAATTATGATAAAAGTTAATTAATTCATCTTTTTAGTGTGTAGATAAATTGTTGAGTTGCAATAATGTGCCAGAGCAAAAATATCTTTCAAAATTGCCTCGGCAAGATCAATAGAGCCCATCTTGCGCGGTTGCGATATAAATGTGTGTGGCGGGTTATTTTGTCTCGGCCATGCACATCCATTGCATCATGGGTGTGGGAGTGACGTCAAGGTCCTGAGGAGCCGACACGGTCACGTCATAGCACCAGCGCACGTCCTGGAACTCGATGACGATTTGTGTATCGCCGTTGTCGCTTGTGGTCATTTTCATCTCGCCGCGGTCGCCATACTGGTCAACGAGCCTGTAGGAGCACACCTCGTTGCCCGATGCGTCGGTATAGGCGTCATCCTGGTAAAGCAGGTTGTAGGATTGTGTTGCGTTGCCCTCGACTGTCACGGTCTCGTTGGTCCAGTCGATGGTGATGGGCGTGTCGCAGGTCTGCTCAGAGGTCCACTGAGTCCATCCCTGGCTTGTGTTTTCACTTGAATAAAGCCTGTTAGTGCTGTAGTTTGTCACCTGCGAGCTAGCTATGCCAGCCCATAACCACAGTAAGCCGATTGTCAATAACTTTTTCATAGTAGCGCGAGATTAAAATGAGTGAATAAATGTTTGTTATTTAGATTGTCTAAGTTGCTAAAAGTTACATCACCTAAGTGATTATTTTTGTGTTTTGTGTATTTTTTTTCAGGTTTGTGAGGGTCAGTTGCTGTGGGTGCCGTGGGGCGTGTTGTGAGGAGGATGGTTGCGTTTCATTGTCGTGCCGTTTTTTATAAGGTGGGTTCTAATTAATTATGTCGAGGCGATTTTGAGAGATGTTTTGAGTAGATTTTTGATAACGACAAAGTCGTTGCACTGCATTGTAATCGATTATCTTTTCTCATAATTAATAGAACCTACCTAACAAGTTGTTGAATAATTTTTACGATGCAAATTTACGGTGGCTAGGCATACATTTGCAACATTTGGTATGCCCTAAAGTATGAATTGCCGCCTCTAGAGTATGAATTGAAACGGGCGGTCATGAAATGTGCGTATGAGGGTATGAGTTTGCACCGTCGATGAGTGGCGTTGTGGCCTTCCTGCAGAGGAGAGTAGGGTGGTTGTGGAGCTGTCTGGCTGCCGGTGTCCGCCCACATTCAAAAACGAGGTGCGACAATCCGGTTTGATAAACCACAGATTAAACAGATCATTTTAGCATGTGTATAGTACAAAACAAAAACAGATATAATGAAACTCTTTGTCTGTCTAATCTATGGTTTTATTTAATCAAAATGGAAAGAATTTCTCTGTGTCCTCTGTGCCTCTGCAGGGGATGTCGGTAGGGAAGTTGCGAACAGGGGGTGGACTTTGGGGCCATGCTGAAAATTTGTAAACCGCGTGTGGCTCGCAGTGACTGAAATAGTTTTTAGTGCGATGTTTTTCTTTTTTCGTAAAAAAACATTACCTTTGCACTATGATTGAGGCTAAAGACATAGTGAAGCGATACGGTTCCCTGGAGGTGCTGCGCGGTGTGAGCGTGAGCATAGGCGACGGGGAAGTGGTGTCGATAGTAGGCCCCAGCGGTGCCGGCAAAACGACACTGCT
Source organism: Muribaculaceae bacterium (assembly GCA_024400935.1). Lineage (GTDB taxonomy): Bacteria > Bacteroidota > Bacteroidia > Bacteroidales > Muribaculaceae > Sodaliphilus. The sequence continues at coordinate 7,093 of JAKSLZ010000079.1, read as the reverse complement.
GCAAATCATGGGAACGCTTGACGGAGCCGATGGCGGCAGTGTGCTCTATGACGGAGTGGACGTGTCGCGCATGAAGGACCGTGAGCTGGCCCGTTTCAGGAACCGCAACATCGGTTTTGTGTTCCAGTTCCACCAGCTGTTGCCTGAGTTCACCATGCTGGAGAACGTGGCCCTGCCGGCCCTGATAGGCGGCATGAAGCGTGCCGATGCCTATGAGCGTGCCCGCGAGTTGCTCGACTACCTCAAGCTGAGCGACCGTCTGGACCACAAGCCGGCACAGCTGTCGGGCGGCGAATGCCAGCGTGTGGCTGTGGCGCGAGCGCTGGTCAACAAGCCCAAGGTGATACTGGCCGACGAACCCAGCGGTAGCCTTGACTCTCAGAACAAGCTGGAGCTGCACAAGCTCTTCTTTGACTTGCGCGACGAGATGGGACAGACGTTTGTGATTGTGACCCACGATATATCGCTGGCGGCACAGGCCGACCGCACGCTGCACATGCGCGACGGCGTCATTGAGACCGATACCAGCCTATGAGGTCATTGCCCGTGACACTGGCGCTGCTGTTGCTGACGCTGCTGACGGTGGCTTGCGGCAAGGATGATGTGGCCGACGACAGCTACACTCATTACCTCTATGACGTGATGACCTATGTGGGCAGCGATGAGGCTACGGGATGCGCGCAGTTTGAACTGGTGGGCCGCGACGTGAGCGGCTCGACGATGCTGACGGCCGATGTGGCTGCGCCTGAGGGCACTAAGCCACTGCAGCGCATGCTGGTGAGATATTACTATGCATCGCCTGCCGACCACCGCAACATCAATGTCTATGGCATGACCAAGATGATAACCGACTCGCTGCGTGTGGGCCAAGCCGCACTGAGCAACTATGCCATGCATCAGGTGAAGATGCGCAGTGCATGGCGCACCGGCGACTTCATCAACCTGCACTGCGAGGTGGAGCACACGGGCAAGGCGCGCACACTGATGCTGCTCATCGATGACGCAACCCGCAACCAGGACACGGTGCACTGCTATCTGCATCACGACCTGAGGGGTGCCGACACGGTGTATTACTGGCGCAACTGCTATGCATCGTTCAACGTGGGCAATGTGTGGAAACGCACTGAGTGCAAGACTATGAGAATTCATGTCAATGACGCAACGACGGGCGACCGTTGCTACGACTTTGACCGCAAATGATACAAGACATTTAATTTAATAACAACAAATAAACTTTAATACAATTATGGCAGACAACAAACAACAACAGATTCAGATAGAAGTACCACAGGAAGAAATGCAGGGACGCTATGCTAACCTCGCCGTTATCACTCACGGACCCAACGACTTTTTCCTGGACATGATCCTGCTCGCCCCCAACACTCCCAAGGCACGCGTGCAGAGCCGCATCATCATGACTCCCGAGAACGCTAAGCAGCTGCTGGCAGCCCTTCACCAGAATATCCAGAAGTATGAGCAGACCTTCGGTGAGATTCGCCCCCGCAACGCAGTTCCCGGCACTGACGGCACAATCATGGACTTCCCCCTGCCCAAGGGCCAGGCTTAATTTTTTTGTAAAGGTTTAAAAGTTTAATCGTTTAAAGGTTTAAAGGGTTAACCGGTTAAAAGGTTAACGGGTTAAAGGGGAGGCGTCAAGTTTCGGTAGGCGATGCCTACCGACACCCAACACCCCCAAGTAGCAAGTTTTCGTTTTCGTGAAAATGCGCTAGCATTTTAGTTTTCGTTAAAAAAAACTAGCATTTTAGTTTTCGTTAAAATTATGGAACATCCTTTGTTTATATACAACACGCTCACACGCCGCAAGGAGTTGTTCAAACCCTTGTGCGAGCCCAATGTGGGCATGTATGTGTGTGGCCCCACCGTCTACGGTGATCCACACCTGGGCCATGCACGCCCCGCCATCACCTTTGACGTGCTCTTCCGCTATCTCAAGCAGCTGGGCTACAAGGTGCGCTATGTGCGCAACATCACTGATGTGGGCCACCTGGAGCACGATGCCGACGAGGGTGAGGACAAGATTGCTAAGAAGGCTCGCCTGGAGCAGCTCGAGCCCATGGAAGTGGCACAGTACTACACTAACCGCTATCATGCAGCCATGGAGGCACTCAACGTGCTGCCTCCCAGCATCGAGCCCCATGCCACAGGCCACATCATCGAGCAGGAAGAACTGGTCAAGGAAATCCTTGCCAACGGTTTTGCTTATGAGAGCAACGGCAGCATCTACTTTGACCTTGAGAAGTATAGCCAGAAGTATAAATATGGCACCCTCTCGGGACGCAACCTTGACGAGGTGAAGAACGCCAGCCGCGAGCTTGACGGCGTGGGCGAGAAGCGCAGCCAGGTAGACTTTGCGCTGTGGAAGAAAGCTCAGCCCGAGCACATCATGCGCTGGCCCAGCCCCTGGGGCGACGGCTTCCCCGGCTGGCACTGCGAGTGCACTGCTATGGGTCGCAAGTACCTGGGCAAGAAATTTGACATCCACGGCGGTGGCATGGACCTTGTGTTCCCCCACCACGAGTGCGAGATTGCTCAGGCTGTTGCAAGCCAGGGCGAGGACATGGTGCGCTACTGGATGCACAACAACATGATCACCATCAACGGCAAGAAGATGGGCAAGTCGCTGGGCAACTTCATCACCCTTGAGGAGTTCTTCACCGGCTCGCACAAGCTGCTCGAGCAGGCCTATGGCCCCATGACAGTGCGTTTCTTCATCCTCCAGGCTCACTACCGCGGCACCGTGGACTTCTCTAACGAAGCCCTGCAGGCAGCCGAGAAGGCCTATGAGCGCATCATGGACGGATGGCACCGCCTGCAAGGCCTCACAGCCGGCAAGGAGACCACCGTACAGCTCGACAACTATCGCGAGAAGTGCGCCGAGGCGATGAACGACGACCTCAATACTCCCACCGTTATCGCGACCCTCTTTGACGCTTGCCGCGCCATCAACCAGGCCAACGACGGCAACGGAACCATCTCGCAGGCCGACATTGACGAGCTCAAGAGCGTCTTCCAGACCTATCTGTTTGACGTGCTGGGCGTGCGCGACAACGCTGCCGGCGGCAGTGTAGACCTTGAGCCTTATCGCAAGGCAGTGGACTTGCTGCTCGAGGTGCGCCGCAATGCTAAGGCTGCTAAGGACTGGGCCACCAGCGACCTCATTCGCGACAAGCTCAGCGAGGCAGGCTTTGACGTGAAAGATACTAAAGACGGCTTTGAATGGAAAGTGCGTTAATCACAATCATAGTACCCGTTTACAACGTAGCGGTCTATCTGGACCGCTGCGTTGAAAGTATCATACACCAGACTTACCACAACCTGGAAATCATACTTGTGGACGACGGCAGCACCGACGGCAGTGCCGACCTGTGCGACCTGTGGGCCGAGCGCGACGAGCGCATCAGGGTGATACACCAGGAGAACGGCGGGCTGAGTATGGCCCGCAACGCTGCGCTCGACATCATGACCGGCGACTATGTGGCTATGGTCGACGGCGATGACTATGTGGGGATTGACTTTGCCAGGATTCTGTACAAGGTGATCTCACACAACAGGGCCGACATTGCAGCGGCAGCCTGGAGCATCTTTGACGACGGCAATGACCCGCAGATTACCCTTGACGACGGGCCGGAGCTCACATTCACCAGCAGCGAGGCCATTGACGATGTGTTCTACCAGCACACCCTCACTAACTCAGCGTGCAGCAAGTTGTTCAAGAGCAGCATTTTCAAGACATTGCGCTTCCCGCAGGGACTGCTCTATGAAGACCTTGCCGTGATATATGATATCCTCGAGGGTGCCCAGACGGTGGCTTATACCAGCCGCACCCTCTATTATTACCGCCAGCGCAGCGGCAGCATCACCCAGAAATTCACCCCTGAGCGCATCCATGTGCTTGACATCACCGAGCAAATAGAGAAGCGCATGGCAACTGCGGCTCCCGAGCACTTGCCCGCAGCCCGCAGCCGCCGCCTGAGCGCTTGTTTCAACATCCTGCTGCTTTGCCCCACTGACGGCTCGATGGACGACGTGGTGGCACGTTGCTGGCTGGGTATCAAGACCCTGCGCAAGGGCTGCTTGCTCGATCCCCACGTGCGCCTCAAGAACAAGCTGGGCATCCTCCTCTCTTACTTTGGCCTCAAAGCCCTGAGGCTCTTCCACCGCTAACCAGGAGGAGACGGATAACCAATTCTATAATTACGTATTTATAAATCACATTATACTCAAAATTATGAAACAGATTCTTAAGATCGTTTTGCTGCTTGTTTTTGCGCTCTCGGCAACACAATCCCCGCTATATGCAAAGAAGAAAGCGGCCCGCAGGACTAACACCACAACTACCTCAAAGACCTCCGAAAAGCCTTCGTTGACCGAGTGGCTTAGATATATGGTGTCTGAAACTTCTTCATTTAAAATGGGCGAAGTAGGTTCCGGTAGGTATACTTTTAACAATAACTGCTTGACAATGTCGATATACTATTCAAGCAAGGTGAACGACATTGTTGCCATGTCAGACCTCTCTCATATTGATTTTGTGATTAAAAGGTTTTTATATGGGCTAATAAAAGAATCTCCATACTCGGTAGACGAGTTTGTAAAGAAAGGGATTTCCTTTAAATTAAAAATTTTTGATGCAGAGAAAAAAATACTAAAACAAAGTAATATACCCCCTGCCATGTTGCAGGATGTCTACAATGAAATTAAAAAAATGGAGGGAGATGGCCTGACTGAAAGAGAACTTGTGATGGCACAAGTAAAGGCTGAAAACGCCAAATGCCCCATTGTTATAGGTGATGGTATGAGTGCTGTAAAAGCTGCTGTTGAAGATAATGTGGTGGTGTATTATTGCCAATTAGATCAAGCTGCTACAGAATTGATGTCGTTTATTAATGTTGAAGATCACAAAACATTCCAAGAATATAGAAACCAAATGGCGATAAACATTAAACGGAACATGTCAAAGGTGTCGATCTCTCGTAATGAATCGCTGGGGGATAATTATTTACAAATGATTAAAAAGGCAGATTTGTCACTGAGATATATTTATATGAATAATAATAAGGAGGAAATCATCCGATTAGACTTTACTGCTGATGAACTGCTGAATGCCAAAGTAGATATGTCTAAACTAAAAGGTACCTCTTCCTTTGACAAGTATGGTTTGTCTTTTTCCCATCCCAATACGGTGGAAGCAGTGAATGCATCTGATGACATGGACTTGGAAGATGCGATAAAGCAAGTTTTTTCATTGGTGTCTAAGATAAGTGGAGCAGAGATTGGTGTTATCATCTGGTCAAACGATTCATACGGAATGTCTGAAGTCGGTTTAGATTTGGAAAATCTTGGTTTATATAACCATATGGCAACTGCTTTTGGGGCTAATACCCAAACTGACGATGCGGAAAAATATTTCTATGCCCACCCCAAACACGTGATTAGGGCACTCAAAGGCCGATATTTCTCAACAGCGTTTGACTGGCCTGTGTATTGCTACTCCTTTACAACCAATGGTAAAGTGGTGAACGTTATCTATGTGGATAAAACTCAGGATGACAAGGAAGAAAAAGAGTATATGGACCAGGCGATTAAGATGATTCTTAATACCATTGATGTGAAGCCTTGATTGATATGGCAGCAGAAACAACCACAATCCAAGTGTCACGCGAGCTCTATGACTATGCTCTCGCGGTGGCGCGCGACTTTGCCCGCGTTTATGACCAGGTGTGGGACACACCCAGCGTTAACCCTGGCGCAAGTAGCATCAAGTGGAGCAGGGCACTGGGCCCCAAGACGATGAAGAATGTCAACGGCGTGTATATCCACGACCTGTTCCTGTGCATGTACCGCATGGAATGCACCTTCTCTATGTCAAACGCCGAGAGCATCGCTGTGTTCCTGTGCCTCAATCACATCTTGGACCCCGATTTCCTTGCCACCCTCACGTTTCAGAACATAGAATACCGCATGCAGACATTGGGACAGGAGGAGGCCGAGATGGCAAACTTCAACCCCGACACGCTTTACTTTGAAGGTGCTGACCAGTATGAGTTCAGCCTCGTGGCCTTGCTGATGCAATGCAACGAGCAGGCACTTGCCGCGGCCTATATCGAAGTGATGCATCAACTGTGCTCGTTCATGCTTAAGGTTCACGGCACCGCCACCAGGCAGGCCAGAGAATGGCACGCGGTGATTCTCGACGACTGGACACCCAAACCATTGCCCAAGTTCAGCATGAAATGCGAGTTCCATTACGACAACAACCCCTCGCTGACTAATCCCAGGTCTCTCATCGATACTGATGAGTGCAGGGTAGTGAAGCAGGGAGAGCTCAAGCTGCTGAGCCCGGGCATGAAATATACCATTTATGAAACCCCTGAGGGCGAAATCTACGGCGAAACAGCAACCTGCCAGTTCCGCATTGCCCAGTCCCTGCAGCAATTCCAGGCAATAACCGATTATAGACTCGAGTCAATAATCTATAGTGCTGACCAGAGTGTAGCAAGATAACCCTCTGGTTCCTATTTGCATTTTTACCAAGAAAATCTTATACACCGATGGGACAATCTCGCGCAGATGACGCATAAATTCTTCTTTCGCTTGTGTAAGATGCTGTCAAAAACAAAAACCGAAATCAACCGTTAACTGTCACAATAAATTATTCGTCTTTCGCAAGTAGATGAGTTGCAGTAATTTTCCTTGGACAAAAACAATAAAAACCGTTTTGCGAGCAATGTGTCTCTACGAGCCACTGATGCTTATTGCGCAAGCGTTTTTTTAGACATAAGAACAAAAGAATTCACAAGGACATAAAAATTTTATTTTAATTTCTTTTAATTTCTGTCAGTTTATACCCTCCTGGAACTCGGTGTGTATCAGTTTTAGACATAAGAACAAAAGAACTCACAAGGACATAAAAAATTTTATTTTAATTTCTTCTAATTTAATGGAGGTTCGCCACTCGCGGCACGGGCTTCGCCCACTCACCGCTGCTCACTCCCTTGAGCACGGTTTCCGGGCGCGCAGCCATAAAAATATTTTCTTTTTTTTCATAAAACCAAGCTTGTGTCAAAAGGCG
>JAKSLZ010000078.1 GCA_024400935.1 Muribaculaceae bacterium | reverse complement strand
GCGAAGCGCTCCGATAAGGGAGCCAACGGCGACCGCTCTGATAAGCGAAGCGCTCCGATAAGGGAGCCACAGGCGACCGCTCCGATAAGCGAAGCGCTCCGATAAGGGAGCCAACGGCGACCGCTCTGATAAGCGAAGCGTTCTAAAAAAAAATATATATGAAAGGTATAGTACTTGCAGGAGGTTCGGGCACTCGCCTCTACCCCATCACAAAAGGCATCAGCAAGCAGCTGATTCCCATTTATGACAAACCGATGGTATACTACCCCATCTCGGTTCTCATGCTTGCGGGCATACGCGAGATTCTCATTATCTCGACTCCACACGACCTGCCACAGTTCAAGCGACTGCTGGGCACCGGTGAGGAACTGGGCGTGAAATTCTCTTATGCTGAGCAGCCCCGTCCCGAGGGACTGGCGCAGGCCTTCATCATAGGCAAGGACTTCATAGGTGACGACAGCGTGTGCCTCGTGCTGGGCGACAACATCTTCTACGGCCAGCGCTTCACTGGTATGCTCATGGATGCAGTGCGCATCACCGACGAGCAACAGTGCGCCACCCTCTTTGCCTACAAGGTCAAGGATCCCGAGCGTTTTGGCGTTGTGGCATTTGATCAGGACGGACGTGCCACCAGCATCGAGGAGAAACCAGCTGAGCCCAAATCGCGCTATGCCGTTACAGGTCTGTACTTCTACCCCAACGAAGTGGTGAAGGTGGCTCACAACATCAAACCCAGCGCTCGCGGCGAACTTGAGATAACTACTGTAAATCAGGAGTTTCTCTCTCAGGACCGTGTGCGTGTGCAGACTCTGGGACGTGGTTTTGCCTGGCTCGACACCGGTACGGCCGAGAGCATGCTCGAAGCCTCAAACTTCATTCGCACTATCGTGACTATGCAGGGAGTGCAAGTAGCTGCTCTTGAAGAGATTTCGTTCCGCAAGGGATGGATTACCGCCGACCAGCTCAAGGCTCTTGCCGAACCCATGGCCAAGAACCACTACGGACAATACCTCTTGCATCTGGCAAAGCATGGAATCAAATAAACCACGCATTATACAACTGCCCAAGATTACCGACCCGCGCGGCAACCTCTCAATCGTGGAGAGCGAGCAGCATGTGCCGTTTGACATCAAGCGGGCCTACTGGATATATGACGTGCCCGGCGGCATGCACCGCGACGGGCACGCCTTCCGCCAACAGGACGAGTTCATCATCGCCCTGAGCGGCAGCTTTGACGTGATTCTGGACGACGGCACCGGCGAGCAACGTTTCCACATGGACCGTGCCTTCTACGGCCTTTATGTGCCGCACATGACATGGCGACGCATCGACAATTTCTCAACAAACTCAGTGGTCTACGTCCTCTCTAGCGAGAAATATGACCCAGAGGACTATATCGAGGACTTTGAGGAGTATAAAAGGTTAAGAGGTTAAGAGGTTAAGAGGTTAACAGGTTAACAGGTTAACAGGTTAACAGGTTAACAGGTTAACAGGTTAATGGGTTAATGGGTTAATGGGTTAATGGGTTAAACGATTAAACGGTTAAACCTTTAAACCTTTAAACTTTTAAACGGTTAAACCTTTAAACCTTTAAACCTTTAAACTTTTAAACGGTTAAACCTTTAAACCCTTAAACTTTTAACCCCTTATTCAATACACGTTATGCTTGATTTTGCTGCAATAGACTTTGAGACAGCCAACAACTGCCGGTCGAGCGTGTGCTCGGTGGGCATCGTCATCGTGCGCGATGGTGAGATTGTCGACAGCTACTACTCGCTCATTCAGCCTGAGCCCAACTATTACAGCTATTTCTGCACCCGAGTCCACGGACTCACATGCTGCGATACCGACTGTGCCCCCATTTTCCCGGACGTTTGGGCCGAGATTGAGCCTCTCATCGAGGGGCTGCCGCTGGTGGCACACAATGCCCGCTTCGACGAAAGTTGCCTCCAAGCCGTGTTCCGCACTTATCAGATGGACTACCCTGACTACATTTTCTTTGACACCCTGCGTGCTGCGAAACATGTATTTCCTCATGCCCCCAACCATCAGCTGCACACGGTTGCCTGCATGTGCGGCCACCCCATGACCAACCACCACCACGCTCTAGCCGATGCCAAGGCCTGCGCCCACATAGCCATCGAAATTTTGTAAACCCACACGAGTATAATAATATGAAAAAACGCATTCTTTTTATATATGGTTTCGGAGGTTCGCCCGACTCTACATTCTGCCGACTGATTCGCGAGGCCTTGCCTAGCGAACGCTACGAAGTGCTTTGTCCCGCTTATCCCCAGGACGAGATTGAAAAATCACGCAAGCAGCTCGCGGCATTCATTGAGCAGGAGCACATTGACCTGGTAATGGGTACCTCGCTGGGCGGTTTCATCGCCCTGAGCCTGCCCACCGCCGTGCCCTGCATAGCCCTAAACCCATGCATGATGCCGAGCGTGGAGTTGCCCAAACTTGAGCCTCGCCCAGGACACCCCGAGGACAAGAAACCATGCAACGAACTCGTCCAGGCTTGCAAAGCTATTGAGACAGAAGTAAATACAGGCAAATTCAACACCAGCCAGCGCTGCATGGGACTCTTTGCCGAGAACGATGAATACCTAGGCACAAAGTATAAAGCAAGCTTTGAGCAAGCCTACCACACAGCCCAGTTCATCCCCGGCGGACACCACGGCAACCGCGAAGCTATACTCCACATCATTGCAGCAATAAAACATATTCTCACCGAGTAAACATAGCAGCATCCTTGTTCCCTACTGACGCATTCATTTGATTCCGCAGTTTGAAACCTGTAAACCAATGCAATCAGTCAGCGAGAGGAAACACGATGAAGTATTTCACCCAAAAGTATTGCCCATCGAGCATGTGCTCGATGGGCAATATTGTAGTGGATGACATGGCCATTAACGGCCATAAAATGATGCCTGCCAAATAATCTCGCACTTTTCACTTGATATATCTATCTAAAATAGTTATCTTTGTAGCAATATAAATTTCCACACGGTCATGAGAAATTTTTCATTACTTGTAAGTATCGTCATCTTCTCCATCGTGAGTATGACTTCGTGCCTAGACGAGCCAGGACAACAAACAAATGTCAACAGTACACCTTATAAATTCATAAATGGTTACCAAGACACTATACGTGAGGTAATTGACATAGATCAAGCTAACTGGATGGCAGGACTGCCCGACTCGCGCAAGGTGTGCAAACTCACCATCCCCGGCACACACGATGCTCTCACTGGCGAAGGGTTCTACGCCCCCAAACTGGACCTCATGTTCGGTCTCGTCGCCACTACACAGGTGTCAACGCTCAACCAGCAGCTACTGAGCGGAATACGCTTTTTTGACATTCGCCCCGTGGTGTCAACCGATACAATCCACCACAAGAAAATCTTGCGTTGTTGCCATGGCACTGGCGAGATCAGAATGACTTTTGAAGAATCTCTCAACACAATACAAAGCTTCCTTAAATCGCACCCTACAGAGTTTTGCATCGTTAAGATTCAGCACGACAACGGCGTGGAAGACCAGATGCCCTGGATACCGCTGATGAAAGAAACGCTCAACAATGATCAGTACCGAGACCACTTCGCCGAATGGCGTCCCGATATCACCGTGGGCGAGATGAGGGGAAAAATCCTTTTCATCAACCGCCTGGAATACGACGGCATGGTGGGTGCAGTGTGCCCGTGGCCCGACGAGGACTCCGATATGGACGAGAACGTCTACTATGACCAGGAGCGTAGCCGCGTGCTGCGCAGTTGCAGCGATGAGAGCATCACCACCACAATGTGGGTACAGGACTACTACAAAGTCTCTACAGAAAAGCGCCAGACAACAAAGATAAACGCTGTGCTCACGATGATTGACGACTCGCGTGCGCTCGCAAGCAATGAGAGCGATAACACATGGGTCATTAACCACTGTTCGGCTTACTCCGTTCCATCGCCCGGCGGATACATCGACAACGCCGAGCACGTGCATCCACGCGTGATTGAGAATCTGAAAAACAACCCGCAACGCATTGTCGGCATCGTGGCCATGGATTTTTCGTGCTACGACTGCGTCGACTGTATCGTCAACGGCGGTAACCCATATATTTCCATTTACCTGCTGAACTGCCACCCCTTGGGACAATCACTGACCAACATGTTGATTGCCAATAATTTCAAATAACCCACTACAACCATAGTAACAATGAAAACTCTCAAGCATATAGCACTGGTCCTGGCAGCGATAATGGTTCAGTTATCAGCATTTTGCCAGGTACAGACACACGAAATAGACCCTCGCGGCGACGGCAAGCAGATGTTCAACCACATGTCGATAGGCGGCATCGTGGGCACTTCGGGAATAGGTGTTGACGTGGCTATGCCCTGTACCAAATATGTAGTGCTGCGCGGAGGTATCGACCTGCTCAAGGCGCAAGATATACGCTACAATTTCGCTACCAATGTCGCCGATGTGTTGTCTTCATTAAATATCAACGACCACTCAATACAAGAGACACTCCGCACCACCGACGTCGAGATCAAGTTGTCGCCCAACCTTTTCAATTCACACCTCATTGCCGACGTCTACCCCATCAAGAATTCTGCATTCCACCTCTCGACCGGTTTCTTCGTTGGCAACGAAACAGTACTCACCGCCGAAAACACCAAGGAAAGCTCATATAAATTCCTCAACCAGGCAAACGAGCTTGTACACCTCTATAACGAAACCTACGGGAGCAACTATCAGGATGTAGGAGTGAAATTTGGCGACTATATCTTCACTGCCGACAAGAACGGCAACATCTACGCCGAAGCTAAAACCTGGATATTCAGGCCCTACGTGGGCATCGGTATGGGACGCCCCTTCGGCCGCACCAACAAGTGCAGTGTAATGGTTGACGCCGGCTGCATGTTCTGGGGAGCACCCAAATTCAAGCTCAACCACGAAAAGATTATCAAAAGTTCGTCAAACAATGCCGGAATCCTGTCTGATTTACAAAGCCTTAACTTCCTGCCTATGATTCAGATACGCATTGCAGGCGACTTGTTCTGATATCGCTCAACGGCAAGAAACCTACCACCACCCGCATCGCATTCAAGCCGTGTACACAGACTGAGGCTCTTCATTTTTCGCTTTTCACACTTTGTTTTTCGGCTTTCGTTTTTCATCTTTCGTATTTTTGTTGTAAATTTGTAGATTGTAAACAATTGAGATAAAATGGAAGTCAACCCCTACAAGACATCGAGCGTGGACAACTGCCACATCATTGAGCTGTCGCGGCACCGTCATGCCAACGGTAACCTCACCGTGGTGGAGGACAACGATCCCATTCCGTTCAAGATACGCCGCACCTACTACACCTATGACATCCCTGGTGGAGAGGAGCGTGGCGGTCACTCGCATGCCGCACTGTATCAACTCGTTGTGGCCATCAGCGGTAGCTTTGACGTTGTGATCGACGACGGCAAGCACCAGCGCACCGTCACCCTCAACCGTCCCTACCAGGGCCTTATCATCACTCCCGGCATATGGCGAGTGCTCAATAACTTCACCTCGGGAGCCGTGTGCATGGTGCTGGCAAGCGAGCACTACGACGAGAATGACTACACACGCGAGTACAGCGACTTCCTTGAACTTACAAAAGACAAACGCGATGAATAAGACATACCCATTTCTCAGCCTCAAGCAGGCCAATCTCCCCTATGAGGACGAACTGAAGCAGGCCGCAGTCGACGTGATTGACTCGGGCTGGTATCTGCACGGCAAGCACACTGAGTTGCTCGAACAGGAAATCGCCGCACTGTGCCAGGCACGCCACTGCATCGCTGTGAGCAACGGTCTGGACGCACTACGCCTCATCCTGCGCGCCTACATCGAAATGGGAAAACTCCAGCCAGACGACAAGGTCATCGTGCCAGGCAACACATTCGTGGCATCGGTATTAGCCATCAGCGACAACGGCCTTGTACCCGTACTGTGCGACCCATCGCCCGTGACCATGAACATCGACAGCGACTGTGTGGAGCGTCTCATCACTCCCGATGTCAAAGCAGTGATGCCCGTTCACCTCTACGGCACACCATGCTGGGACGAGAAACTGAAACAACTTGTAAATGAGCACAATCTGCTCGTCATCGAAGACAATGCCCAGGCCATAGGAGCCGCGTCAACTGTCGACGGTCTTAACGGCACCCGCGTGACCGGCGGACTGGGACACGCTGCGGGCATCAGTTTCTACCCCACCAAGAACCTGGGTGCTCTGGGCGATGCAGGTGCAGTGGTCACCAGCGATGACGACCTGGCTAAGACTGTAAGAGCCCTTGCAAGCTACGGCAGCGACCGCCGCTACCACAACATCTACCAGGGCCTCAACTGCCGCATCGACGAGATTCAGGCAGCCATGCTGCGCGTCAAGCTGCGCCATCTCGACGAGGAGAATGCCCGTCGCGATGCAATCGCACAGGTCTACAACGAAGCCATCACGAGCGAGCGCATCATCACCCCCGAGCACTTCGAGGGAATGAAGCAGGTGTGGCACCAGTATGTCATTCGCGTGAAAGACGGCCGCGACGAGTTCCGTGCCGAGCTTGAGAAACGCGGCGTAATGACTGACATCCACTATGCTACCCCGCCCCACATGCAGCCCTGCTACAGCGATCTGCATCACGAGGCCCTGCCCATGACCGAACAACTTGTCGATGAAGTGGTGAGCCTCCCCATAGCACATCCCATAACTCTGGATGATGCCCGCGAGATAGCCGCTATCATCAACTCTATCTAACGGTGCTTAATGCAATTTGACTCTTACATATATGCCCTGTTCCTGCCGCTGGTGTTCATCCTCTACTGGGCACTGGCACGGCGCTTGAGGCTGCAAAACGCACTGCTGCTTGCAGCCAGCTACACGTTCTACGGCTGGTGGGACTGGCGTTTCCTGGGTCTAATCATCGCCACCTCACTGACCTCCTGGGCCAGCGCACTGGCAATGGATCGCCCCGACGCGCGGCGCAAGCTGTGGGCAACGATGAGCATAGTGCTCAACCTGGGCATACTGTTCACTTTCAAGTATTTAAACTTCTTTGCCGACAGTGCCGCCTCATTGCTCAAGTGCATGGGGATGAATCCCGACTGGCCCACGCTCAACATCGTGCTGCCCGTGGGCATCTCGTTCTACACCTTCCAGGCAATAAGCTACACCGTGGACGTACTGAGGCGCGACATCAAGCCCACACGCGATGTCACGGCATTTATGGTTTACATTGCCTTCTTCCCCCAGCTGGTTGCCGGCCCCATAGAGCGCCCGCGCGACCTGCTTCCTCAGTTTCTCAAGCACAAGCAGTGGGACTATGCCACGGCAGTGCTGGGCATGAGGCAGATACTGTGGGGACTCACTAAAAAGGTGGTCATAGCCGACTCGCTGGGAGGCTATCTCGACACTATGTTCACCCACACTGCACAGCAGAGCGCCACCACAATCGTGATGGCAGCAATCGTGTTTGCGACACAGATTTATGCCGATTTCTCGGGCTACAGCGACATTGCCATCGGTTCGGCCAAGCTGCTCAACATACGTCTCAGCGCTAACTTCAGGTTCCCGTTCTTCTCACGCTCGTGGAACGAACTATGGACCCGCTGGCACATCACCCTGATGACCTGGCTGCGCACCTATGTGTATTTCCCGCTGGGCGGCAGCCGCTGCTCTCGCGCCCGCACAGCGATGAACGTGATGATAGTGTTTGCCCTCTCAGGCCTGTGGCACGGCGCGGCATGGACATTTGTGCTGTGGGGCATCGTGTGCGGACTACTCATGCTACCGCGCGTCTTTGTCAAGCGCAACAAACCTTCCGGCGAGGCCACTTGGCGCGACCTGAACAAGTGCATTGCGGTGTTTATCCTCTTCGGCTTCGTGTTCCTCATATTCCGTGCCAGCAGCATCGCCCATCTGGGCGAAATGGCACACGCCCTAGTGCACGGCAGCTGGACCGCCATACCCATGGGTATCACAGCATTATGCTACATCGCACCGCTCGCAGTGGTCGACTGGATGGGACGTCGTCACGAGTTCCCGCTCGAGCAACTGCCCCTACCCACGGCAATGCGCTGGGCTATCTACTGGACGCTGCTGGCATTGATTGCCTATTACAGCACCGGGCACCAGGTGAGTTACATCTATTTCCAGTTCTAAATCAAATCAACAATGCGACAACACGGCATAAAACACTTCATAATGCGCACACTCATAGCAGTGCTTCCGGTGATAATCTTCATCGGTGCTTATGCCGTGCTCGATCCGTTCAAGGTTATCCACCGCTATGACGAGCTCCCCCAGCCCAACGACACCATCGCATTGGGATATAACCAGGGATTTGCATCAATCAAAGCACTTGAGCGAAACCTGACTGCAGGCCATACATACGACTCGTTTATCCTGGGTTCATCCATATCTCAGGCATTTAGCACCAGCAAGTGGAGCACCCACCTGCCTCAAGGAGCATCGGTGTTTCATCTTGATGCCTCAGAGGAAACCGTGCAAGGCATTGTCGACAAAATCAACTACCTGCACAACAATGGCATAGTGATGAAGAACGCACTCATCATCATTGAGGAGGCAATGCTGCACCGCGAGCCATGTGACGACAATTTCCTCTTTGTGCGCCCGCCCGCCACTACCGACGATGTGAGTCAGTTGCAGTTCCACATGCTGTTTTTCAACGTGTTCAAGAACCCCATGTTCATCAAGTTCAGCCTGTGCCCCGAGCGTTATCAGGACCAAATGATAAAGCAACGACTGGCCACAAACAACGTCCACACCCACACCGACTCAACTAACGAGAACATCTATACACACCTTGATAGTCTTATCGCAGTTAATCCTGATGCCTACTATACCCCCGAGCGTTTGCAACGCAACTACTATGACCGCCCCGCAGGCACCGATCTGCCTGGCATCACTCCTGACATAGAAAACAGCCTCAAGCTACTGGGCGCACTGCTCAAGCGCTACAACGTCAATTACATAGTGGTGATGCCACCGCGATTCCACCGTCAGCCGCTACATCAGCAGGACAAGGCAGTGCTGTTGCGTTATCTGGATGCAGACCGCGTGCATGACCTCACTCGACACCCCTATGCCAATGAGCCGCGCGCCTACTACGACTGGGCAGCACATCTCACCACCGCACGTTGCGACACCCTTTTGGACATGTGCTACTGAAAAGCGCAAAACGACACAAGTGAGGGCCGGAATGTCTCATGTTGAGATTCATTCCGGCCCTCACCCGCATATCTATATTATGTGGAGTCTAGAACAACGACAGTGCCATTTTAGTGCCCCATATGAGCACACCGTAACGTATTGCCTTACCTATGGTCATAGCCACAACGGTTATCCACTTGTTAGCATGCATGTAGCCCAACGCGACTGTGATTGCCGATCCCAAAATGGGTATCCACGCCAGCAAAGCGTACCATGCTCCATACTTGGCTACATACCGCTGGGCACGCTCCAGTTTTTCAGGCGTCACGTGACAGTATTTCACTATCCACTCCATGTTTCCCAGCGAACCCATCCAGTAACATGTCATGCCACCCATCACGTTGCCAATAGTTGCCGATACACAGCACCACACAGGGTCGAGATGCAGAGGTCCTATACATGCCACCACAATGGCTTCACTACTCAAGGGAATGACGCTGCCAGCTATGAAAGAACTAAGCAACAGTCCCACATATCCCCACTGGGTTACAAAATCAATAAATATATCCATATATCATATCGCCCGCGAGCGCCAAGGCAGCCGGGGCATCAACATATCTTTTTCTTATTTAATCAAGTTGCCCAAGATGTCACGTGTGATGGTGCGTGTGGCAGCCTGGGTAGCACTCTTGGCAATCTTGCCTGTAGTAGAAGTTTTGCTCTTGCGCTCCTGAGTACCGCTTATCTTGTTTGACACCTTATTGCCTATGATAGTTGCAATTGTAGCTGTCACTGCAGTCAATATCGCCTTGAACACACGCTTGAGGATGCCAGGCTTCTTAGACTCTTTCTCTTTCTCCTTTTGCGCCTTAGCCTCCTCCTTGGCTTGGGCTTTAGCGTCCTTGGCAGCCTGTGCCTCTTGCGCTTCCATCTCGCTCTGGGCCAGCAATACCTCAAACGCTGATTCGCGGTCCTCGGCCTTGTCATATCGTCCATAGAGGAACGACGACTTGATAAGCTGGTCGCGCTGGCTGTCACTGATAGCACCTATCTGGCTAAGAGGGAACAAGATGCGGGCACGTTCTACCATTGTGGGTGCACCAGTCTCGTCAAGAACCGAAACTAATGCCTCACCAGTCTCAAGTTTGGTGATGGTCTCATCGGTCTTGAATGCAGGGTTAGCCCTGAAAGTTTCGGCAGCTGTGCGCACAGCCTTTTGGTCCTTGGGAGTAAAAGCACGCAAAGCATGCTGGACACGGTTACCCAGCTGTCCCAGAATGGTTTCAGGAATGTCGGTGGGGCTCTGTGTCACAAAGTAGATACCCACACCCTTACTGCGAATGAGGCGTATCACCTGTTCAATCTTGTCGACCAGGGCCTTGCTGGTGCCGTCAAACAACATATGGGCCTCGTCAAAGAAAAACACAAGTTTGGGCAGCTCCAGGTCGCCCACCTCGGGCAATGTGGTGTAGAGCTCTGAGAGCAGCCACAGCAAGAATGTAGAGTAAAGCTTGGGCTGAAGCATCAGCCTATCGGCAGCAAGCACATTCATCACACCCTTGCCACCCTCGCGGTCGAGCAAGTCCTTGATTTCAAACGAAGGACGACCAAAGAACTTGTCGGCACCCTGACTGTCCAGAGCCAACAGTGCACGCTGGATGGCTCCCACGCTGGCCGATGCAATGTTACCATATTTAGTGGTGTACTCGCCTGCATGCTTTGACACATAGTCGAGCATTGAACGCAAGTCCTTCATGTCATCGAGCAGCAGGCCACGCTCGTCGGCAATGCGAAAAGTGATGTTGAGCACTCCGCTCTGGGTATCATTGAGCCCCATGAGGCGGGCCAGCAGTTCAGGCCCCATTTGCGACACGGTGGTGCGCATGGGATGTCCCTGTTCACCAAAAACGTCAAAGAAACGCACGGGACAAGCCTGGAACTGAGGGTTCTCGATGCCAAACTCAGCCTGACGCTTCTCGATGAAGCCCGAGGTCTTGCCCACCTGACTGATGCCCGAAAGATCGCCCTTCATGTCGGCCATAAAGCAAGGAACGCCTGCCTGGCAGAACGACTCGGCAATAACCTGCAATGTAACAGTCTTTCCTGTACCTGTTGCACCTGCGATGAGACCGTGGCGGTTAGCCATTTTACCTATTATACTGATGGGGCCGTTGGGACCGTGGGCTATGTATAAGCCATGCTGTTGATCGTACATAATATATTAATTTCTAAATGTGGATATTCTTAATTGCAAATATACAACTTTTTCTTGAAACATGCTAAAAAACATGCCATTCAGCCTCAAAAACCATACAAAAACACCCCGAAATGTTAAAGTTATGTTAAAATACAACTTTCTTTGCTCAAAAATTGTGTTGTAAAACATATTTTTTATAACTTTGCAATCGAAAAGATTATTCGTATAGACTTCTATCGGTGCCGTGAGGCAAAGATTTAGGTTAAGATTTAGTTTTAAGGTTTATGTTAATGGTATTAGAGGTTAATTAAATTAAAGTTGATCCGCGACGCGAGTCGTGGATTACGTTTTTTATATAGCCACACCATAGTATTTTTCGGAGTATCCGGGATTTCCGGAGTATCCGGAGGGTTCGGAGAGACCGGTCCCCCACCCACTTTACGAAGCAGGCTGCATCCCAGAAGGGTGCAGCCTGCTTCGTGTGTTTTGTGCCTAATCGTTACGTTGTCACTTGGTCAGGCATTCAGCAATGTCAAGCACGAGGTTCTCGACCACACTGGGGTCATAGCCCAGCGTGATGGCATATACCTTGCACATCGCCACTTCGTTGTCGTCCATATCACCGTCAATGGCCATGAGTGCCACCATGTCAGTGAGATAACGTTTCTTAGTCTCCTCATCTTCGGGTAACTCTATTGACACAGAGTCAGGATTATCAATCAAGTTGTCAAGTTCCTCCTGCGAGAGTTGTTCACGTGATGCTATTGAAGCAATAAGAGCAAGCTCGCTTTCAGTTGCCTTGCCGTCGGCCAGCGCAAGCATTATGAGGTTCTTGATTTGTCCCAGTTGTTTTTTGTTGTCAGTCATAATCATCAGGGGTTATATAAGTCCTTATTAAAAAATTCCAATATTTCGACCACGTGGTCATAGGCCATGGCTGCAGGTCCGTCGGGGTCCAGTTCCTTGGCCTCAAGATAACTGTTCATTGCATGACGCCAGTCGCCTTGCTTGCGATAGGCATTGCCACGCAGGTAGTAAGCCTCCGCCCTATCGCCTGCTTCTACGTTCTCACTAGCTATCAACACGTTGGCTGCTTCTATGGCCTCAGCGGTGTTGTCGGCGGCCAGCAGTGCCTTTATATCATCAATGCCCGTCATAGCTTAATCTTCTGGGCCTTGACATCCTCGTTGACAAATACACTTGCCATAGCGCTGAACTTCTCGGCATCGTCGGTAGTGGTGTAATGGCATGTGCCGCCCTTTGAGCAACGCGCCTCGATCTCGGGATGACGCTGCAGATAGTCGGCAAGGCTGCGGGCCACAATATCGCCCTGTGACACCACGTTGATACCCTGCGGCATAAACTGCTTCACCTTGTTGAGCAACAGCGGGTAATGGGTGCAACCCAGTATCACGGTGTCAATGTCACCGTCCATAGCCAGCAAAGCATTGATGTCCTTTTTAACAAAGTAGTCGGCTCCCTCGCCTTCGCTCTCGCAGTTCTCAACCAGCGGCACCCACATGGGGCATGCGTGCCCTGAGACCTTGAACTGCGGGTGCAGCTTTGCTATCTCTATGTTATAAGATCCACTGGCAATAGTGCCCGGGGTGCCAAACACGCCCACATGACCACTTTGTGAAATCTCTCCCACCGCCTCTACCGTGGGGCGAATCACTCCCAGCACACGGCGCGTGGGATCAATCACCGGAAGGTCGCGCTGCTGGATGGAGCGCAACGCCTTGGCCGAAGCAGTGTTGCATGCCAGTATAACCAGGCTGCATCCTTGATCAAAGAAATGCTTAACAGCTTCAAGCGTGAACTCATAGACCAGCTGGAACGAGCGCGTGCCATAAGGAGCACGAGCATTGTCCCCAAGGAACAGATAATCGTACTGCGGCAACACACGCCTTATTTCCCTCAGGATTGACAGACCGCCAAACCCCGAGTCAAACACCCCAATGGGTCCCATTTTCATGTTTTCCTCCATATTATATATGTCAACTATGATGCAAAGTTAGTGATTTTTTTGTGAAATTAGGGTCAGCAATAATAAAAAAATAATCCTCGACATCAACGTCGGGGATTGCTTAACTAATTAACCTTC
>JAKSLZ010000077.1 GCA_024400935.1 Muribaculaceae bacterium | reverse complement strand
ACGGCTGCAAGGCCCTCAAGAGCATCGAGATTCCTGCATCGGTTACCGCACTTGCTAAGCAGGCATTCTACAACTGCTCGGCTCTGGAATCAATCAAACTCAACAAGGGTCTCGAGACACTCGGCGAGAACGCTCTGCGCGGCACAGCACTCACCGAGCTCAACATCCCCGAGGGCGTTACAACCGTGGGCAAGGCGCTGCTTTACGGTGACAAGGTTCTCACTAAGGTGACTCTGCCCAGCACCATCACAACCATCGACGCCCAGGCATTCTACAACTGCACTGCCCTCGCCGAGGTACACAACCGCATGGCAGCGCCCCTTACCATCGTGTCAAACGTGTTCTACAAGGCACAGACCGGCACACTCTACGTTCCCAAGGGCACCCTCGCGGCCTACCAGGTAGCAGACGTGTGGAAGAGCTTCAAGAGCATCGTTGAGGAAGAAGGCGGCGATCCCCAGCCCGGTATAAAGGGCGACGTGAATGGCGACGAAGTAGTCGACATCACCGATGCCAACATTCTCATCAACATAGTCCTAGGCAAAGACACCGCAAGCAAGTACAGCGGAGCCGACGTGACAGGTGACGGCAGCGTGGACATCAGCGACGTCAACACCGCCCTCAACATCATCCTGGGCAAATAAGCACAAGCAAATTCCCCTTATACTATATTAATACTTAAAATTCTGCAAACGGCTACTACCAAGTGGCCGTTTGTGTTTTTTGGCAGATACATCTCTACACGTTTTGCACCTACGGCTACATTTTATTTCTTGTTTGTATTACATAACCTGTAAATTCTTTGTAATTTTGCACCATGATTTCGCCTGTACACATCGTAATGATAATCTTATCCGTTATGCTCATCATAGGCATTGGCATAACATCGGCCCGCAAGAGCAAGGACTTTGCCTCAGCAAGGGGACAAGCTGGAGCGTGGATTGTGGCGGGGGCCATCATCGGCACACTGGTGGGCGGCCAGGCAACTGTGGGTACTGCCGAGATGGGCTACAAGTTTGGTTTCTCAGGCATATGGTTCACATGGGGATCGGCCCTGGGATGCCTGTTGCTCTACTTCATCACCCCGCGGCTCAGAGCCACCGGATGCAGCACGCTGCTCGAGATAATAGGCCGCCGCTACGGCAAGAAGGCCGAGGTAGCAGGCTCGTTGTTGTCACTTTTCGGCATGTTCTTCAGCATCGTGGCGCAGCAGCTAGCATGCGCGGCACTCATACGAGCTGTCGTGCCCTGTTCGTTGCTCACCGCCCTGCTCACAGGCACAGCCATCATGCTGGTGTATGTGGTGGCAGGTGGCATGATGGGGGCCGGCAAGGGTGGACTTGTAAAACTCATCCTACTCTATGGCTCGTGCATAGTATGTGGAGTCACAGTAATGGTACACACTCACGGTTTGTCAGATTTTGACACCAGCCTGTTCAATCCCTTCGGTCGGGGAATCTCAACCGACCTCAACGCCATCATCTCGATGATACTGGGAGTAGTTGCAACACAGAGCTATGCCCAGGCAGTGTGGGCCGGACGCTCTGATGCCTCGGCACGCAAGGGCGCATTGCTTAGCGCGTTACTCATTCCGCCCATAGGCATCGCGTGCACGCTTGTGGGCATGTACATGCAATCTAATGCCCCGGTAGAGGTAGCTAGCACAGCTTTCCCCGCCTTTGCACTCACTTGCCTACCCCACTGGTTGGGAGGCATCGTCATGGGCACATTGTTGGTCACTGTAATAGGCGGATGCACGGGCATCGCGCTAGGCAGTAGTGTCATTGTGGTGCGTGACCTCCTTCAGCGCCCACTGCAGCACAGCGCCACTCTGGTGCGCATCACGCTGGTAGCAATCATGTCGCTGGCACTGACAACATCACTCATGCTCACTGGCACTTTTATCAATGACCTGGGCTTCCTCAGCCTGGGACTGCGTGCGGCAAGCATCCTCCTGCCACTAGGTTGCACGATGTTCATGTCACACCACATCAGGGGAACGTACATCATCGCATCGATGATAAGCTCTGTAGCCACAATGCTCGTGGCCCATGCAGTGGGAATGACATGGCTTAGCCCCACTCTGTGCGGACTCGCAGCAGGATTAATCCCCATAGCCATCGCATGCATCAAAAACCGCAACCACGACTAACATCCCCGTACGAGCAAAAGGAGCGAAGCGACCGGAGAACGTGCATGGATAAAACAAATTAACCCCCAGACTACAACCAGCCTAAAGTTCTACCTTAACTTTAGGTATAGAAACAAACGAGGGTGACCTCATCACTGAGACCACCCCTCATTCCAATATTAAACATCTAAACTATTATGTCTTTATTTAATTGAACCGTTGCGAAGCAAGAACAGCTGATATGTCTCTTTGAAAGACTTGATCTGCTCCTCACCTATGAGCTTCACGTGGTTCATGCCATCAGCTCCATGGAGCTTGAGTCTTACCCAGTGGCAATGAGCCAGCGCATAAACAAGGTCTTTGTCGGCCTCACGGAGAACATCGTCGCTTTGTTCCCATATCATGACGCCGTCACCCTTGCCGCGTTGTATATTTGTAGGATGGAATTTATAGTCAAATCCATCAATTGTGAATACCATGTCATTGTAGTTCAGAGGATCGTCGGCATAGTACTGTAAACGTAAGTGCATGTTTAAAGCATTGCCCTGGGCATCCTCAGTGAAGTACAAGTACACGTCGTTATTCGTTTTTTCTACTGTTGCAGTTTTAGGCAATAGGCATTTGCTACCCTGGATGGTGTTTGATTTAAATGATGGTAAAAGATTCTCCTGTAGTTCATTGATAGTGTCGTCCTGCCATACAATTCTTTTGGGCTCATAAGCTGAAAAATCATACTCATGGATCGTAAAGTCCATGTTAAGAAGTTCATCTAATTCTGGATTGTTGACTACAGAAGAGGTTTGTGCGACTGGATGCTTAGTAACTATTGTACCGCAAACGGGGCATTTACCTTCGCCTGAGAAATGGGGCATGCTGTTTGTTTGCATCGATGAACAACTACTTACTAGTGTCATTGCTGCAAATGTAAACGCAGACCCTGCAATGCGTATGATTAATTTTTTAGTCATAATCAAGTATATATCTTTTTACAGCCACAAAGGTAATACAATTGTTTTGATTTACAAAATTAAATTCCAATTTATTTTCATAAATTTATTTTATTTCGTAAATAAACGCTTTTTTAACTATTTTTTTAGAATTAAGGGGGGACAGAGAACGAAACTGTCCAGCAACGGGATAATCCCTTTTCAGTATAGTTGTGGGTAACTAAGTCAACATGCCACAAAAAAAATGCCGGCAAGCAAATCGCAGCCGGCAAACTTTATCATGTCTTGCGGAAGGTTTCAATCAATAAAAACCTCCGCCCAAGGCCCTGTACAGCTCCAATGCTGCACCGAAAGCATTTATCTGTTTTTGAGTCAACATCTTAGAGTGCGTCATCCCGTCAGAGCCCTTAAATTTAAGCCGTGCCCAATGGCAATGAGCCAGGGCATAGACGAGATTCTTGTCCTCGGCAGTGAGCACGTCCTCGCTCTGCTCCCAGTACATGCGTCCACCCACCTTGCCACGCGATGGCTTGGCAGGATGGAACTTGTATTCAAAGCCGTCAATTGTAAACAGAAGGTCCACATAGTTAAGGGGGTCATCGGCATAGTATTGCACCCTGAGCTTGAGGTTGCCCAGGTTCTTGCCGTTTTCAAAACAGAAGAATATACCGTTGGCATCGTTGGCCAGCGACACGCCTGCCGGCACAAGCATCGTTGTGCCGCCATTGCGCACCTCGGTAAGGCAGTTCCTCAGCGAATCCACATTATTACATATAGGTTCGTCCTTCCACTCCAGCGGCTTTGCAATTTCCTCCTCATAGTCTATCTCATACTTCTCAATAGTAAAGTCTGTACTCAGGAGTTCATCAAGCAACAATCTGCGTTCCTCATCGGCCTCATTGCTGTAGTCCACCTCGGGGGTATTTGCCCACGGGTCATCACCCACGATGCCCTTAGCGTTTTTACCGCCCTGAGCCAGTCTCTCCTGCTCCTGTTGCTTCTTCAGTTCCTTCTCCCTGCGGCGCTCTGGAGCACGCACGCTACGCATCTCTTTCCTGATGCTAGGGTCATAGTCTTTCTCGTCGGTAGCTGCACCGGCAGGCAGTGTCATTGCCATGACACCGGCTATACACATATTTTTAATAAAATACCTGTTCATTTTCAAGTTATCTTGATTTCCTACAAAATTACTCATTCACGGCCACTGTCGCAAGCATTTTACATATTTTTAAGTTGTACATCCCGATAATGATGACTATCTTTGCACTAATTATAAATCTAACATACTTATCTGCTATGATTAAAATCGGTAGTACCGGTACTGAGATTGGAACAAAAGCCCTGTTACTGGGTAGTGGTGAACTAGGCAAGGAAGTGGCTCTGGAGTTGCAGCGCCTTGGCGTAGAAGTGGTTGCCTGCGACCGTTATGCAGGCGCTCCAGCCATGCAGGTGGCACACCGATGCCATGTGTTCAACATGCTCGACGGCGACGAGCTGCGTCGCATCATTGAACTCGAGCGTCCCGACCACATCATCCCCGAGGTTGAGGCCATCGCCACCCCCGTGCTCGTTGAGCTGGAGAAAGAAGGCTATCACGTCACTCCCACCGCGAGCGCTGCGCTGCTCACCATGAACCGCGAGGGAATACGCCGCCTGGCGGCCGAAGACCTGGGCATCAAGACTTCTAACTACCGCTTTGCGTCTACCGAGGAGGAATTCCGCGCAGCCGTTGACGAGGTGGGCATTCCCTGCGTTGTCAAGCCCATCATGAGTTCTTCGGGCCACGGCCAGAGCACCATCAAGAAAGCCGAGGACATCGACCGCGCATGGCACATCTCACAAGAGGGCGGACGTGCCGGAGCCGGACGTGTCATCGTCGAGGCGTTTGTCGACTTTGACTACGAGATCACCTTGCTTACCGTTCGCAGCGTGGCAGGCACTTGCTTCTGCGAACCCGTAGGCCACATTCAGGAAGACGGCGACTACCGTTACTCATGGCAGCCCCAGGCAATGTCGCCCCAGGCACGCGCTAAGGCCGAGGAGGTAGCCAAGAAGGTGACCGATGCCCTGGGAGGTTATGGCATCTTCGGCGTGGAGATGTTCATCAAGGGCGATGAGGTGATCTTCAGCGAGGTCTCTCCCCGCCCCCACGACACAGGCATGGTGACAATGATTTCACAGGACATGAGCGAGTTTGCCCTGCATGCACGTGCACTGATGGGGCTGCCCGTTCCCGCCATCAAGTTCTACGGCCCCAGCGCATCACGTGCAGTGGTTGTAGAGGGCGATACTAACCGTGTGGAATTGTCAGGCATTGACAAAGTGCTCGAGGAAGAAGGCGTGCAGATGCGCATCTTCGGCAAACCCGAGGTCAAGGGCCACCGCCGCATGGCAGTAATACTCGCCACCGGCGAGAGCGTAGAAGCAGCCCGCGCCAAAGCCGAGCGCGCCTACAACCGCCTCACCATCACCACCCTACCCCGCAAGTAACTGCCATCAAGGGGGGGGGTAGAGGGCTCCAGGGCTGCCATCAAACCTGCCATCAGGGCACTACAACAGCGTCCTTGTGCGAAGCGGCTCCGTCGCTTCGGTCTCTACAAGCATCACTAGAAGCTGTTCCTATATCCAGAACGACAAAAAAATGATACATTGATGACCCGCGGGTCATCAATGTATCATTTTTATCCCTTACCACAGATGGGATGCAAGATTAACTTGTTATGTCTTAGAAGCCTACTTGGATCTGGGTGAGGATGCCGTTCTCGCCGGGGCCACGGCCACTCCACTTGTGGTGGTTGTAGTTGAGCTGCACACGGCAGTACTTGTAGAACCAATACTGCAGGCCCACTGTGTAACGGTTCTGGATGCCGCGGAAGTTGTCGAGGTGGTCATAAGAAGCAATCAGGTCGAGTTTCTTCACCAGGAGGTTATTGAGCGAGCCAGTAACATAGCAGCCGTTGCTGTTGTAGTCACCGTCCTTGCCCCACATGTACTCGGCACGCAGGTTGGCAGGAGCTGTCTTGAGCTGGAAACCGGCAGCAAAGCGGTTGCGGGTGAAGTTGCCGTTAGCCTTGAAACCTGTCACACCGGGCGCTGCATCACACACCAGCACGCCCTCTGAGTTAGGGCAAACGTCTACGTTGCCGGTGCCAAGCACCATTGAGCCGCTCAGCATGAGTTCTTTGAGAGGGCGATAAGAGAGGCGTGCCACAAAGTCCTTCTGCGAGTTGATGTCCTTGATGTTGCGGCCAGCACCGTTCATCAGGGCCAGGTCATAAGACAGTTTCTTGTCAAGAAGATCGCCATAGACTGTGATACCCAGGTCACGGCCTGCGCCCGCAGGCATCATGAGCGGATTACTGCCCATGATCATGTCGGTGGTCACCAGCGAAGTGAGCGTGATGTCCTCGAGGATGGCGGGAGAGATGGGGTTTTCTATTGAGAACGGAGTCTTGAACTCGCCCACCTTGATGTTCACACCTTTGCAAGGCTTATAGTTGACCCACAGCTCATGCAGCGCCGACTTGCGGAAGTCATACATGAACAGGGCACTGATCTTGTCGTTAAATCGTCCCTCGGCAATGAATATAATCTTGTCTACCGAGAACTCATTGCTGGGCGACGACTTATCGTGATACTGCCATCCGCCCTGTGCATATCCATTGAGCGAAACGTGCTCACGCACTTTGTCCACCCACGCGGGCATTGCCTTGGTTTGCTGGGGAGCTACCTCAGCGTTTGCCTCGGCCACTGCTTCGGGAGCAATCTCGGGAAGCATTTCTGAAGCGGTTTCAGGGGCAGGCTGTGCTGCCGCTACTAGTGCAAAGATTCCAAATAATCCAGTGTAAATTTTCTTCATCAGTCTAAAAAAATTGTAATGCATCTTTATTATTAAGGTGTGTGGTCATCAACTACGATGCCACACACCCTCTTGAATTCATTTGTTATTTGCCAGCAAACAGGTCCTCAACGGTCTTGATCAGGGTTTCACCCTCGAGGCCACGAGCCACGATCTTGCCCTGGGGATCAATGAGCATGATGTGGGGAATACCCGAAACTCCATAGAGGTCGGTGGGTTCGTCCCAGTTCTTGCCGTTCTTTACTACGGGCCATTCCACGCCCAGCTCCTGGACTGCCTTGTCGGTATCGGCGTCCTCGTCCCACACCGCGATGCCCACAAAGTTCATCTTGTCGGCATACTTGGCATAGAGCTCCTTGATGTTCTTGATTTCCTTGCGGCAGGGTCCACACCAGCTGGCCCAGAAGTCCACGAGGCAATATTTGCCCTGACCGGCAAACTGGCTCAGCTTCTCGCCCTTAGCGTTGGCAAAGTCGGTGAACTGCTTGCCCACACCGGTCACTTCCTTCTGCTTGGCATCGCTCAGCGCCTTTTTCACGCGCTTCAGGTCCTTCCACTCAGCAGGCACGTCCTTGAGCAACTCCTCGATTTGAGTAACGGTAAAGTCATTGCACATCAGGTAGTAGTTGAATGCCCAGGGGCCAATGCCGTTGTCCAGGTTGGCCTTGTAGGCCTTCTCAAAGATGGCTGCCTGAGCCTTCTCGTCCTCAATCTTGCTGAGTTCAGCGTCCAGAGCATTGAGTTTCTCGTTGAGAGGTGTACCCTTGGCTTCGCCATCCTCCCATTTGATAGTGATTTCGCCGCCTTCTACAATGAAGCCCATCTTGCCATCAACCACCAGGCGCGCCATGAACGAGCCGTCGGTTTCGCCGTTGAAGACTACGCTCTTGTTCTTGATTTGGGCCTGCGCAAGCGTGTCGCCGTTGTCATAGCTGGTCAGGTAGGCAGTCTGTCCGTCGGTCGATGCATCGGGAAACAGGACTGCGATTTTATACTCTTTGTTGCCGCATGCTGTGAGAGCCAGCATTGTGGCAGCTGCCATTAAATACTTTTTCATTTCAGTAGTGATTTATAGATTAATGATTGTATGTGAGAGCGGGCGCTGATGCGACCAAAGTTGGGATTGCTGCGGGTGGGGCTGACGCGGTTGCTCAGGAAGATGTAGAACATGTCGTTAGCAGGGTCTACCCAGAAGCATGTGCCGGTGAAGCCTGTGTGGCCGAAAGTCTCGGGAGTGGCCTCCTCGCAGGTGTTTGAAGCATCGGGGTTGCCCACCACGGGTTTGTCAAATCCCAGGCCACGGTGGCTGTTGGGGCTCTTAGATGTGGCGAACACGTTGACGGTCTCTTCGCTGTAGAAGCGCTGGCCGCCATAGGTACCGCCATTGAGCCACATCTGCAGCAGCTTGGCCAGGTCGTTGCCGGTTGAGAACAAGCCGGCATTGCCCTGCACGCCACCCGAGAAGGCCGCGAGCTCGTCGTGCACATATCCGTGGATGTGCTGGCGACGCAGATAAGTGTCAACCTCGGTATAGGCAATCTGGTCAGCAGGGAACTTCTCCAGCGGGCGATACAGGGTGTGGTAAGCACCCAGCGGACCGAATATCTCGTCGTGAGCCATCACATTGAGGGGCTTGTGGGTGATGTTCTCCATCGCATTGGCCAGGAGGCTGAAGTTCAAGCAGCTGTACAGATATTTCTTGGCACCCACCTTGTCGGCATAGATGCGGTTCATGATTGAGTCGTATGTAACCTTGCCGCCCCAGATGCCTTCAGCTATCTGGATGTTGAACTGGTCGGTCTTGACCGGCGACAGGATGTCGGTGCGCAGCTTGGCGTCTTTGTGGCCATAAGCACCCTTCATGATGAGGATAGTGTGCTTGGCATCGGGCTTGCTGGTGATGAGGTCGCCCTTGTAAGTCTTGGGATCAAACATCATCTGCCACATGCTCAATGATGGCGCCATGCCTGTCTCGTGATAGAGCAGGTCACGGAAGGTGATGCTCTCCTTGTCAGGACGACGCAGGCCGGGGATAAATGTGCTCGCCTTGTCGTCAAGCTTGAATCCGCCGTTGTCATACACCTTCATCACTGTGCTCAGCGTACCTGTTGCCTTAGAAACAGATGCCAGGCCGAACAGTGTGTTGTCGCCCACCTCGATGCCCGTGTCAAAGGCTATCTCGCCATAACTCTTCTTGGCCACGATCTTGCCGTGACGGCCCACGATGACCTGGCAACCGGGGAACGCTTTCTCTCGTACGCCCAGCGTAGCCACTGAGTCAATTTGGTGAAGCAGGTAGTTGTCCATGTCCACCACAGCGGGGATGGTATAGCCCAGTCGTGTTGCGTCATAGTGGATGCCTGTGCCCACTGCATAGGTCTTGCTACCGCACTTGAGCGAAATGGGCAGGGTGCCCTGAGCTGCATTGCCGCCAAAGACGGTCTGCATGGCATAGTCCTCGGCCAGTGCACTGTTGTCATAGGTCAGGACCACACCCTTTACATTCTTGTGTTCTATGGCTGTCGAGTATTTAGCGATATCATAGGGATGTACCATCAGCACCAGTACCACATTGTCACACGATGACAACAGGGTGTTGACATCGGCGGCATAGGGCGACTCCTTGTCAGAGCTCACGCCCACTATCACTGTATTGTACTTGCCGGCCTTGATCTTTGAAGCTACTGACGATGCCGACTCCGAGGCAAGATCAAACGAAGTGACCTCGGCATAGTCATCGGCACGGTCATGGAACATCGACTTGACTCCGCCACTAACGCCCATTGTGATCACAGCGATGCGGTTGTTAAGCAAGTTCTTTACAGGAAGCACCGCGTTCTCGTTCTTGAGCACAGTCACAGCACTTGACATCAGGTGATGCTGCACCACTTGCGACTGAGGCGCGTTCAGGTCTTCCATGATTCCCTTTGGTTCCACACGCTGCTCGGTGGTGAGACCCAGCGCATACTTGTAGCGCAGCATCTTCTTGCAGCGCTCGTCCACATCCTTCTGCTTGATGCGGCCAGCAGCAATGGCCTTCTTCACAGCCTTGATCTCGCCTTCTGAGTCCATGGGCATCAGCAAGACGTCGTTGCCTGCAAGCAATGCGTTGACACAGGGCGAACCGGGAATAGACAGCGCACCCTGCATGTTGAGCGCGTCAGTGAAGATAAGGCCCTCAAATCCCAACTGCTTTTGCAGCAGGTCAGTGACACACTTCCTCGACATGGTTGCCGGGCGGCGGTCCTTGTCAATGGCGGGGACATAGAGATGAGCGGTGAGCATGCCCGACAAGCCTGCATCTATATACTTCTCAAAGGGGGCATACTCACAAGCCATGAGCTGATCAATGCTCTTGTCAATTATGGGCAATGTCTTGTGCGAGTCCTCATATGACGAACCATGACCAGGGAAATGCTTGCCCACAGCCATCACACCGCCGTCCTCAAGACCGCGGGCATAGGCAATGCCGTGACGGGCCACAAGGTCGGGGTTCTCGCCAAACGAGCGGGTTCCGATAACGGGATTCTCGGGGTTGTCGTTAACATCGAGCACAGGGGCAAAGCTCACATGGATGCCCATGCGACGCAGCTGGCGCGCCATCTCACGGCCATATTCATAGAGCAGCTTGTCGTCGTCAATGGCACCCAACACGAGGTTGCGGGGATAAGTGGCAACATCGGGCACTCGCATCGACAGGCCCCACTCGGCATCTATGGTGATGAGCAGGGGAATCTTTGACATCGACTGTGCCAGATTAGTGGTCCGGGTGAGTTCATCCACGTCTGAATCCATGTAGATGAGGCCGCCCACCTTGCTCTGGGCCACATATCTCTCAAGACGCGCCCGCGATGTAGCGTCGCTGCTCGATGCCACACACATCACAAAGATTTGGGCAATGCGTTCGTCGGGAGTCATCTGGGCAAAGGTCGACTCCACCCACTTCTCCATGGCGGCATGGTCAACCTTGCTGAGCATCGTGGTGGGCTTGGCGCTTGAACTCAACGCCACTACAGCCACCAGTGCCGACATTATTAATTGCTTGATTTTCATATCAGTTTCAGGAATTTCTTGAAAAGCGGGAGAGGTCGCCCTCTCCCGCCCTGTTTGTTATGATTTACTTTTTAACCATGCGCCATGTGTCAGGAGCGTCAATCTTCTTGCCTGCGGCCTTGAGGTCCTTGACATACTGCAGAACGTGGATGCCATACTTGTCATCGTCCACCCACAGACGCTTAGCAGTCTTGAACGAATCCATGTAGTCGCCGCCGTTGGCCAGATAGTCGATGGTTGCAACCACATAGGTCTTCTTGGGGTCAATCTTCTTGCCGCTCACCTTAGCCGAGAGAATCTCGCCCTTGTCGTTGAAGGTGGCATAGATTTCCTTGCTCACTGCATCACCGCCGCGACCAGCCATCACTTTGAGGGCGTCGAGCAGGTCCTGACCTGTCATCTCGAGCACTACATAACGGTTGTCGAAGGGGAACATCGAACCGATGACACCCTCACTAACCACGCCGGCAGGCATGTCGATGCGGATGCCGCCCTTGTTCATGATGCAGCAGTCAATCTTCTTGATGCCCGACATGTTGCGCATGATCTCGAGCGACGCGTCACAAGTCCAGTTCTGCAAGGCAGCCTCGCTGTTCTTCATTGCACGTGCACTCTCGCCCACGGGCAGAGTCATCAGTGAGTCAACGCCATGGCGGTAGGGCTTGAGCCACTCGTCCATAGCCACATATTTCTTGGCAGCCTCGTCCCAAGTCTTGTCCACTGCAATCTGCTTGTAAACCACAGCGCCTGTCTCAAGGTCGAGGTCATAGGTAGACACAATCTTGCCCCACTTGCCGTTCTGGCCCACGGTGATGGGCTTGCCGTCAGCATTGAGCACTGTAGCCTCGGGAGTGCCGGGCTTCACTGTTGAGTGTGAGTGACCACCGATGACGAGGTCAATGTAGTGGCTGGCCCTAACGATATCACAGTCGTTGGGTTCGCCGGGAGCATCGCTCACATAACCTATGTGCGAGAGCATCACCACGTAGTCAACCTTCTGCACCTCCTTGAGGTACTTGGCAGTAGCGTCGGCAACGTCGATCGAGGGCAGATAACGCAGGCCCTTGAAGTTCTTGTCGCTCACAAGACCAGCAGGCTGTACATTAATACCCATCACTGCCACACGCTTGTCGCCGAATGTTTTGATCATGTAAGGCTTAACGATGCCCGCCATCTTGGTGTCGCTGAAGTCATAGTTGGCGCTCAGCATCTGAGCCTTCACGTTCTTGTAGTAGTGGTAAGTGCTGTCGATGCCGTTGTCCATCTCGTGGTTACCCCAGATGACTGCATCATAGCCCAGACTGTCAAGGGCTGCATATTCCACGACACCACCGTAAAGAGAGAAATACACATTACCCTGAACCGCATCACCGGCGTGAAGCGTCATGGTGTACTTGTTCTCACTGCGCACCTTGTCGTAGATAGCACGGCGGCGCAGCGCACCACCCTTGTTGTCACTTGCAGGGTCAATCTGGCTGTGAGTGTCGTTTACAGCAATAATAGTCACATGCTCGGCCTGAACAGCGGGAACCAATACCAAAGTCGCCGCAGCAGCCACAATTAAATTCCTAAATTTCATCATAATTTATACTATGTTATTAGTTAATATTTTCGCAAATTATTTCAATTTACAAATATACAACTTTTTCTCCAACCCACCACAACAAAACCTCAACAAAACAACTTTGTTGTTTAATCTAGCAAAACAAAAAATAATACTTACCCGGCTATTCAGGCTATCCGGGCTATCCAGGCTATAAAGGCTGTCCAGGCTATAACAAAGCACGCAGCCTCCAGCTAAACCGAAGCTGCGTGCTTGATTTGTCAAATACCGTCAAGTGATTACTTGCTGATAAGGCCGGTGCCGGTCATGTCGGCGGGCTGCTCAAGACCCATGATCTGGAGGATTGAGGGAGCCACGTCGGCGAGGCGGCCGTCGGCAACCTTAGCGTCCTTGTCGGCAGTGACATAAACAAAAGGAACGGGATTCAGCGAGTGAGCAGTGTTGACGCTGCCGTCCTCGTTGATAGCATTGTCGGCATTACCGTGGTCGGCGATGATGATCACCTCATAGTCGGCAGCCTTAGCAGCCTCAACGGTCTCCTTAACGCACTCGTCGATAGTAACGACTGCCTTCTCGATAGCCTCGTAGATGCCAGTGTGTCCCACCATGTCACCGTTAGCATAGTTCACAACGATGAAGTCATACTTGTTCTCGCCTATGGCTGCAACCAACTTGTCCTTAACCTCGTAGGCGCTCATCTCGGGCTGGAGGTCATAGGTAGCAACCTTGGGAGAGTTAACCAGGATGCGGTCTTCGCCCTCAAAGGGAGTCTCGCGGCCACCGTTGAGGAAGAATGTAACGTGTGCATACTTCTCAGTCTCAGCGATGTGGAGCTGCTTGAGGCCCTTGCTTGCCACATACTCGGCAAGTGTGTTGCCCACGTTCTCCTTGGGGAAGAGGATGTGAACACCGGTGAACGATGCATCGTAGGGAGTCATGCAGTAGTACTGCAGGTCCTTGACAGTGTTCATGCCAGCCTCGGGCATATCCTGCTGTGTGAGAACAACGGTGAGCTCCTTAGCACGGTCGTTGCGGTAGTTGAAGAAGATAACCACGTCACCTTCCTTGATGGTGCCGT
>JAKSLZ010000076.1 GCA_024400935.1 Muribaculaceae bacterium | reverse complement strand
AGTGCTTACAACCAGCCTGGGCCGTGGAGTTGCAGTTCCCGCCGGAACACCGTTCTTCGGACAGGCTTATACCGATTCTCGCATGTTCTTCACCGAGTGCCCTGAGAAGTTAGCACCGTTGAAGTACAACAATCTGCTCAAGGGCACCGTGGTCAGCACATACCTCCAGCCCACCGCCAAGGCCGAATACATCTATGACGCTACCGAGGGCAAGTTTGTCCACGTGACCGACAACTGGCGTGAAAACTTTGTGCCCGGATGTGGAGCCTACCTCAAGTTGCCCGACGAACTGGACGACATCGCCGTGTGGAGAATTGGCGGAACCGACCCCACAGGCGGCATCACCTCAGTTACCGGCGATGTTGATGGCAATGGCGAGGTCGACATCACTGATGCCAATATCCTCATCAACATCTTGCTGGGCAAGGATAGTGAGAGCAAGTATGGCGGCCGTGCCGATGTTACCGGCGACGGCACTGTCGACGTGAGCGACGTCAACAGCGCGCTCAACATCATCTTGGGCAAGAAATAGTTAATACATCGAAATTTCGAGTTTTCGATAATTCGAGTTTTCGTTTTTCGTTTAAAAATATGACTCGTTGTTTAGTTTTCATCGTTAGTTTTATCATGTGTGTTGTAGCTAATGCTAAGGGAGCGTCGGTCGCTTGCTTTGACGTGATTCCACGGCCCAATAAGGTGGAAATGGTGCCTGACGTGCCGTTCACGCTGTCGGCCGCCACTACCATTGTGTGCGACAAGGAACTGTCTCAGGAGGCTGTGTTCCTGCAGCAATACATCCAGCAGGCCACAGGCATCAGCGTGAAGGTGGGCAACAGTCTCGCCGGCAACTCCATCGTGCTGCGCCTGGGCGAGAATAAGAATGGCGACGAGAGCTATGACCTGCATGTGAGCTGCAAGGATATTGTTATCACTGGCCCTACGGCTGCCGGTGTGTTCTATGGTGTACAGACGCTGCGCAAGGCTCTGCCACAGGGCAAAACCAAGAAAGTGGCAGTCCCCACGGTTCACATCAGTGACTATCCCCGCTTTGCCTATCGTGGGGCGCACCTCGACGTGTGCCGTCACTTCTTCGGCGTGGACGAGGTGAAGACCTACATCGACATGCTGGCGATGCACAATATCAACCGCCTGCATTGGCACATCAGTGAAGACCAGGGCTGGCGCATCGAGATAAAGAGCCGCCCGCGACTCACCGAGGTGGGCGCATGGCGTGCGCAGACCGTCATAGGCCACAACAGCGGCAAGTATGACGGCGTGCGTCATGGCGGATACTTCACCCAGGAGCAGGCCCGCGACATCGTGGCATACGCCGCAGCCCGCCATATCACCGTGATACCCGAGATAGACCTGCCCGGCCACATGCAGGCAGCGCTTGCCGCCTATCCCGACTTGGGCTGCACCGGCGGCCCCTACAAGGTGTGGGAGATATGGGGCGTGAGCGAGGATGTGCTGTGTGCCGGTAATCCCGAGACACTCACCTTCATCAAGGAAGTGCTGGGCGAGATAGTCGACATCTTCCCTTCAAAGTATATCCACATAGGCGGTGACGAGTGCCCCAAGGTGCGCTGGAAAGAATGCCCCAAGTGCCAGGCCCGCATGGACGAGCTGGGCTTCAAGGCCGGCGGCAAGCGCCCGCGCGAGGAGCAGATGCAGGGCTACATCATGCAGCAGGCCGAGGCGTTCTTGGCCTCTAAGGGCCGCAAGGTGATAGGTTGGGACGAGATACTCGAGGGAGGCCTTGGTCCTGACGTGACCATCCACAGCTGGCGTGGCATCGAGGGTGCCGTTGAGGCTGCCCGTCAGGGACACGACGCAATCCTGTCGCCTGTGAGCCACATGTACTTTGACTACTATCAGAGCCGTGACATCGAGCACGAGCCCGATGCCATAGGCGGCTACACTCCGTTAGAGAAGGTCTACTCGTTCAATCCAGTGCCCGACGGCCTCACCCCCGAGCAGGCCAAGCACATCATAGGCGTGCAGGCCAACGTGTGGACCGAGTATATCCCCACCTTCAGCCAGGTGCAATACATGGCCCTGCCGCGCATGGCTGCACTGAGCGAGGTGCAGTGGTGCCAGCAGGAAGCCCGCGACTATGACAGCTTCCTGGTGCGTCTGCCGTGGCTGTCTGCGCTGTATCGCACATGCGGTTACAACTATGCCAAGCATGTGGTAAAGTAAAAGGTGCCGTTTTTTTGGAAATGTGCAAAAAAAAGAGTAACTTTGTAGTTTGGAACATAAGCATAACTTCATAAAGACAATTCATGAAAGTAAAACTACATAGAGAAGGCACAAACATAATACTCATTGTACTGTTCATCCTGGTAGTGGTGAACGCTCTTGCAATGCGTTTTATCGACTATAAACCAGTCCCCATCACGTTTGCCGTGTTGTCGACAATCCTCTTCCTGCTGGTGCTCAATTTCTTCAGGTTGCCCCGTCGCCATTTCAAGGGCGATAACGACGGCAGCGTGGTGGTGTCGAGCGTTGACGGCACAGTTGTGGCGCTTGAGGAGGTGTATGAGGACGAGTATTTGCACCGCAACTGCATCCAGCTGTCGGTATTCATGACAATCTTCAACGTGCATGCCAACTGGGTGCCTGTGGCTGGCGACGTGACCTATGTCAAGCACCACTCGGGTCGATTCTTGGCTGCCAACCTGCCCAAGTCGAGCACCGACAATGAGCGCTCAGCCATCGTGATCAAGACGCCTAACGGCGAGGATATCCTTGTGCGTCAGATTGCCGGCGCAGTGGCTCGTCGCATCGTCACCTATGTGGAGCCCGGTGAGAAGGTGGGTCTGGACGACTTCATCGGTTTCATCAAGTTTGGCTCGCGTGTAGACATTTTCCTGCCTCTTGACACTGAAATCATGGTGAAGCTGGGCGACAAGACTTGGGGCGGAGAAACCCAAGTGGCTCGACTCAACCTGGGTGCAAAGTGACAAAACCTCCCATAAACCGATCACTCACATTATGAACGCAATCAAAAACAATATACCCAACGCCATCACAAGCCTCAACCTGCTGTGTGGCGCGCTTGCCATCATCATGGCATTTAAATACACTCCTGGCGGTCCCGATTTGTATCCTTATCCCGCCTTGTGCTATCTGCTCATCGCGCTTGCAGCCGTGGCCGACTTCTTTGACGGATTCAGTGCCCGCCTGCTGCATGCCACCAGCAACATCGGTGCCGAACTCGACTCGCTGAGCGACCTCGTGAGCTTCGGTCTGGCGCCCGCCATGGTGCTCCTTTGCCTCATGGACATCAATGGTGCCGGGAACTGGGCATACGTGTCACTGCTGATTCCCGTCTTTGGTGCCCTGCGCCTGGCGCGTTTCAATGTAGACACTAACCAGACCACTACATTTACCGGCCTTCCCATTCCTGCCAATGCCATCTTCTGGATTGGCTTCACTGCTTGGTATGCACAGTTCCCCTGCGAGCCGTGGATTGTTGCCATTGCGGTGGTAGTGCTGTCATATCTCATGGTGTGCCCGCTGCGCATGTTCTCGCTCAAGCTGCACAGCCTGAGCCCCAAAGAAAATTGGGCACAATATTTGCTTGTTATATCAACGATAGTGCTTGTTGCCGTCCTGGGCCTCCCCGGTCTTGCAGCGCTCATAGCACTGTATGTTATACTTTCGTTGATTAAACGTGACAAGTAAAGGACAATGAAAATACTTTTATTTATAATATTACTTATCTTTGGGTTG
This sequence comes from Muribaculaceae bacterium, assembly GCA_024400935.1. Lineage (GTDB taxonomy): Bacteria > Bacteroidota > Bacteroidia > Bacteroidales > Muribaculaceae > Sodaliphilus. The sequence goes on along the minus strand of JAKSLZ010000076.1, from coordinate 10,097 downwards.
CCCGCACTTTTTGTGTGGTACATGGGCCGTAAACTGAAAAACACTTTGCAAAAAGCTCGTCAGCAGCAGTATGGAGCCCGTGGCAACAACAGTAATAACGGCAGCAATTACCATCGCTATGATGAGCCCGAGCATCAGGGCCGGGTGTTCAGCGATATCGAAGAAGACGCTGAGTTTGAGGCCATGGAAGGTCCTCGCCGCGAAGTAGAGTCGCCCACACGTGTAGAGCACGAGGAACAGGTGACCGACGCCGAGTTTGAAGAAATCAAGTGACATAAAATTTGCAGTATAGCTGTATTTAACACTCGTTAACCTAGGTGTGCCAGCCTGTGGTCCTTGCGAGCGCTAACTTTGCATCGTAAAACAAAAAATAATGCGTCGCAATGTTGCTTTGTGAGCATTATTTGAGTAAATTTGTAGATTGAAAATAATAACAAAAAACATATAAAACAATGGAAGAAAACGAAATCAAAAACGATGCACAGAACCAGCAGGCACGTCCCGCTGTGTCTCCCGAGAAGTTGAAGGCCCTGCAAGTGGCTATGGACAAGATTGACAAGACTTATGGCCGCGGCAGCATCATGAAGATGGGCGACGACCACATCGAGAACATCGAGGTGATTCCCACCGGCTCCATAGGCCTTAACTGGGCACTGGGCGTGGGAGGTTTCCCCCGTGGCCGCATCATCGAGATCTATGGTCCCGAGTCATCAGGTAAGACAACACTGGCCATCCACGCCATTGCCGAGGCTCAGAAGCAGGGCGGTATCGCCGCTATCATCGACGCTGAGCACGCATTTGACCGCTTCTATGCCGAGAGTCTGGGTGTAGACGTCAACAACCTGTGGATTTCGCAGCCCGACAACGGTGAGCAGGCACTCGAAATCGCCGACCAGCTCATCCGCTCAAGCGCCATTGACGTCATTGTCATCGACTCAGTGGCTGCCCTCACTCCCAAGGCCGAAATCGAGGGTGAGATGGGTGAGAGCAAGATGGGTCTGCAGGCACGACTCATGTCGCAGGCACTGCGCAAGCTCACTGCAACCATCAGCAAGACCAACACCTGCTGTATCTTCATCAACCAGCTGCGCGATAAGCTGGGCGTGATGTTTGGCAATCCCGAGACAACTACCGGCGGTAATGCCCTGAAGTTCTACTCAAGCGTGCGCATCGACATACGCCGCATCGGTCAGATCAAAGACGGCGACCAGGTGCTGGGTAACCTCACCCGTGTCAAGGTTGTGAAGAACAAGGTGGCACCTCCCTTCCGCAAGACCGAGTTTGAAATCCTCTTTGGCCAGGGCATCAGCAAGGTGGGCGAGATCCTCGACCTGGGCGTGCAGTATGGCATCGTGAAGAAGAGCGGCGCATGGTACTCATATGACGGTACCAAGCTGGGTCAGGGACGCGACGCTGCCAAGCAGATGGTGGCCGACAACCCCGAGCTCGCCGAAGAGATCGAAGCAAAGATCATGGAAGCGTTGAAGGGCTAACCCTCACAAAGCATAAGTTCCCACTAGGGTACATCATTAATGGAGAGGCAGGTGTGTACAAAGCACATCGGCCCCTCTTTTTTTAAAGTATATCTCCTCAAAAAAAAGACTTTCTGTCCGGTATTTACTGCAAATTTGCAGTAAATACCGGACAGGGTGCCCGTGTTCCGTTATAATTTTCCCTAAAAATGCTTGTGTGTTCGGGATTTTGTGTAAATTTGCAGTAAATACCGAATTGGATTAAAGAGATATGAAACATTATATACAACGAAAAGCCTTTCTTCAGAAGCTCATAGACCGCCGCAATAACGGAGAGATTAAAATTGTCACTGGTTCACGCAGGTGTGGCAAGTCGTGGTTGTTGAGTAAGATTTACTATGATTGGCTTGTGGCTAATGGAGTTGAAAAGGATAATATCATTTCGATTACCTTTGATACTGATGATATTGATGACACCCTTAACCTGTCAAGTCCGGCTGAGCTCAAGGCCTACTTGCGTTCACGCATTGTACACGATAGTGAGGAATATTATGTTTTTCTTGATGAGATCCAAGAAGTCAGTGGATTTGAGAAAATAGTTAATGGGCTTAACAAGAAAGATAATGTAGATGTCTATGTGACTGGCTCCAATTCAAAATTTTTATCAAGCGACATTAACACATTGTTTCGTGGACGTGGTGATGAGGTTAGGTTGTATCCGTTATCGTTCAGTGAATTTTGTGAAAACCGTACCGAGTCTAAACAAGAGTTATGGAAAGAGTATTACACCTTTGGCGGCATGCCCGGTCTCTTGCATCATAAAAGTGCAGAAGAAAAAACTGCTTATTTGCAACGTCTGTGGACAAAAACTTATATTGATGATGTGGTTGAGCGCCACAACGTGAAGAACCGTCAGGCTCTAGAAGCACTTGTGGATATGCTGTGTTCATCAGTTGGTTCTCTAACAAATCCCACTAAAATTGCCAACACGATAGGGTCATTACAGCACATCAAGGTTGATTCAGAGACAATTAATACATATCTGACTTATCTGCAGGAGTCATATCTATTTGAAGCGGCAAGCCGTTACAACATAAAAGGCAAACGATATTTTGAGTCTATCAAAAAATATTATTCTGTGGATTTGGGACTTAGAAATGCCCGTCTCAACTATCGCCAGCAGGAGGTTACCCACATCATGGAGAATGTGGTGTTTAATCATCTGTGCATGCGTGGATATAAGGTTGACGTGGGTGTTATTGAGAAACGCGAAATGACAAACGGCAAATCGCAGTATAAGCAATATGAGGTTGATTTCATTGCTACCAATGGCATTGAGAAATACTATATACAGAGTGCATATGCGTTGCCCGATGAATCAAAAAGGGAGCAGGAACTTGCGTCGCTGAAGCGTATTGATGACTCGTTTCAAAAAGTGATTATTGTGGGCGATGACATCATGCCGTATACCGATGAAAATGGCTTTATTTTCATGGGCCTGTTCCAATTCTTAAGCAATAAAAAGGTTATATCATAGACTCTGGCCGGTATTTACTGCAAATTTGCAGTAAATATCGGATAGGGTCTAGATAGTCTAGAAGGTCAAGATGGCCTGGAGAGCTTCTTCTAGACGGGTTAGAAAAAACTTCAAGCCCTGCCACTGTGGATGGTGGCAGGGCTTGAATTATTTATTGTCCTTAATGGAGCGGATTACTCCTCGGGGAGCATGATTACCTCAACGTGGGTACCCTGGCCCAGAAGCACGTTCTTGACGAATGCGCTCACTGAAGCGGGTGTCTGTGCCTCGATGGCAGCCTTGTAGCCGCTGTGGACGTCTTTGCCCTTAGACACATACATGTTGATGATGCTCAGCCAGTAGCTGTTTTCCTTGCAGCTGGTCTCATAGTCCTTGAGCATCACTTCCTTGATGTCCTTGAGAGTGGCCTCGTCGATGGTAGTGGCAACGGTGTTGATCTCGTCGCGCATGATCTGGATTGCGAGGTCCTTCATCTCAGGCTTGAAGGGGCAAGAACCCTTGATGTAAGTGTAGGTCATGTCGCCGATAGTTGACTCGCCGCCACGTGCACCAGCTGAGTAAGCGGCACCTGCGTCCTCGCGAATCTTCTTGAGGTAGATCTTGTCAAGCACCTGTGCGGCCATTTTAACCTTTACAGAGTTCTCAACGCTGCTGGGCTGGTTGTTGAAAGTGTACCAGAACATCTGAGCGTTGGCCTTGGGAGTTTCCATCTTGCGAGTGAACATGTTCACAACATCCTTGCTGGGACGCTCGGCCACGTTCTTGTAGTTCTCGGTCTTACCCTTCTTAGCGGGCAGCGATGCGATATACTGGCAGATGTACTGACGGATAAGAGTCTCGTCGAAGTTACCAACGAAGTAGAATGTAAAGTCGGCAGCATTAGCAGTGCGCTCCTTGGTCATCTGCATGATGCGGTCATAGTTCACGTTCTTGAGGTCCTCAACGTTGAAGGGGAGCTCGCGCCAAGAGTGGTTCTCGAGAGTGTTGTTCACTGAATCGGCAAATACAGCCTCGGGCTCCAGGTCCTTGTTCTTGAGCACGGTCTCGAGCTGAGCCATGAGAGAATTGTAGGCCTTCTCGTCCTTGCGCACGTCGGTCATGCGCAGATAAGCGAGCTGGAACATAGTCTCAAGGTCCTTAACGGTAGACTTACCGCTCAGGCGCTCGTAGCTGGTAGAGAGCGAGAGGCTCACCTGTGCCTGCTTGCCGGCAAGAGCCTTGTCGAGCTCAGTGTTGTCAAACTGTCCCAGACCGCTCACCAGGTTAGCGTAGTCAAACATGGCGATGTTAGCATAGTCCTTCTTGTCATAGAGTGAGCTACCGCCCTTAGACTCGGCCTGCATGATGATCTCGTTCTCCTTGTAGTTGGTCTTCTTGAGGATAACTCTAGCGCCGTTGCTCAGAGTGAGCTCAGTGTAGCCAAACTTGTCGCCAGCCTTCTCCTTGACAATCTTACCAGCCTTGGGCATCTTAGTGATGAGGGGCTCGTCCTTCACGTTGTCGACATAAGCAGTTACCTCGGCATTGCGAGCCTCGTTAACGGCATTCTTGAGGGCAGCGGTCTCGGGATAAGTGGCACCCTCGACCTCCTGGTTGAAGTTGATGACAACCACGTTCTTCTCGGTGTCGCTCACGAGCTGGGGAATTGTCTGGTTGATGGCCTCAACGGGGATGTTGGGAGCGATCTGGCCCATGATCATGTATTCGTCCTCGATAGAGGGGATGGGCTCGTTGCCCAGGTAGTGCGCTGCATAAGAGCGGCCGTAGCGCTCGTTAGAGATCTTGTTGCGCTCGTTGTAGGTCTTCTCGAGGCGGCTCATGTATTCTTCGCGTGCACGAACAAACTCGGTGCCTGTGAAGCCGTGCTGCAGGGCGCGCTTAACCTCGGTGATGACAGCCTTAGTAGCCTGCTCGGTCATGCCGGGCTTGGGCAGAGCTGAAACGGTGAAGGCGTCGCAGGTCTTAGCGAAGATGTACTGGCCGTCGTCGGCGCTAGCCTGGATGAAGGGGCAGTCGGGCTCCTGTGCTTTCTCGGCAAGGCGTGCATTGAGCATGCTGCTTGTCATGTTGAGGATGTAGTTCTGGAAGAGATACATCAGCGAAGACTTCTCCTCGGGAGTAGTTGCCTCGTGCTTGAACATCACCTGCACGATGCTGTACTTCATCTCCTTGTCCTTGTCAACCACAACGATCATGTTGTCGTTGTCGGGCACAGCCTCGTCAACCACCTGTGCAGCGTCGGCAGCGGGAGCGGGGATAACACCAAACATCTCCTTGATCTTAGCCTCGGTGCGGTCAACGTCCACGTCACCCACCACGATGATAGCCTGGTTGTCGGGGCGATACCACTTGTGGTAGTAGTTGCGGATTTCCTCATACTTGAAGTTGTCGATGACACTCATCAAGCCGATGGGCATGCGCTTGCCATACTTAGAGCCGGGGTACAGAGTCTCGAGGTTGCGCTCAAACATGCGCTGGCTAGCGCTGCTGCGCAGGCGCCACTCCTCGTGGATCACGCCACGCTCCTTGTCGATCTCCTCGTCTTCGAGCAGCAGACCGTTGCTCCAGTCCTTGAGGATGAGCAGACAAGAGTCGAGGGCCTCAACGCGGGTTGAGGGCACGTCGTTGATATTGTAAACTGTCTGGTCAACGCTGGTGTAAGCGTTGAGGTCACGACCAAACTCTACGCCCAGGGTGCGGGTGTAGTCGATAACACCGTTGCCGGGATAGTTCACTGTACCGTTGAATGCCATGTGCTCCAGGAAGTGGGCGAGACCACGCTGTGACTCTTCCTCCTGAATAGAACCTACACGCTGAGCGATGTAGAAGTTTACACGGTGTTCGGGATACTCGTTGTGACGCACATAGTAAGTGAGTCCGTTGGGCAGCTTGCCCATGCGCACTTCCTTGTCAATGGGGATGGGCGGCATCTGGGGCATCTGTGCCATGGCTGTACCTGCAGTGATGAGCATCAGTGCAGCAACCAATAAATGTTTGAACTTCATAAAAATAAAATTTAGTATATATTGTTGTTTGTAATTTACACTTAGTAGCATGTAGTGCACGCGTGATGCGCACAATTTAATTGACAAAATTACAACATTCTGCTCTTTTAGACGCATGTGGCCCCTCAAAATCTACATTGCGTAGTGCTAAAAAATGTTTAATGGGTACTTTTTTGCCCAAAAACAGTGGCAATTTGCCTGGTTGATGTATCGTGTGGCCCCCTGACGGCCTTAACTTTGCAGCGTCAAAATAAACTAAAACCTATAACGATATGAAAAACGAAAACGAGAATTTTGTACCAGAAATTGACACTGCGGTGCAGCTGCCGCACGTGGACGAGGGCAACGCCCACCATGCCGTTGCCAGTGTGGACGAGGCCGTGGCCGGGATGGGGCTGGATGAGGAGTCCACGGCACGCATCAAGGCTGTGCTCATGCCCATGGAGGCGGTGACTATCCCTCAAGAACTGCTCGACATGCTGGGGACGGCGCTGCGACACGATGAGGACGTGAAGAATGCCGATGCCGCCGGCTATGTGCGCGGCCGCAACGACAACATTGACGCCGGTCTGCATGTGCCTCTGGCTGCCGATGATGAGATTGTCGAGGCGACATTCCCCCGCTATGTGCGCCGCAGCGTTTGGGACTAGACCTAGAACTCGAACGGCATTTTAGGGACTGAAAGAACCGAGCGCCCCTCCATTAAATAAAACCTTATGTCTTATTGTGTTCATTTACTCTTAAAAATAAAATCCGTGTGATCCGCGAGATCTGCGCGGGGAGGTAAAACAAAAGAGTTCTTTTGGCCTGGAAAAATGGGGCGGGGAGGATCCTTGGCTGTGAGATGGATATCCTGTATAATGTATTTATTATTAACTTTTTAATTTAATTTATCAGTATCATGAAGAATGAAAGTAAGATGTGGCGTCTTGTGCGCCTTGTAGCTGAATGTGTGCGCCGCAACCCCTATTGCGCTGTGGTTATCGTGCTGCTGGCCATCGTGCTGTGGCTATGGTACCAGGGACACCCTCAGGCCGTGCTGGCTGCGACTATTGTGCCGGGTGTGGCGGGCGGCAAGCATGTGGTGGACGGCCCCCTCACTACCGAGCTGTCTCGCGAAGCATCACCGTCGCTGTTGCTCAACGAAGTGGATCGCCAGATTGTGAAGATACGCCCCATGGCCACTCCCGTTGACCAGATCTCGCGCTATGCGGGTGCCAAGCATGCGGGTGCCATGCAGGTAGACTACTACAACGTGGACACCAAGCCCACTACTGCGCTGATGGCCGACGACTATGACGAGACCACGGCAACCTCGACCGGTAGCAACAAGGTGTGCATCGAGACCGACAACGACGAGATCTTTGACACCAGCGACACCATTCTGGTGCAGGGCGTGTATGGCTATGAGGCCGACGGTCAGACCCGCAGCCGCCACGAGCTGGTGCTCTATGTGACCGGTCGCGACAGCTCTAACGGGCTGATGGTGATGGCTGTTAACGGCAAGCGTGTGGGCGGCATCGACGGCTGTGTGCCCTCGATTGAGGCCGGCACCACACTGGTGCGCATGGGCCGTGCTGCCAGCGAGCTCGACGTGATGTCGCCACAGTTTGAGGCGATGCCCACTAAGGACAGCAACCTGTGCCAGATTTTCAAGATGCAGGTCGAGGAAAGCACCCTCCACAAGATGGCCAACAAAGAGACTGACTGGACCATGAGCGACCAGGAGGAAGCTGCCATCTACGACATGCGACTGGGCATGGAGAAGTCGTTCCTTTTCGGCGTCAAGCAGCGTCTGTGGAACCCCGACAAGAAGGAGTACATCAACCTCACCGGGGGCATCTGGCACCAGGCGGGCAAGGATTTCCGCTACGACACCGAGGTGATGGGCGAGAACGAGGTAGTGGAACTCATGCGCATGGCATTCACCGGCAACAACGGCAGCAAGCGCAAGGTGCTCATTGGCGGCAGCAAGCTCATAGGGGCGCTGAGCCATCTGGACGTGACCCGCGTGGTGCGCTCGGGCGAGACGGTGAGCAAGTGGGGCATCGACTTCACTGAGCTGCGCAGCAAGTTTGGCACGTTGTATCTGTTGCTGAGCGAGGTGTTTGACGATTGCGGCATGGCCGAGAACGGTCTGGTGGTCGATCCCGAGTATATCCAGAAGTACAGCCACGTGCCCTTCAGCACCGAGGCCCTTAACCTCAAGTCAAGCGGCCTGCGCAACACTGACGCGCTGGTGCTCACCGAGGCTAGCTGCCTGGTGCTGCGCTACCCCAAGGCCCACATGCGCATCGTGAAGGTGTAACACAGCGGTGGCACCGCATGGTTGTGTGAATTTAGTGTTTTTCATAGAGGGTGTGTCCACGTGGGCACACCCTCAGTTTTATCCCCCGCTTTACCAGTTCTAAAGGACTGAAAGGACTGAGAGAACCGAGCGAAGCGAGCTCAATGGAGGTTCGCTGGTAATCTATACACCCCTGGGGATTATCTCGCGCAGAACTCGCAGATAACGCAAATAAAAGCGGGATAATTTATTTGCATAATATTAGGAGGTGAAATAATTTCTTCTAATTTCAAATAATTTCTTTCAGTAAAAAATCCCCGAGTTCTGCGCGAGATCTTACCATTGCTGAGTAGTTGTGGGTTGCTTTGTTAAATTTCTGTTAATATAGACATTGTATAATTTATTTTGTGTAAATTTGTATGATAATTGTTACTAACAACAAAAATACTTTTACTTATGAAGAAAACTTTACATTTCGCGCTTGTCATGGCAATGGGCATGATGGCGATGAGCCCTGCAACTGCTTGGGCCGAGGATGTGGCAACACTGAACGTGAGCGGTCACACCGTTAGTTATGACAACTTGGTTAATGCCGTTCATGCTGCATCTATCGAATCAAATGCAGAGAACCCTGCAACCGTAACTGTTCTTGCCGACGTGAGCAGCACAGAAAACGGCCAGTATTTCCTACAAGTGCCATCGGGCGTAGTGACCCTTGACCTCAACGGCCACACCCTGAGCATGACAAGCAACCAGTCGGTATTAGCCGTGACTGGCGGCGACCTCACCATTGTTGACAACAGTGCTAACAAGACTGGTAAGCTGTATGGCAACTATTGTGCGCTTGACTTCCAGATGGGTAAACTCACCGTTTGTGGCGGCACCTACGAGGGCAATTACTCTCTTGCAGCTGCCATTTGGGGAATACCAAAACCTGGCGCTATCGCTCTGCGTGGCGGCACATTTATATATCGTCCCAACTCAATAGGTGCTATAGGTGTTAATTACTATCAATGGAATGTTCTTGATTTGGATGGATATGCACTCATGGACATTGACACACACGAAATTGTTGAGCGTTATAATGGAGACGGCAGCTATCTTGAGAAAAGCGTTAAGGTGGTAAGTGTTGACGACCCCGAAGTCAGTTTCCCTGCAAGCGTGACCGTTGGAGGCAAAACCACCAAATGTGGTGTTAAGGGCGCTTTTGTTGCGGCTGCGGCAGGTACAGCTGAAAGCCCAGCTACAATAACCCTTCTCGATGACTACATCAATAGTGAAGACACCGACAACTCATACGTTTCAGTAGAAAGCGGGTCTGTCATAATTCTTGACCTCAACGACCACACTTTTGGTGCAACTAAAACGGGTTATACAATTTCAGTGAAAGGTGGCGACCTAACCATCGTTGACAACGGTATCAACAAGACGGGTAAGGTTACAAATGATAAAATAATTCCTGTTCATTACGAGACAGGCAGTCTTGCAATCTATGGCGGAACATACGAGGGTCGCGCTATGGGATTGTATTTGGCAAGTCAGGACATGTATGGTCATGAGTTTGAAGTTGTTCCTGGCAGCGCTGTTCTGCGCGGCGGCACATTCGTTATGGGTGAGTATTCTTCTATCCAAGTTCCAAATTTCGGTTCAAATCATTGGGAAATCCTTGACATGGAGGGGTACAAGTTTGTTGACGCCAATACAGGAGAGGACGTTGTGATTAAAGAGGATGCGGCTAGTCTTTCACAGTCTGTTAAGGTTGTCCCCGAGGTTTCTACCAGCATCAACGACCTCAA
>JAKSLZ010000075.1 GCA_024400935.1 Muribaculaceae bacterium | reverse complement strand
TTTTTTCTAAGTTTTTTTATAGGTTTTATAAGCCATCTAGGCCATATAAGCCACATAAGCTATCTAGGCTATCTGGGCTATATAGGCTATCTAAGTCTTATAGCCTGCGCATGCAGGCGTTCTTAAAGCGCAGCGTCCTTAAAGGTTGCGCAGCAACCGTCCTTAAATTCTTAAAGCGCAGCGTCCTTAAAATCACTCTATATACCCAAACTGCTTGAGCTTGTTCTCCTGGTTGCGCCAGTCTTTCTCTACCTTGACATAGAGCTGCAGGTACACCTTCTTGCCGAAGAACTTCTCTATCTCCTTGCGCGACTCGATGCCCACGTGCTTGAGTTTCTTGCCCTGATGGCCTATGATGATGCCCTTCTGGCTGTCGCGTTCCACATATATCACTGCCATGATGTGGATGCCGTCGTCCTTCTCGTCAAAGAGCTCCACGATGACCTGGGTTGCATAAGGCACCTCCTTGTCATAACCCAGCAGGATCTTCTCGCGGATGATCTCTGTGACAAAGAAACGCGAGCTGCGGTCGGTCAAGGCGTCCTTGCCAAAGTAAGGCGGGCTCACGGGCAGCAGCTCCACGATGCGTGCCATGAGGTTGTCCACGTTGAAGTTCTCTGTGGCACTGGTGGGGAACACCTCGGCCTGGGGCAGCAGCTGCTTCCACTGGTCGATGACGCGCAGCAGGTCGTCGTTGCCCTTCAAGAGGTCAATCTTGTTGATGACCAGCAAGATGGGTATTTTTTCTTTGGCCACCTTGTCGAGAAACTCTTGGTTCTTAGTGGGAGTCTCGATCACATCAGTGACATAGAGCAGCACGTCAGCGTCAACCAGAGCGCTCTTAGAAAACTCCAGCATGCTCTCCTGCAACTTGAACTTGGGCTTGAGCACGCCCGGTGTGTCGCTGAAGACAATCTGGTAGTCATCGCCGTTGACGATGCCCATGATGCGGTGGCGTGTGGTCTGCGCCTTGCTGGTGATGATAGAGAGCCGCTCGCCCACGAGGCGGTTGCTCAGCGTGGACTTGCCCACATTGGGGTTACCCACGATGTTCACAAAGCCCGCGCGGTGGTTCTCAGTGATGTTGTTGTCGCTCATTTTTATTACTTTATTCTAGAACTTCTAGGCTATCTAGAGATTCTTGACACTATATATCTTAATTGAAAAATGCACCGCCACCCGTGTAGAGTCGTGATGCATTTTCAGTTATCATTTATCATCCTCTAAGTTACGGTGTTATATATTGTTCTGCGACACTGACGCACAGCCACACAAGGGGGCCGGTGCACGGTGTCTCAGTGCATTATATAGCCCAAACCAGATATGATGCGCCCCAAGTGAAACCAGCGCCAAAGGCTGTGAGGACGATCTTGTCGCCCTTCTTGAGCTTGTCCTTGAACTCATCAAGGCAAATGGGGATGCTGGCTGCGCTGGTGTTGCCGGTGTGCTCGATGTTGACGAGGACCTTAGCGGGGTCGATGTTCAAGCGACCGCCCACAGCCTCGATGATGCGCATGTTGGCCTGATGTGCCACAAACCAGTCGATGTTGTCGCAAGTAAGGTTGTTGCGCTCCATCACATCGAGGGTAGATGTGTACATGTCCATCACAGCGTTCTTATACACCGCGCGACCTTCCTGATAGAGATAATGCTCGCGAGCAGCTACAGTCTCCAGCGTAGCGGGCTTAGCGCTGCCGCCTGCCTTGTAAACGAGGTTCTCGAGACCACTGCCGTCAACGTGGAACACGCCGTCCTGGAAGCCCAGCGAAGTGTCCTCAGAGGGCTCTATGAGCACTGCGCCCGCACCGTCGCCAAAGAGGGGGCAAGTGGCGCGGTCCTGATAGTCGACCATGCTCGACATCTTCTCAGCGCACACCACGATCACCTTCTTGTAAAGGCCGGCCTTGATGTAAGCGTTAGCAGCCTGTGCAGCGACGATGAAGCCGGCGCAAGCAGCCTGGATGTCATAAGCATAGCACTTCTTCTCCAGTCCACAGCCGTGAGCAATCACTGATGCGGTGCTGGGGAAGCGGTAGTCAGGGTTAGATGTAGCGCAGATGAGCAGGTCCACGTCGTCAGGGTTAGTGCCGGTCTCCTCGAGCAGCTTGGTCACTGCCTGGATGCCCAGGTAAGACGAACCTGCGTCCTTCTTGAGGATGCGACGCTCCTTGATGCCCACACGTGTGGTGATCCACTCGTCATTAGTGTCAACCATCTGCGACAGCTCCTCGTTGTTGAGGATATAGTCGGGTTTATAAGAGGCGATGCCAGTTATAATAGCGTTAAGCATATGATTTTTTCGTTTAGTCTATTAAAAACATATCCTAAATAAGGTGTTATGTAGCCATAGCAGCAATATTTAGGATACACCAACTTTTTTAGTAGTTTATCGTTGTATGTGTAACGTGGATGCAGTATTAAACAGCTGCTTCCTCGCCCATAACCTGCTTGCCACGATAGTAGCCGCACTCGGGACATACAGTGTGATAAACGTGCCAAGCTCCACAGTTAGAGCATTGAGCGATAGTGGGTGCTACAGCCACGTCATGAGTTCTTCTCTTGGCTGTACGAGTCTTTGATTGTCTGCGTTTAGGATGTGCCATTTTTTTCTATTTTTTATTTTTTAATTATTTTCTTTCAGTTTAAGTAATGCGGCCCACCTGGGGTCAACATTGCCCTCCACGTTCTCGTCTTGCTCCGGTGCAGTTTCACTGCCAGCGGCGTCGTTCAGGCCCTCAGCTGCATGGTCACTGAGTAACGACTCCATCTCGCGGTTACACTCCCCGTGCGCATGGACGTGAGTCATGGGGATGGTCAACAGCACGGTGTCACGCACCAGCGGTGCCACATCGAGCTCTCGCCAGGACTCCGGTATGATGAGCAGCTCGTCGCGGCTGTCGTCATAGTCGGTGCCCGATAGTTTAACACCTATCTCATAGGTCGTCTCAACCTCGTGCTCCAGGTCGTCAAGGCATCTGTCACACGCAATCACAAGTGTGCCGCTGCATTCAATCTTGAGTTCAAAATAGTCTTCACGCTTGCGATCCACAGTCACCGTTGCGTCAACGTCGCTGCCTCGCACTTCGCTTTGACCTATTTCGTTAAAGAAAGCGGCGTCCAGATGATACTTAAACGTCTCACTGCCAAACACCATGCTCCCTAGTTTCAAGTTGAATGAAGCCACTTGTGTCTTGAAATTAGCGTTAAATCGGTGCAAAGTTATAAACATTCTCGCTAATAATCAACGATTTTCGCATCTAATTTCAAAAAAAGCCGATTTTTTACGCTTTTTTTGTTTTTTTTGCCTCTCAACTATTGGTGATTGACGTTTATTTTGTAACTTTGCAGCGTTTTTAATGACTCGGGGTGTAGCACAGTTGGTTAGCGCGCCACGTTCGGGACGTGGAGGTCGGAAGTTCGAGTCCTCTCACCCCGACTCTTAAACTCAAGATGGAACTTGGTTTCCATCTTTTTTTGTTTTAGCACACAAAAAACACTCACTTTATACCTTGTTTTATAATAAATTTATATACCTTTGCACACTATCTTGTTAACATTTCACTATTACACAAATATTTTCATGAAACACAAGTTTTTATCATTTGCCATCATGGCATGTTTGGGATTCCTGTCGCTCTCTGCTGCCGGCAAGAGCCAGGAACCCGAGACCTACAACTACAAGCGAGGTCTTGAAGCTGTACAGGATCAGGACTATGACCAGGCCCTGAATTATTTCTCTAAGGAAGTTAAAGAAAACCCCAAGAACGGTTATGCACACTTCTGGATGGCCATCATCAGCATCTACCAGGAAGACCTGGGAGACGGACTGTCATCTATCAACCAAGCCATCAAGTACCTGCCCAAGGACGAGAAGGAACGACTCACTCAAGCCTATGGGTCACGTGCACAGGTGTATCTCACCATGAAGGACACCGTGTCGGCCCTCAACGACTATGCCGAGATGACACGAGTGGACGAATACTCAACCACTCCCTATTTTGAGAGGGCCAACGTCTATTTTGACATGAAAAAATATGACCTCGCCACTGCCGACTACAACAAGATCCTTAGCATCGACGACGGCGAGCAGATGGCATATATAGGGCTGGCACGCAACCTCAGTGCGCAGAAGAAGTACCAGGAGGCCGTCAAGGTTCTGGAACGCGCCAAGATTCTTGACCCAGCCGAGGGCAAGGTCTACACCTACCGCGCCGAGGCATACATAGGACTCAAAAACTGGCCCAAGGCCACTGACGACATCATCACCGGACTGAGGCTCGAGGAGAAAACCATAGCCCAGCACATGTACCTCAAAGACCCCGAGGGCGTAAGGCTCTTGTTGCTCAAACTGGACATCCTAATGGCCAAGGAACCCAACGTCGTTAAATGGCCCGTCTTTGCCGCTATGGTGGCACAAAATGCTAACCACTACCAGAAAGCCATCGACTACTACAACGAGGTGCACCGCATGGAGCCCGAGGTCAACTTTGACGAAAACATCGCACAATGCTATAGCAACATGGGCAACAACGAGCTGGCACTCCAGCACATCGACAAGGCGCTGGAAAACGACTCCACTGTCCTGGGCAGCCTGAGCAGCAAGGCTCTCTATCTCTACCAGGCACACCGCAACGACGAGGCTCTGGCTTGCGCCAGCAAGCTCATCGAGAAGCTCCCCGCTAATCCCATGGGCTATTACACCCGCGCAACCTTCAACCGCCACCTGGGCAACTACAAGGACGCCATCGAGGACTTCACAATGGCCATCACCCTCGACCCCGAGACGGCCGAATTCTATGTGGGACGCGGCGTGTGCTATGACAACACCGGCAACAAGCAGCTGGCCACACAAGACTACCAGACCGCCGTCAAGGTGGGCAAGGACCAGGAGGGCCAGCGCTCCACTCTGTCACAAGCCTATTTCTATATGGGCGACAACGCCAAGGCCATCGAGCTCAACGACTCTTGCCTGGCACACGACCCCACCGACGGCGACTACTACAACTCGGCTTGCCTCTACTCACTCATGGGCAACACCGACAAAGCCCTCGACGAGCTGCAGATAGCCTTTGACAAGGGCTTTGCACACCTGGGACACATGGAGAACGACCGCGATATGGACAACGTGCGCGCCCTGCCACGCTACAAGGCGATGGTAGAGAAGAAACGCGACGAGATATCACGCCGCAGCGACGACGATGAAGAGGTGAGAGCATTTGGCAGTATCGACAACCACGTCTCAGAGATCCCGTTCACTAAGGAAGGCGGAGTCTACAAGGTCAAGTGCAGCATCAACGACCTGCCCCTCTCATTCATCTTTGACACCGGCGCTGCATCAGTATCTCTGTCACAGGTCGAAGCCACATTCATGATGAAGAACGGATACCTCACCGCCAAGGATGTAGTGGGCAGCTCAGCCTTCAGCGACGCTAACGGCGACGTGAGCATTGGCACCATCATCAACCTCAAGAAGGTGAAATTTGGCGACTGCGTGCTCGAGAACGTCAAGGCCGGAGTGGTGGGCAACCAGCGCGCTCCGCTCCTGCTGGGACAGTCAGTGCTGTCACGCCTGGGCAAAATCGAGATCGACTACAGCCGCAACGTCATCATCATCAAGCAATAACCTACTAAGCACTTATCATCATGAAATATAGAATCATCATTCTCACCACTTGCCTCGTGTGCGCCATGAGCGCCGCATTTGCAGGCAGCAAGAAGGAAAAGAAGAGCGAAGAATTCAGCTACAACGAGCAGCGTGGCATCGAGGCCATGAACGACGGCAACTACGAGGAAGGCATCGAGTTCTTCAAGAAAGAGCTCAGCGACAACCCCGAGAGCGGACGCGCTCACACCTTCCTGGCAACAGCCTACCTGACCAACGAGAACCTGGACCTCAGCCTCAGCGAGGCCAACAAGGCTCTGCGCTTCCTCTCTAACAAAGAAACCACAATGCTCGTTGGTGCCCACTCTATCCGCGCCAAAATCCACCTCTATCTGGGCGACACCATCCAGGCGCTCAAAGACTATGAGCAGGCACTCAAGGTCGACCCCAAAGACGAGGATACCTACTCCTACCGTGCACAGATCTACTACGAGCAAAAGAAATATGACCTGGCGCAGGCCGACTACAACACCATGATCAAGCTCAACCCCAAGGGTGTGGAAGGATACATGGGACTGGCACGCAACTGCAACGACCTCAAGCAATATGACAAGGCCCTGGAATATTGCAACAAAGTCGTCGACCTCACCGACGATGACTACTCGCAGGTCTATACCTACCGCGCCACCGCCTACAAGGGACTCAACAACTGGGAAAAAGCGAGCGCCGACATCGTCCATGCCCTCGACATCGACAAGGAACAGGATGCCATAGGACTGGTTCGCACCTCACACCCCGAGGGATTCAAGCACCTGGAAAAACTGCTCACAGAGAAAGCAACGCAGCACAGCGACGACATCATGTGGAACTACCTGCTTGCCTGCCTTTATGATACTAACTACATGTTTGGCAAGGCCGTCGAGAAATACAACGAGGTCAACAAGGTAGACCCCATGACAACGATAGAATACAACATCGCATTCACACTGTGTCAGCAAGGAAAACACGACGAAGCCGAGGAGCACATGCGCAAAGCCATCGCCATGGACACCACCGACAACGACCTCGTCCTGAACCTGAGCGAACTGCTCTATTACGCCAAGAAATATGACCAAGCCATCGAGGTTGCAAACACCTACCTCGAGCTCGAGCCCGACGACGTGACCGCCTATTCACACCGCGGCCTTTGCGAGATGAAAGCCGGAAACTACGAGAAGGCCCTCAAAGACATCAACATGTCGATAGACATCAGCGCACAGAGCGAGAACCCATATTCTTACCTGCTGCGAGCCAAGTGCTACCAGAAGCTGGGCAACAACGAGCTGGCACAGGCCGACCTCAAGCACATCATCGAGCTCGACTCAGTGCCCAGCGAAGACTCACTGACCCCCCAGGCCTACTTCTATCTGGGCGACAAAGACAAGACGATGGCCGAGAACCAGGCATGCCTCGACGCCGCAGCCAATGACGGAGACGATGACACCTCAGGCCTCTACAACTCGGCATGCATCTACGCCCTCATGGGCGACACCGACACCGCACTGGCACAACTGCGCCAGCTGCTGGCAATGGGCGGAGGCAAACTCTTCGTCATCGAGAACGACAGCGACTTTGACATCCTGCACGACCTCCCCGCCTACAAAGCCCTCATGCAGGAGTACCGCAACAAATAACCCCCGCAGGTACCCACCACAGGTTACCGCAACAGGCACCCACCACAGGTTACCGCAGCAAATTAATGCAACAAGTAACCGCCGCAGGTACCACCTCCCGCACGGCAGCCCCCACAGCTGCCGCAAAAAACAAACGACGACTGCAGCCCCCACACCCCACGGCCGCAGTCGTCGTTCATTTGTCCCCCACACGGGTCAAAACATATCCAATACATCGATAGGCAGCATCACATTGTCAGCACACCCCACGGGCTTAGTTTTCAGGAAAAGCACAGGGATGATTTCCTTGTAATCCTTTGAAAATGGTAGCAGATTAGCTTTCCTTACAAGCTCTGCCTTTAACTGTGGCGCGCGCTTCTCCGTGGTCCATTTACATTCTCCCACCAATAGTGTCTTCTTGTCGATAGACTCTGCCACGACGTCAATTTCAATCTGTTCAAGCTTTCCGTTTTCATTCAAGACGCTTCCCCACCAGCGACGGGCTAGGCCATAAATGATGCCTTTGTACTCATTGCCCGTTATTTATTATGTTCCAAGAACATTGTGATACAAGCATATTCAGCTCTCAATCCGCAAAAGCACACTAAAACATTGATTCTTGCAAAGATTTTGTTCTTTTTTGGGCCGAAACCACACACCGCCCCTCCTTTTTGCATAGTCCCCCACACATATTTCCATGGACAAATCATATGATTGTCTTATTTTTCAAATTAAAAATCTGCTTTCTGTGCGAGACAATCCCCATTGGCGTATAGTTGCGTTTGTGGCTCATTGATGCAAAAGATATTCTACCGGGTTCAATGGTGACGGAATTAATGAAGATTTCAAACTATACGATGATTCCTGCCAGAAAATGCAATATAATTCCTCGTTTTACAAAGAAATTACTAATTCTTCTAAAGATGTGTACAATAGACCGTGGTGAATAGGGGAAAAAGGATATAATTTTGCTGTATGACAGCAGATGATTTATATAGAATTGTTCTAGAAAAAGCCAAGAGCTTTGGCCTTGTAGCAAAAAATGATGGTAAAACAATTATAAACCCTAAAGGAAATTCCATTATTAGAAACAATCTTTTGGATGCATCCTTTGCTGAAGGAAAAGCTTATTTTGGTTTCGTTAGCGAAGACGAGGAGACAACGGGTGTTTATTCTGACTTCTCTTTTGTTATATTTCCCGAAAAAGAATTGGGAAGTCTTGTTGTCGCATTGGTAGTTGGTTCGTCTGGTTTTAAAAATGATTACCAGTTGGCATCTTTACCCGGACTTAGGAGAACATTTCTCAAACTGCGCACCCCAAATAGTAAAACTTTTTTCAAAACCTCTTTTGAAAACATTGAGAATGCGTTTAAAGATCTATTGAAAGAGATAAGAGCCAATCATCCAGGGTTGAAAAAAGTGATTGAGAGTTACAGTAAATATATATCTGCAGCTCAAATCATCAAATTAGATGATGAGGAAGAGCAGTCTTTGGATACGATTTTTGCTTGGCTTGCTTCATATGCCAAAGTGCGCGAATGGGGTACCACGGACCAAAGAAAAATCATTGCAGACACGTTAAATGGTGTAGCTGAACCATCATTGCCCGACGAGAAAACAGAAATCATAGACTTACTTGAAAAAAGAAAATATGTGGTTTTACAAGGTGCTCCAGGAACAGGAAAAACATGGAACGCTTTAGAAATTTCAAAAAGGTATCACAAAACATTCTTTGAGCAGTTTCATGCTGAGACCACATACTCAGATTTTGTGTATGGCTTAGAACCAAATTGTGATGCTCAGGCGGGACAGTCTCAATTTATTCAAAAAAAAGGTATACTTTATAAAACCTTAGAATATGCAGAGGAACATTGGAACGAAAAGGTGCTCCTGATCATTGACGAGATTAACCGAGCGAATCTCTCAAATGTATTGGGTCCCATCTTCTATCTTTTTGAATACACTTCAAATAATAGACAAGTGGCTTTGTCTATAGGAAATAAAGAGTTCACACGATTGCCTGACAACGTTCATGTAATCGCAACAATGAACACCGCTGACCGAAGTCTCGCTGTTGTGGATTTTGCTTTGCGCCGTCGTTTTGCATGGTATACGCTAAAGCCCCATGTGCTAGCTAGTTCAAATTTTGACTCAAAAATGTTTAAGCAATTTGCCGACATCTTTTTTGAATATGCCACTGACGACGAACTAAACCTACAACCCGGCCAATCATATTTTATTGATAAAAGAAACATGAAGGATCGTCTTGTCTATGAACTTATGCCTCTCATCAAGGAGTATTTAGCCGAGGGATATTTGTTAAAAGCAAAGGATTCTTTCTGTGAGTTATTTTATGCTACAACAGGGAAGTTAATGTATGAGTAACGCACCTGTATATTTTTTTGGAAAACTCCCCACTCTTTCAACTATATATTGGGACGAAGACAAGTTCAAACAGAGTTGGAATTGGAAAGACCGGTCTATGGAAAGCGTGTTGCAGCGGTTCGTAGATCTGAATAAGGATAATTTTGCTTATCTAGGCGTTAGTGCCGGCATTGAAAATAGGAAGGGAAAGCTGGCTCTAAAACTCGTAACATCAAATTTTGTAGGAGCAATACCCGTCTTCTCTCCCATGAATGGAAAGCTGGCTGGCGACTTGGTTGTCGCAGGGCGATTTGGAGAAAATGCAGGAGAGTTGATTTCTTTATTAGATAACAGTATAAGACCTGAATATTCCGACAGATTTAAACTTGTACTGGATTCACAAATGATTCCTCCCATTTTTATAGAGTGCTGCAAATACATAGAACTGTATATTGAAGCAGAAAGACTCAAATGGAGAAAATTTTCTAATACCGTTAAGAAACAGACTTTTCCTTCTTCATCAACACTGTGGGGGGATTATGCATTGCGCATTGCAAAGAACCCCATGGAAAGTAACATGTTTATGAACAAAAACAACATCCTGACCACTGAGCATGAAGAATGGAACAAACTTAATTATGTGTTGAAAATTGCTATATCTGAGCTTGAATCGGGCAGAACGCCACAGCGCGTACGTTTGGCTTTATCTGATAGAATAACTTCTTTGAAAACAAAACTGCGGGACAAGTTTTTAATCCAGCCTACTGGAAAATTACAAACAAAAATGAGTGATCCGTTGACCATCAAGAATCTTAAGGGTTTAGCAAATGTGATTCTGTCTAGCAAATCAAACGAGAAACTTGCTTGGAGAATGGATTATTCGGAGTTCTTTGAAAGGTATGTTCAATATCTTTTTGCAAGCGTGGCGCAAAAGAAAGGCGCAACAGAGCTAAACAATTACCATTACAATATAAGTTGCTCGAAAAAACCATCCTGGTTAGTTAGCTATCTTGAACCTGATATAATTTTGCAGAAGGAACAACAGCAACTAATAGTGGATGCGAAATATAAAAGTCACATCTATAACTGGGGAGAAGATAGTGATGAACTTAGCGATACTTTTAGGCATGATTTACATCAGGTATTAGCTTATTCTTCATTTACAACTTCTCAAAATAAATATGTGATGTTGGTTTATCCGTTTTCAAAATTTGTGCAACACAAGGCAAAGGTGATTAACAATTTAACTCATGCCGAAACTAATGTGTTCCTTATTGGGATCCCACTGGAAAAAAACAAAATAGAGGCTGTCGAGAAAGAACTATGTGATTTGATAACTGCAAATAGTATTTTATGTTAGTATATCAAACGTTATTATGGGAGCATTTTCCCCCATGTACGGAAGTGCACGGATAAGATTGAAGTCTATCCAATCACATGCGTCCTCATATGTCATTCCTTCATTAGCAATAAGAAATTCCAGCATTCCAGTGTAGGAATAAACTAAACGTTCATCCTCACTAATACCTACAACTGCAGTAATATAATCGGGGTGTTCCAAAAAAACGGTATCATCACATCCACGTTCATGTAGATACTGTTTGAGTTCTTCCAGAGTTAATGCGGAACTGCTATATTCTTCTGCACATTTTAGAAGGTAACTTGTAGATATAGCGAGACCTTTTGATATTCTCTCTATGACATTTAGGGATACATTTCGGGCACCATTTTCGATGTCGCTCATGTAGCGACGGTCCACGCCTGCTTCGAGGGCAAGTTTCTCTTGAGATAATCCTTGTTTTGTGCGAATGGCACGAATCGCTTTGCCGAGTTGTTGTTGTAATTCCATGTGATTGCTATATAAAATGTCAAATTACAAAATTACGTGCAAATGGTCAATTATACCACGGCCAATTGTGCACAACTATTGTTGTGGCGTGGATTCTGTGGTAATTGTTGTGTTTTTGAGGTTAATGGGGTAATTGCTGCATTTGGCTCACTCCGGGCAGGGGGGTGTCAGGGGGGTGTCGCTGCCTCGCGGGGGTGGTAAAATTGCCCAAAACTATGCGGTTATGATTTTTTAAAGCGAGATATTAGTGCTAATTCACGATTTTTCACTAATTTCGCAAAGTTTTACACATATAATTAAGAATCATGGAAAAAGATAAGAAGAAAAACGACATAGTTTATGACCCGCAGACCGGTGGACTCAAGGAGCGCCTGGGACGCGTCAAGAAAACTCGCTGGATCAGGTTTGGCGTGGTTTCAGCCATCTTCCTTGCTTGGGTGGCATGGCTGGGCAACTGGTGGGTGCTGCTGGCGTGGCCCCTCCTGGCCGACATATATCTCACCCAGTTCATCCCCTACACCTGCTGGAAGGCCATCAAGAACCCCTTCTTGCGCCGTGTCATGAGTTGGGTTGACGCCATCGTCTATGCCCTGGTGCTGGTTTATTTCCTCTTCCTCTTTGTGGGACAGAACTACCAGATCCCTTCTTCTTCGCTCGAGAAGACTCTGCTCACCGGCGACTTCCTGTGGGTGAACAAGATGGTGTATGGCCCCCGCGTGCCTCAAACACCGCTGCACTTCCCCCTGGCCCAGAATGTGCTGCCTTTCTTCAACTGCAAGTCTTACATTGAGCACCCGCAGCTCGACTACCACCGCCTCAAGGGCGTGCGCAGCGTGGAACGCGGCGACATCGTTGTCTTCAACTTCCCCGCCGGCGACACCGTGGCGCTCAACTGCCCCAACCCCGACTACTACACCCTGTCGTTTGAGAACGGCAGCGACTTTATCAAGAACAACCCTGACAAGTTTGGCGAGGTGATTTACCGCCCCGTCGACCGTCGCGACAACTATGTGAAGCGTTGTCTGGGTCTGCCCGGCGAGACATTCTCGATGAAGGACGGCACCGTCTACATCAACGGCAAGGCCCTGCCCGAGCCCGAGAACATCCAGTTCCGCTATGTGGTGACCACTAACGGCACTCCCATCACCGACCAGATATATGACGAGCTGGGCATCAGCATGGACGACCGCGCCTTCAACGGCCAGTTCTATGAGATGCCGCTCACTAAGGAGATGGTGAAGAAGCTCAAGTCTTACTCTTGGGTGACCGATGTGCAGCGCGTCACCGACGCTATGCTCACAGGCAGCAACGACAACATCCTGAGCTACCCCGTGGGCTATGACTACGGCTGGACACACAACAACTATGGCCCGCTGTGGATTCCCAAGAAGGGCGAGTCAGTCAAGCTCAACATCAAGAACCTGCCCCTCTATGAGCGTTGCATCAAGAACTATGAGGGCAACAAGCTGGAGGTGAAGAACGGCGTCATCTACATCAACGACAAGGCCGCTACCAGCTACACCTTCAAGATGGACTACTACTGGATGATGGGCGACAACCGCGACAACTCGCTCGACTCTCGCTACTGGGGCTTTGTTCCCGAGGACCACATCGTGGGTACTCCCATGATCGTGCTCATCTCGTTTGATAAGGACAAGCCCGGCCTGAGCATTCGCTGGGACCGCATCCTCAAGAGCGCTAACCCCGATAAGAAATAAGTAAAGGTGTAAAGGTGTAAAGGTTTAAAGGTTTAATCGTTTAAAGGTTTAATCGTTTAAAGGTTTAATCGTTTAAAAGTTTAAAAGTTTAAAACCAGGTGGTTAACCCGTTAACCCATTAACCCCTTAATCCTTTACCACATAAGTGCATAAAAGATGATATTGACCGGAAGCATGGCAGCCGGAAGCGTGCGCTACTATGCAGCATGCGTGCAAGCCGGCACTGTGGCCATCGACACTGGCGAGACTCGCCTGCCGCTGCGCCACAGCCACCACCGCTATGCCATCGCCGGACCCAACGGGCTGCAGCAGCTCACCGTTCCCCTCGTGGGCGACACCAATGCCATGGCTGTGCCCATGCGCGACGTGCGCATCAGCGAGCACGCCTCCTGGCGACGCATCCACTGGGGCGCGCTGTTCTCGGCCTATGGCCGCACGCCCTACTTTGACTATGTGGCGGCCGACCTTGAGCCCATCATCATGGGCAAGCAGCAGTGGCTGCTCGACTACAACCAGCAGCTGCAGGAGCTCATCGTTGACTTCATGGACCTGCCGGTGCACTTTGTCAACGCCAGCGACGTCGACACCTCCATGGCCACCGACCTGCGCGGACGCATAGGCGGCAAGAAACCCGACTCGCTGCCCATCGCCACGGTGCCCTACTACCAGGTGTGGCAAGAGCGCCACGGCTTCATCGACGGCCTCAGCATCATCGACCTGATGATGAACATGGGCCGCGAAGGTATTTTCACTTTGCTTAAAATGACACAATCAAAATGATGGAACGTAAAGACTTTGAGATAATGGCCCCCGTGGGCTCATGGGAATCGCTCACTGCCGCTTGGCAAGGCGGCGCTGACGCTATCTACTTTGGCATCGAGGGCCTGAACATGCGCTCTCGCTCGAGCGTCAACTTCAGCATCGACGACCTGCACACCA
>JAKSLZ010000074.1 GCA_024400935.1 Muribaculaceae bacterium | reverse complement strand
TTGTCGCGGTCCATTGCATAGTAGCGGCCGATAACGCTTGCCACTACGCCTGCGCTCTGTGCGCAATGTGCCTCAACGTCGGCAACAAAGCCCTTGCCGCTCTTGGGGTCGGTGTCGCGACCGTCCATGAAGCAGTGGATGAACACCTTCTCGAGTTCGTAAGCCTTGGCCAGGTCGCACAGTGCAAACAAGTGGTCGAGCGAACTGTGAACGCCGCCGGTAGAAGTGAGGCCCATGAAGTGGATGCCCTTGCCGTTCTTCTGAGCGTAAGAGAATGCGTTGACGATTTCCTCGTTCTTAGCGATGCTACCGTCAGCAATAGCGCGGTTAATCTTCACAAGGTCCTGATACACAACGCGGCCGGCACCAATGTTGAGGTGGCCCACCTCGCTGTTACCCATCTGACCGTCGGGCAGACCCACGTTCTCGCCGCTGGCCTGCAGCTGGCTGTTGGGATAGTTAGCGATAAGACTGTCCCAGTAAGGAGTGGGAGTGCTGAAAATAACATTGCTCTTGGCCTGAGGACCCACGCCCCAGCCATCAAGAATCATCAATAAAGCTTTCTTTGCCATAGTTCTATTTTGTAGTTTTTATATGTTTTCTATTTCAACCCACAAAGGTACGACATTTTGACGAAAACGAAAACGAAAAACGAAAACTTTTTTGAACATAACCCAGCTAAGGTAGCCGCAGAGCGATTGGGTTTACTTTTTTGATGTGAAATACAGTTATTCTGTGGCAACACGCACAGCACGCACGCTATGCCCATTGATACGGCTAAAGTCGTGAACGCCATAACCCGCATAACCGACTTCCAGACACCAAGCAAAGATGGCTTCGGTGGAGAGGTTGATGCTCGAGGGACGGCTACTCGACCAATAGTAGCCGTATTTCTCCTCGTAGGAGAGGCCGGTTCCGTCACATAACCCTGCGGCAGGCATGAAAATGCTGTTGCCGTTGTTTCTGCTCGTTATCTTGCGGCCAAACACTCCATTTATTGTCACCCACTCGGTGGTGGTATACCTTCTATCGGTAAGGTCACTTACCTCCTGTATGGTAGGCATGCGCCATCCGTCACCCCAGTTGACGGTCGCCGCGTCGTCCTCAGGGTCGAGGACGGTCTTGCCATCGGGGGATGTGCCTAAAGAATAATCCCAACGATCTGCCCTGGTGCAATACTTTGTTATCTTGTCAGAGCTGCCGTTGCACAAATCATAGTTAGCCCAGTTGAAACTGTGGCTCGCGCCCTTAGCATAGCCTGTGGTCTCGCCCCATGCGAAGTAAAGGCCGTAATCCTCGGGCTTGCTGGCACCCACATTATATGTTGCCCACAACACGCCGCCAGGGAGGTCAAGGTCAACATACTCGCGGCCATTGCTATCCTTGCCTGACATATCCTTTTTCTTCACAGTCACCGTGCACTCGGATTTCACACCGCTGCCGTCGGTCGCCGAGCAGGTAATCACCGCAGTGCCGTAGCCCATGGCAAGGATAAGGTCACCCATTACCTTTGCTACACTCTCGTTGCTGCTCTCCCATGCCACCGACTTATTGTCGGCATCAGCGGGAAGAACGGTCGCCGTTATCTGCTTGAACTCGCCAGCCAACATTTCAACGTTTGTCGCGCTCAGCTGGATAGCGGTCACGGGCTGCAACGGAACTTCGGTGGTGAGGACCACAAATTCCTCGCCCTCGTCTATCAAGCACACCATGCGGCCAGGAATCAACGACTTAACGTCAATGAATGTGACAGGTTTAAGGCAGGCATCGTAAAATAATATGCAGCCCTGGTAAGGCAGGAACTCATAGGTCTTAACATCGCCTCGGCCCGAAACGTAGTCGGTTGTGCCATCAGCATTTAGAGTAAAGTAATCTTTCTTTGTCTTGTACCAAGTGCCCACAATGCGGCTGTTGTCAACCATATAGGGGTCGCCGCCGCCCTGAACATACTGGATGGCACGCTTGCCGATGACCGTGTTAACGCTCTCGCTCACGTCACCGATGTCCATCACGCCGTCGTCATTCATGTCGCCCTTGATAACCTGCGCACTCAGCGACTGGGCACATAATGCACTCATAAGTGCAAATAACAAAATTACTTTCTTCATGAGTTATAAGTGTTTATACTATTTCACCCACAAAGATACAATTATTTTTACGAAAAACGAAAAACTTTTTATTTTAACTCTAAAGTCTTATTTGCCTGCGGCTTCGGTGAAGGCTTCCATGATGATGGTGGGGCGGTGGTCTTTGAAGGCGCCTAAGGGGTACTGGCCTTCGAGCTCGGGGGCCCAGTAGAACACGCCGTGGCAGTGGCCGCCGCAGTCGTTCATGGCAGCGTCGATGATAGCTTTAAGTATCACTTTACCTTCTTCGGGCTTTGCCACCTCTACACCTGTCTCCACAACCATGGTTTCTACGCCATATTTCTCACTGATTCTCTTAATGTTAGCAGGAAAGTCTTTAATAGTTCCTTTATAGTCTGCTTCAAGTTTTGAATCAATGTCCCAATAGGGGTAGACGCTCACGCCTATCATGTCGAAACGCGCCTTGTATTTCCTCAAGCCATCGAAAATGAAATCATACCTGCCGGGGTCGCATGCGCAGTCGAGATGAACGATGGCGATGGCATCGGGGTAGACCTTTTTCACGGCTGCATATCCGGCATCGGTGAGGCCGGCATACTGCTTCATGTTGTCCTGTGCCTTGCCCATGGGCCACAGGAAGCCGTTGGTGGTCTCGTTGCCCACCTGCACCCAGCGCACATCGATGCCGTGCTGCTTGAGCAGCCGCAGCGTCTCCTCGGTGTGGCGGGCCAGGGCACGCTTCATCTGCTTGTAGTTCATGTTCTTCCATGCCTCGGGGATGTTCTGCTTGGCGGGGTCGGCCCACCAGTCGCTGTAATGGAAGTCGATCATAACGGGCATGTCGAGCGCCTTGGCGCGCAGTGCCATCACCAGCACATCCTCCTTGTTGCTGAAGCCACGCTTGGGATTAACCCACACGCGCAGGCGTATGGCGTTCATGCCCAGTTCCTTCATCAGCCGGGTGTTCTCGCGGGGCTCACCGGCAGCGTTATACAGCTGCACTCCCCTACTCTCCAACTCAGTGGTACCGCTGATGTCAGCCCCCAGCCAGAACTTGTCCTGTGCCGACAACTGCATCGACAACACAGTTAAAATCACAAAAACTAAATTTCTCATATCAACATATTTTACACAATATAAACAAAAAACACTAAAAACAGCTGTATAATATTTCTATTTCATGCTGTTTTTTATGTTTTTGTTTCTTAGGAATATGGTCGTGTTGTAATAAAACATAGGAACCGCAGCACGCCGGGGGCATGTTGCGGTTCTATTCGTTTTGTCAAGCTGTTGCTTACGCTTCCTTCTTAACGATGCGACGCTCTTTGATACGAGCCTTCTTACCAGTGAGGGCACGCAGGTAGTACAGTTTAGCGCGACGCACTTTACCGTGCTTGTTAACAACGATGCTGTCGATGAAGGGAGACTCAACGGGGAAGATACGCTCTACACCGATGTTGTCACTGATCTTGCGAACGGTGAAACGCTTCTTGAGGCCCTCGCCAGTGATCTTGATTACAACGCCACGGTACTGCTGGATACGCTCCTTGTTACCCTCCTTGATGCGGTAAGCCACTGTGATAGTGTCACCGGGGAAGAATTCGGGAAGTTCCTTACCTGTAGCAAATGCTTGTTCTGCAACTTTAATTAAGTCCATTGTTTTGTTTTTGTTTTTTATTGTTCTTCGTTCCGTGCAACATTCGCAAGCCACTCGGTCTTCTTGTCCAGAGGTTGCACAAAAGCGGCACAAAGTTACAAAAAAATTCTTATACTACAATGATTTTCAACATTTTTTTACCAATAACGAGGCAATTGGCTCGCAAAATGTAATAAAACACCCATGTTTACAATAGACCTGACGTTATACCGCCCGCTACCTCCATTGGCGTCCAAGAGTCCTCGTATAGCTCCTTCAAGTCGTCGGCGTATTCCGTCATCAACTTTCTTACGTCCTGTTCTGTACGCCAGGTCTCCGTCGTCAAGTAATTTTCTACTTGCTTCAAGTACTCCTCGAAACTCATCTGTTCGCTTATATTCTCTTCCTTCATTTTTAATCACTCAGATATTGCTTGATGTAGAGTTCGCAGTTGGCCACCAGTTCGTCATACCACTCCTGGCCGAAGCGGTCGATGAGCGGTTGCTTGAGGAACTGGTAGGCGCGTATGCCCTGCTTGCGGCCCATCACCTCGGCACACTTGCATATCTTCCAGCGGTCATAGTTCACTGCAGTGAATGTGGGGAACTGCTTGATGCGCACGGGGTAAAGGTAGCACGAGATGGGCTTGCGAAAGTCAATCTTGCCCGCCCTGTAGGCCTTCTCGATGGCACATGAGCACAGTCCGCCGGGCTCGTAGCAGGTGAACACACAGTTCTTGCCGTCGATGATCTGTGTCACCAGTTCGCCTTCGGGATCCAGATAGGCCACGCCGTTTTCCTTGATTTCCTCCTGTGCGCGGGGCAGCAGGTCGTCCCATATGTCGGGCAGGATTTCTTCTATCTTGCGGCGCTCGTCCTGAGTGAGCGGTGCTCCGGCATCGCCCTCGATGCAGCATGCGCCCAGGCATGTGTCGAGGTCACAGCAAAAGAATTTCTCAACAAGCTCTAAACTAACGAGCGTTCCTTGGATATCAAACATTTCTAAGGGTTTTAATTATTCAAGATTAGACAATGCGTGCTCAAGCTCGGTGCTGGTGAGCTTGAGGTGGAAGTTGCCTTTATAGGCATAAGAGATGTGTCCTGTCTCCTCGCTCACCACAATCGCTATCGCATCAGTCGCCTGGGCGATACCCAGTGCCGAGCGGTGACGCAGGCCCAAGTAACGTGGCAGCGATGTGTCGTGCGACACCGGCAGGATGCATCCGGCACTCTTCACCTTGCCGCCGGCTATGATGAGGGCACCATCATGCAGGGGGCTGTTTTTGAAAAATATATTCTCAATGAGGCGGGTATTGATGTTGGCGTCAATGACATCTCCGGTGTTCTCATAGGATTCGAGCGAGAGTTGTCGCTGAACGACAATTAACGCGCCAGTCTTTGACTTAGACATGCTCATGCATGCATACACGATGGGCATGATCCATTTCTTTGCGTCCTCGTTGTCAGACCGGTGTCTGAATACCGAGGCGATAAATCCCCATCCCTTGTGCGAGCCCAGCTCGTTGAGGAATCGCTTCACCTGTTCCTGGAACAGGATGATGAGAATGATGGGACCTATCTCCATGAACACACTCATGATCTTTGAGATGAGCTTCATGTCAAGTATCGAGACTATGCCCCACACAACCACAAAGGCAAACACACCGATAAAGATATTGATCGTGCCTGACTTTTTCATCGTGCGGTACAGGTAGAACAGCAGCGTTGCCACCAGCAAGATGTCAATGATGTCCTTGAGTCCAATTAATGAAAAAATAGTAAATTCGTTCATATACTGAATACGTTGTTATTGTCGTGTTGTATAATCCATTGTTGCCTCCACTATGTCGCGTGCCTCGACCGCAGCACGCACGTCGTGCACGCGCAGGATGTGGGCTCCCTGCATCAGGGCAATCGCATTAACTGCCGTGGTGCCGTTGAGCGCCTCTTGCGGGGTAACTCCCAACAGCTTGTATATCATCGACTTGCGCGACACTCCCACCAGCAACGGTACCTCAAGTGTGTGGAACATGTCGAGGTGGGCCAGCATCTCATAGTTTTGCTCAAGCGTCTTGCTGAACCCAAAGCCCGGGTCAACGATCACATCGCCCGCACCCATGTCGCGCAACATGGCCATGCGCTGTGCCAGGAACGACACCACGTCGCGGGTCACGTTGTCATAATCAGTCAACTGCTGCATGGTTGCCGGTGTGCCGCGCATGTGCATCAAGATGTATGGCACGCGCAGCGCAGCCACTGTAGAGAACATCGCGTCATCAAGCCTACCGCCCGACACGTCATTGATGATGTCCACGCCCATCTCCTCCACTGCGGCACGGGCAACGCCGGCACGGAATGTATCGACCGATGTAACCATGTGCGGAGCCTCGCGCTTAACCACCGCCATGGCATGCCTGAGACGCAACAGTTCTTCCTCGGCACTGACAGTGTCGGCTCCGGGACGGGTTGAATAAGCCCCAATGTCAATCATATCGGCCCCCTGAGCTACTATCTCGCGTACACGCGCTGCTATGGCATCCTCGTCGGTAGCACGGCACCCCGCATAGAACGAGTCGGGGGTGGCATTGAGGATTCCCATCACGGCGGGACGCACATACTGGCGCACACCATCGCGCAAGGTCAAGTGAAACGGGGTGAAATGTCTATTCATGTGGGTCTATACTTATATTTAGATTAACGCACAAGGCGATAAAATATTATTTCAAAAACTCAAACACTCCCAGCCCATACAGGAACACCAGCACGATAGTGAACGGTGCCACATATCGCAGGCAGAACCTGAGTGGTTTGAGCACACCAACCTTGAGTTTGCCATGATTAGACAACTCGTCGGCCACGATTTTCTTGTCAACCACCCATCCCACTAGCACTGAGAAGAAGATGCCACCCAGGGGCAACAGGATGTTGCTCGACATATAGTCAAACAGGTCAAACAAGGTCATGCCGAATATCTTGAAATCACTCATCACGCCAAATGACAATGCACACAATGTGCCCAGAACCATGGCGATGACAGTGTTGAGCAGTGACGCTTTGTTGCGGTTTAGCTTAAGTTCCTCGCTGAAGTAAGCTATCGAGATTTCACTCATCGATATTGTGCTTGTGATCGATGCCATAAACAGCAGGAAGAAGAACAGGATGGCCAGCACATAACCACCGGGCATCTGACCGAAGATTGCCGGCAACACTTCAAAGATGAGCTTGGGCCCGGCCTCGGGTGTCATCCCGTAAGAGAACACCGCGGGAAATATCATCACGCCGGCCAGCACAGCCACCATGGTGTCGAGCAAAGCCACTGACACCGCATTCTTAACCAGCGAGTCACTGTCCTTGAAATAAGACGAATAAGTGAGCAGGCACGACAGTCCCAGGCTGAGCGAGAAAAACGCCTGTCCCATGGCGCCAATAGCCACATGGGGAGTGATGGCACTGAAGTCGGGGCTGAACATGAACTTGATGCCCTCGATGGCTCCCGGCTGCATCAGCGAGTTGACGCAGAACACCACCAGCAGCACAAACAGCAGGGGCATCATCACGTTAGCCATGCGCTCAATGCCACGCTTGAGACCTCGCTTGAGCACCAGATAGTTAGCAAACAAGAACAGCACCGTCCACATCACACCGCGATAAGGCGATGACACAAAGTCACCAAACAGCTTGCTATAGTCACTAGTGCCGGCCAGGCCTCCGCTTATGGCCTGGAACAGATACTCCAGTATCCAGCCGCATACCACGCTGTAGAAACTGATGATGAGTATCGACGCCACGATGCACACGGCCGAGAACCAGTGGAACTTGCGTCCCGGAGCCATCTCGCGCAATGCACCGCACACATTCTTGTGGGTGCGGCGGCCCACCACAAACTCTGCGACAATCACAGGGATGCCCATCACAAGCACACACAGCAGATATATGAAAATAAACGCGGCACCGCCGTGCACACCTGTCTCATAAGGGAAACGCCATATGTTGCCCAGCCCCACGGCCGAGCCCACTGTTGCCGCAATTGCGCCAATGCGTGTAGTGAATTGTCCTCTTGTTGCCATCTAAATTTCTCCTTTTATAAGTTTAATTAAAATGCAGGCACCTCGTCGAGCTGGCGCTGCTTTACCGGAGCCTTTGTCTTGCTTCCGCTCTTTTTATCCTTTTTGGTCTCCTTCTTGGATTCCCCTGATTTCTTTGAGCCCTTGCCGTGGTGCGCCGAGTGTGACGATGACGACGCGCCCTCAGGTATAAACTCAGTCTTGTCGCCCGAGTAGTCTACCGCCCCACCCTGTCCGGCATCGGCGGCCGAGGCTTCGCCTCCCTGACTCTGGTCAATGGAGTTGCATTGCTCAATGAACCGCTGCTCCTGGCCCTGCATGTCGAGAGGGGCATCACCGGCAGGCTTGCGGCCCATCCACATGTGGCAGCACAGTGCCACCGCCAGCAGCACTAGCACTACCACAGCGCCGCGGCGCTCGTGACGACTCATCGAAAAGAAATCCTTCAATTTGGCCATATTATGCAAAAATAATAAATTTACCTCTAATTAAAGCAATTTTATCCAAAAAAGTTTCACACAAACCCAAAATTTAGTGTAAATTTGCACGCAAATTACTATTTATGCTCTAGGCAAAATAAAATTTATTAGCCATTAACCAAAAAGACAAATGAGAAAATTACTACGCATAATACCCACAGGCCTGCCATCACTGGCCATGCTAGCCGTCGTGGTCTACCTGTCACTTGCAAGTAAGCCTGTAGGCACATCGCTGCTTACATTCCCTTACTCTGACAAAGTGGCCCACATGCTCCTATACCTCACCGCAATGATTGTGTTCACCTATGACTACATCAAGCACATATACCCTCATTACCCCAAGGTAAACAAGGAATTGTTTCTCATGGCATTCACCATGCTGCTGGGACTCGTGATGGAGTCATGCCAGCTCACATTGACAATCGAACGCCAGTTTGAAATAGCCG
Organism: Muribaculaceae bacterium; assembly: GCA_024400935.1. Taxonomy (GTDB): domain Bacteria; phylum Bacteroidota; class Bacteroidia; order Bacteroidales; family Muribaculaceae; genus Sodaliphilus. Next base: position 5,833 of record JAKSLZ010000074.1, on the reverse strand, counting down.
ACATCGCGGCAAACATGAGCGGAGCCGTCCTGGGCTATGGACTGCTGCGCCTGTGTCTCACCGACATGATACGCAGCCTGTTCCGCCACCATCATCACCACCACCACCATCATCATCATCATCATCATCACAAAGACTGACATCCCAAAACTATTGCTGTCCGGTAAAACTTTTTTTAGTTGAAAAAATTAGGGCTGGTACTCATGCGAAGTATCAGCCCTTTTGATTATCTTTGTTTTCACCACAAAAACCTAAATAATCAATTATGGGCAAAGATAGCAATTTTACCGGACAGCAATATTTTTTATTCAAATCTCGTGATTCTTATACTCTTCTATCCTATTGTACTTTTCCAAATAGGAGAGTGTGTCAACACACACGAAATGGCGGCGCAATGCAAGCGCAATACTGCTACTAGCCCAAGGAACGCCCTGGGAAACAGACGGCAACACCAATGCACCCTGCATGGGCGTTACCCCACCAAAACGTATTTTGACACACCCTCGAAGAAATGTATCATCAACCGCGTCCAGCAGGACGCCAGTCGAAACAAATTGAAAAACTAAAATGGTTTCAACATGCGAAGCTCAAGTTTTTTCCCTCAGTTTTAAAAAAATCGCGCAATCTGCGAGAGAAATAGCAAAAGGGGTCAGAACATGATGGAGGCGCCCACCGAGAGGTTCTTGTTCTGCTTGATGCTGTAGCTATCGTTGTCCGACATGTTGATGAGCCCGCGTGCCATGCTTGCGTGCACTTGGAAAGCGCGGTAACGCAACCCCAGACCGTATTCTATCGAGGCGTTGAAGCGTTTCCAGCCCAGCGTATTCTCGTAGATGTCGTCAAAACTGGTGTCCTCATATCCCGGAATATCGTAGTAGGTGAGTTTACCGCCTAAGCCGTAGTCCAGACCCGCACCGCCGAAGAAGAACAGGTTGAACTTGTCGTTGAAGTGCAGACGGTACTCAAGGTGAATGGGGAGGTAGAGGTTGTGTTCCTCAAGGCGACCCTTGCAGGTCAGGGGCTTGCCATACTCGTCCTCCACAGCGACATTGCTGGCACTTGAGAAGTAGTATTCATAGTACAAGCCTGTGTTGAGCGCAAAGCCATACTTGAACTGCGGCTCAAAGCGGATACCAATCTGGAATCCGGGGACAGACTTGCTGCCATCCCAGTAACCGAATTTTTCAACCGTGCCGCCCTGCTTCATCTCCCACTGCTTGGAAACATAGCCCAGCGAGACTCCCACGGTCTTAGCATCGGCGGGCGAATTCCATCCGGCAGGCTCCTTCTTCTTGGGCGTGTAGTCGTAGTTACTGTTGCTATAGCTACCAGAACTATAGGTAGAACCAGAATTAGACGATGATGTTGACGAAGAAGTTGATGTAGATGAGGGTCTCGTGGTCGTACTTGATGATGTAGATGATGAACCAGATGTAGATGAGGGCTTGTTGTTACTCTGGGTTCCCGCCGAAGTACTGCTCGTGCTTGAGGGCTTCTGCATGAGTTTGGGATTCACCTTCCCCATCTTTTCAAGCTCAGCAAGCATGTCGTCGATGGTGGTACTGTTATAGACACCATTAAGTTTTATCCAGTCGCCAACAATTTTACCGTTCTTGTAGAACGCTATGGACTTTATGTCACTCTCCTTGAGCTTGAGTATATTAGAAAATAATGTACTTGGAGTTTCATCGGAAATGAACCAATAAGGGTTTATCGTGATTCCTTTTTTGGAGTCAACTTTGTATTCATAACTTGTGTTACTAAAGTCCAAAACCGTCTCGTCCTCAAGTTTTACCTTGACATCACATCTTGCTATTCCATCTTTATTGAGACCTTTGCTTAATGGTTTGAAAAATTGTTCTCCTTCGGGTTCACATTGGATAAAAAAATCAAATTTATAAACTCCATTTTTGAATTGATTAACATCAAATACGATTGAAAAAGCATAACTAAAAAGGAATCTGGCATATTCGTCTAGAAAAGACCATCTGTAAGAGGGTGCGACAACATAAAGATAATCTTTATACGTTTCTATCTCGTTTTTATAGACTTTACCTTCTCCTGTTCCTGTGTCTGTAGAAACAGCGGGTAAGTCAATAACGTCGTATGCCGAGGCGTTGAGGCTGACTGTGAGCATGCACAGCAACAAGATTAGTTTGTGTAGTAATTTCTTCATAATCTTTCTGTTAGTTAAAGTGTTTATAATTTAGTTTACTATCGGTTTATGAACGGCTGCGGCAGAATGTAACCAATGTGAAGGGAAAAAATTCTACCATGCCGCGTGTTCACGTATGGACATAGAAAAGGCGGACTGTCCTGCACTCTTGTAGGTATCGCCAAACACCTGAATATACGCACGGAAAAACAGCCCACCTGATATGGGTTGCACCGTGCCTCGTATATTCGTTGTAGAGTTTTGGCGATTTCACAAGAAGTGAGGCACCTTGTAATATGTCTTGTCACCCCCCTATAATGGAGATTCCACGTGCAAAGTTACTAATTTTTTCTGACAGACACACATTGCATCATACCTTTTTTATAAATAAGAACAACAGTTTCACACCCTATTTGACAACTTAGCCGCTACCTGCGCTTGTATTTTCCTGCACAAAATTTATTTCTCACGTTTGGTTGTTATAAAAAGATTTACTAAATTTGTCAGCAAATAACAAATCATCTTAAAACTACTTTCTATGCTGTTCTCTGAAAAAATAAGGTTATTGCGACAGGAACGTGGTCTGCTCCAGCGCAAGCTGGCACAAGCCATAGGGGTGGACGTGCCCATGTACAGCCGTTATGAACACGGCGAGAGACGCCCCAAGCGGGCACAAGTCGTGAAACTGGCCAAGCTACTACAGACCGATGCAAACGAACTGGTGGCGCTGTGGCTGGCTGAGGACGCCATGAGCGCAATAGGACACGACAAGATGAGCGCGCGCGCCGCTGCCTTGCTGCGCGACACCCTCAACGGCGTTGACACAGCCGCATTGTCACAAGAAGACAAAGAAACAGCGCTGCCTGCCGTCGAGCCACAAGCCATCGTCATTGCCACACCGGCGGCACCTGCCGTTGACCCGGCCATTCTCAAAGCACCCGAGTGCGACCCCAAGACACGCACCCTGGTGGCACGGCTGGGACGCAACACCATGCCGCAGTACCACCACGGAGAAGCATGCAAGGTAATGGCACAGATCGAGGACAACAGCATCGACTGCATAGTCACCACACTGCCCTACTGGCACCTGCGCGAGTACAAAGTGGATTCACTCACCACAAGTGACGAGAACGAGTTCATCGACAGCCTGCTGCGCATGACTGCCGAGGCCTACAGGGTGCTCAAGAGCGAGGGCTCACTGTGGATCAACATGGCCGACGCTTACAACAACGCATCAATGCAGGCCCTGCCCTGGCGACTGGCCATCAAGATGATGGACCTGCAGGGATGGAAACTGCGCAACGACATCGTGTGGAACAAGCAACAAGGCACCATCGACGCTACGCAAAACCATGCACGCAACGAGCACGAGTATCTGTTCCACTTTGTCAAGCAGGACACCTATTATTATAATGACGAGCAGCTGAGGAGATATTTCACTGACGAGAAGACCAGCGCAAGCAAGACCGGCGACCGCTATCGCCGCAACATCGCCACCAACCAGTTCCTCACATCGGCCGAGAAGAACAACGCGCTCAACGCGATGATGACATCGTTGCGCAAAGTCAACAAAGCCACAATAGGCTCGTTCAAGCTGTATCTGCGCGACAGCAAGGAACCCGCCAACACCAGCGACGCCACACGCGACAACAACATCAACACCCACGGATTCCACATCCAGGAGATGCCGCGCACCACCAGCTTGCCCGGCGACGTGTGGAACATCGCACCCGAGCGTGGCGAGACCGACCGCTACGTCATAGCGCCGCAACAGCTCTACAAGCTCCCCATCGCCGCCACTTGCCCACAAGGTGGCATCGTGCTCGACCCCTACTGCGGCACAGGCACAGCATGCAAGGTGGCACACGACCTGGGGTGCCGCTCGATAGGCATCGACGTCAACGACGACCGCCTGCGCAGGGCCAAGGCTCGCGTGGAGCAGCAAGCACTCAGTTTATTCTAACAAATCAAAATACTAACAATCTAAACTTAAAACAATTATGGCAGACTTAAAAGACATCATCGGCCAGGCAAAAGACATGCTGGGCGACAAGGCAGCACAAGCAGGTAACAAAGGCGGCATCAGCGACATCGCCAAGAACATCCTGGGCGACAAGGCAGGAGACATGGTAGCAAGCGAGGAAGTTAAGAAAAAGGCAACCGAGATTGTACAAAAGATTACTCCCGATTCACTCGACGGCAAGGCTGCCGAGGTAGTCGACAGCGCCTTTGACATGCTCAAGAACGTGATGGGCAAGAAATAACCACAACCCATCATCTACACTAACCCACAAAACCGCCTCTAGGCATTCAGCACCAAAAGGCGGTTTTGTACCAAAACAACTAATAAAATGAAACACAGACTTTTACTTCTTATCACCGCATTGACCCTGTGTACAGGCGCAGCAATCACGGCAGCAACCCACCCCGCGTCAGCAACCAGTACCTACGACAAACAGTACAGGGACAACTTTCGCGACATACCCTATGATGCAAACGGCACCGTATATGTAACGCAACATGGCGAAAAATATCATTACCATGACTGCCAGCACATCAAGGGCCGCCAAGTGAGAAAAGTATCAGTCCAGAAAGCCAAACAAGCCGGTCTGGCTCTGTGCAAAACCTGCGAAAACAAACACAGCAAGTAACAGTAACACCCAAAAGCAACACAACACACTGATAAGCATTACATTACAAAGAATCAGTGTGTTTCTTTTTGTGACTCACTGTTAGTAAAAGTGATGCACAGCAGCGCCCTGCGGTCGCTACGGACGACACAGGGGTGTCGTCCCTACAACCCTGATAATGTGAATATTAGAGGCATAGAAGTGCATCACGCCTTTGCCCGGTCACGGGCAATAAGGGACGACACCCCTGATAATATGAACATTAGCAGTATCAATCAGCGGAACCCACGGCGCGCTGTAAGCGCAGGGTTGCTACTAGCCCAGGGCAACGCCCTGGGTGACAAAAGGCAACATCAATGCGCCCTGTAAGGGCAAAAGCATTGTTATCTAGCAAAAACGCATTTTGTGACACCCTCTTACCAGGATAATTCCACCCTGGTAACACGGTAACAGTAACACCACAAAGTATTTATAACACACATAAAACCATTATGTTATGGCGATACCAGGTGTTACTATCACCTCTGTTGCTAGGTGGAAAATCAGGATTATTCTGGTTGGCGCTTTAGTGTGACGCATATGGTGGAGTATCACTCTGATGTCCGAAGGACATTAGCTGGATAACCCAGTACACCTAAGCGTAGCGAAGGTGTACCGGGAAATGGTAAGCAGTAACTATGCGTCTGAAAGACGCTACACTGCAGACGATTTGTAGTCTATGGCAATAGGAAATGGGATGTAGCGTCTTTCAGACGCATTGTTGGGGTGCTCGCTCCCCCCACACGCCACTTCGTTCGGCGTGTGGGGTTATTCAAGTAATGTCCTTCGGACATCAGAGTGTCACTACCGCCTTTGCCCGGTCACGGGCAATAATGCAGGGACGACAACCCTGTGTCGTCCCTTATACAACCTTGACAATATGAATATTAGCAGTATCAATCAGCGGAACTCACGGCGCGCTGTAAGCGCAAGGTTGCTACTAGCCCAGGGCAGCGCCCTGGGTGACAAAAGGCAACATCAATGCGCCCTGTAAGGGCAAAAGCATTGT
>JAKSLZ010000073.1 GCA_024400935.1 Muribaculaceae bacterium | reverse complement strand
ATTGATATACCCCTTCAAAAATGGGGCTTCTTCAACATGATGTTTGCAACAACCTTGTGTTCAGCAAAATAAATAGCGTTTCTCATAATAAAAATGTATTTGCTGTTGCACAAAAGTGGTAATATAACACCAAATTTCTTTTGCAAAAATAAAAAAAATAATCAATGAACCCAAAAATTCGTGTGTCTAAAAAACGGATTGTTATAAAAAAATCGTATATTTGCGTCTGGAATAACACATCAAAACACAACATAATTTTATTATGAATATACCGCAATTAATCGAGAAGAAAAAAGCCGTTTTTGGTGCTTATGCTGCAATGGCACTCAACAATGTGCAGAAAGTGCTCGACTACATTAAAGAACGCGTTGATTTGGCTCCCGTGCCCGTAGGAAACTTTGATGTCACTAAGGATAAGCCTGGTGTAGAGGACATGTGGGAACATCCCGTGATGCGTCAGCTCAAGTACACCGACACGATGAAAGACCCGCACCCAGAGAAAACCGATGCTGTGAAGGAATTGCTCTTGAAACAATTCCCCTTTGTCGCAGTGCTTGCCGAGAAACAACGCCAGTATTTCAACAAGAAGAACAGGACTTCGCGTCCCTCTATCAATGAGTGGGACATATACCAGTCGCTCAACATGCTGTTCAGGGTGCTTAAGACCTATCGCGACTATACCACCCACTACAAGTTGAAGAGTCTGCTATTTGATTCGGGCAGCAACTTCCTCAAATATAGCGAGCAACCGCTGGCACATAACATCAACGAGGTCTATACCGTGGCGTTGCGACTGATGAAAGAGCGTTTCTCGCTCGAGGTCGATGACCTGCGCTTCATCCAGGACCACCGCTATGAACAGTATCGTGAGAACGGTCGCCGCATGAGCCGCGTTAACACCGGCTTCTTCCTCTCGCTTGTGGGCAACAACGGCGATGACAAGAACCTGCACCTCTCGGGTGTGGGAGTAGCATTCGTTATATGCTTGCTGCTTGAGAAGAAATATGCCAATGTGTTCTTGACCAAGCTGCCTATTTACGGGCAGTACCGCAAAGATTCGACCGAGGCGCAGCTCATCAGGCGTTCGTTTGCCATCAATGGTATCATCCTGCCCAAGGAGCGACTTGACAGCGAGGCAAGCCGGGTCACTGTGGCACTCGACATGCTCAACGAGTTGAAGCGATGCCCACGTCCGTTGTTCGACACTCTCGAGCACGACGACCAGGAGCGGTTCCGTCAGACCTCGAGCGACGGCAGCGAAGTGTTGCAGGTGCGCAGCAGCGACCGCTTTGCCCATCTCGTGATGCAATACATCGACCACAATGAACTTTTTAAAGACTTGCGATTCCAGGTTAATTGCGGCAAGGTGCGCCACCTGAAGACTGCCGGCAAGCACTGCATCGACGGGCAGGAGCGCGTGCGTGTGCTGGAGCACCGTCTCAACGGCTTCGGACGCATACAAGAAGTGGAGCGCCTGCGCAAGCGCGGCAGCAGCGAAGACTCAATGCCGCTCTATTTCAACACCAACATACCCGTGAGGGAATTTGAGGACGTGAAACGCGATGACGGCAACGAGGAGAACTATCCCTACATTGTTGATACTCGCACTCACTATATTATCAACAACAACAAAATCTACCTGATGAACCTTGACCACGCAGCCGAAATGGTGAAGGACGGTGTGCTACTGTGCAATCCCGAGGATGAGGACTGGAACCGTAACCACACACCCGAGATGAGCATGAGCGTGCTGGAACTGCCGGCGATGATGTTCCACATGTATCTGTGCGGCAACGAAGCAACCGAGCGCCTCATCAACGACACCGCCGACAAGTATCTTGCCCTTTTTGATGACATGCGCGACGGTCGTCTCACCGAGGAGAACTTGGGCAGCTATGGCATCGACATTGCCGATATGCCGCAAAAGTTGGTGGAGTCGGTCAAGGGCAATGCGACTGGCAAGGACTTCAAGACCCACGTCAAGGAAGAACTCACCGCCATGCTCGCCGACACTGAGTGTCGCATCAAGCGGCTCCTGGACGACAAGAAAGCGGCCAACAGCCGCGACAACAAGATGGGAAAGCGGTCGTTCAAGGCAATCATGCCTGGCCGACTTGCCGACTTCCTCGCCGAGGACATTGTGCGCTTCCAGCCCACACTGCTCAAGGGCGTCAAGCGCGGCAGCGACAAGATGACGGGGCTCAACTACCGCGTGATGCAGGCCACAATAGCCACGTTCAACGACCAGGTTGACGCATGCAACCTTGCCAACCTGAAGGCGTTGTTTGACAAGGCCCAGCTCATCAACGACAGGGACCGTGAGCATCCGTTCCTTTACAGAGCGCTCAACCGCAAGCCTGCCGACACGGTGGAGCTGTACGAGCAATATCTGCGGGCACGCAAGTATTATCTGAACACGTTGCTCGACAAGATTGACGATGGACTGGCTGTCAATGTTCCTTTCTTGAATAGTCGACGCCGCAAGTGGCAACCCCGCACCAGCGAGTATTATAGGAATCTTGGCGCCGACTATGCCGAGCTTTGCACCATAGAACTGCCTCGACAGATGTTTGACAAGGAAATCAAGCAGGCTTTAGGAGTGCCTGAGAGCGGGGACAATGTGACTCACCTCATTGCGCAGTTCCTGCAAGGCGAACTTGAGGATGACTTCCAGCCGTTCTACTCCTTCAAGCGCAACTACCGCTATATGGATATGCTCAAGGGACGGTTTACCCGCATGAAATCTCTTGAGACCCACCATCTCACGCTCGACGAGCGCAAAGCGCTGTGGACCGATCGCACCGACAGGATTAAACCCTACATCGATGTGAGGTTTGATAAAATGAAGAATGACCGCAACAATCGTCGACTCACTCAAGAAGAACTTGTGGCAATAATAAACAAGGGCATTGCCGCAAGCCGCAATGACTATCAGAAGACCGAGAAGATGATTCGTCGCTTTAAGGTACAGGATGCATTGCTGTTCCTCTTTGCAAAGTTATCGCTCTTTGAGGAAGGTCTCAACTCACGCGACATACGCGACCGTCGATCTAAGTTTAAACTCAAGGACATCATGCCCGACAGCGACAAGGGCATCCTCTCTGAGCAACTGGATGTGACAATGAATCTTGAGGGCAACTACGTCATCAACGCCCACGGCATTAAGATAAAGAACTACGGCGACTTGCTTAAGCTCAAGTATGACAAGCGCATGAAGACCTTGCTGCCGCTTGTTCCTGGCAAGACTGTTGAGAAGGACGATGTGGTCGAGGAGTTTGGCAATTACGACGACATGCGTCCGCGCATCGTGGAGCTGATAATGGAGTTTGAACGCAAGGCTTACGAGAAATATCCCGAACTCGACTATTTTGTTGAGTATCACGGACATTTTGATTTCAAGGAGCTGCTCAACGAACTGTTGAAACGCGGTAGCCTCGACAATGAGCAAAAGGAAATTTTGCGCAAAATCAGGAATGCATTCAACCATAACTCATATCCCCAGCCCGACCGCAATGTGGTAAAAAGCAGTGAGTTGCCAGAGATTGCAAAGGTCATTGCCAATACATTTGAAGCGCAAAGCGATATAAATTGATATCGGTGGTATACGATACGCTCGCGGGGCTCGCTACGAAACGCTCGCGGTGCTCGCTACGAAACGCTCGCGGGGCTCGCTACGAAACATTCGCTGCGCTCATTACGAAACGCTGTGCTACGAAACATTCGCTTGCGCTCATTACGAAACGCTCGCGGTGCTCGCTACGAAACATTCGCTGCGCTCATTACGAAACGCTTCGCTACGAAGACTTTGCGAAAATATATGCAACAGGCGACCACCTTTGCAGTGGCCGCCTGTGGTATTTGTTATTAGGGGATATTATGTCAATTAGAACTCCATGCCTAATTTGAGTGCAGCACCGTGGAGCTTGAATTCTTTGTGGAAAGAGCCTGAGTAACCTGCTGTTACAGTGAATTTGCCGCCGAACATGTAACCGGGACCTACAAATATATCAAAAGCATCTTGATTAAAATCGAATGACAGGTTGCGCTTGTAACCAAGCTTTACATCGGCAATTAATCCGTTTCCTTCGGCCGACATATAATAGCGACCGTGTGCAAATGCCTTTATCTCGTGATAAGTATCAGACATTGAGTCTTTGAGGTCTCCCACTGACACCCATGCGTCATAACCTACGCCACCACCAACGAAGAAGTTCGGGCATACGTTTGTACCCAAGCTTACCTCGGCGCCAGGAGCGACAATGCCAAAACCATCACCACCACCGTCGACAAACATCCTTGTCACATTTGAACCGACCTCACCGATTACCTTGAAACCTGAATCCTTGAATTGTGCGTTTGCACTTGCGATGCCTAACATGGCAACAAGAATAAAAATAATTTTTTTCATAACTTCAATAAGTAATTAAAATTAATATAATAATCTATTTCACATTCCTTTATAAAAGACAAAATATGTTGTGGCAATTTAGCATGGTGCAAAAGTAAGAAAAAATTGAATAGTGTGCAAATTTTTGTATAGATTATAACTTTTCTAGAAAAAACAAAACTGGTGAAAAAGTAGTGTTCTAGAGAAATAAAGGGGGTGCTTATTTCTCTGGAATGATAAAAATTATTGTAAAAATACTGCCTTTAGTGTCTCTGACGTTTTTTTCCGGACAGCAATATTAAACCCAGAAAGTTCATTAGGAGCAAACGCCAATATTTTGCTTCTCATGGGCATGATTTGGGCTATCTTTCGCTCATATAGGAACCCCTATGCTCGTTCAATATAGCGCAAATCCTGACACAATGATAATCTAAAATCTCATCCATGCCCTAATGCACTTTCTGGGTTAAAAAATCTAACTGAAGTTGAAATCCTTTTTTTTGTGGTTTTGTTATAGTTGTTTTAGACGTGTCAGCTAATTGAGTAGGTGTGTACGCTTCCGGCTTGGGCCGAGGGCAGGTAGTTGATTCCCCACCAGCACATCTGCAGGCACAGGAAGGCCACGATGAGCAGGTAGTATTTTTTGCGCGGTATTGTGCCCTGCGGGGCGTTTCCTATGTGTATATAGGCGAGGTAAAGCAGCCATGTGGCGGCGGCCCATGTCTCCTTGGGGTCCCATGCCCAGTAGTGGCCCCAAGCCTCTTTGGCCCAGAGGGCTCCCATGAGCATGCCCAGAGTCATGAATGCCAACCCTATGTTAACCAGATTGTTGACGGGGTGCTGGATGAGGCTGCCATCGAAGCTTTTGCCTTTGATTTTTATCTTGTCGCCCAGTAGTGCCGCGATGGCCATGAGCGTGGCGGCTCCCATGATGGCGTAGCAAAACATGTACACTATCACGTGGGGGGCAAACCACGGCGACTGCAGCGCAGGCATCAGTGTCTTGTTGTGTATGTCGGGCTTGAAGATGTTGACGCATATAAACACGATGGACATCAGTGTTGAGAACGAGAGTATCCACTTGTAGCGCCAGCGGCTATAAACTGCCAGGCCGGCCACGGGGAGGAAGAAGGCATACCACAGGCGTGTCTCGCCCATGGTGCGCAGCGGCGGGCGCTCAAGGCTTATCCACAGCCCCACGATGAACGCCATGAAGACTGCGATGCCGGCAATGGTTGATGTGAGAGCCGCCTTGCGGGAGTCGCGCCATGCGCAGTAGGCTCCCAGTGCCCACAGTGCAACAGAAATCAGTGCAAATGCCAAGAAGTTGTCCCATGAAATGTGTATCATTTGTTGTCCTCCTCCTTTCTTCCTGCGGTCAGGAACATGAGTATAGCTCCGATGATGAGCAAGCCTATGCCGGTGTAGACGCAGGGCAACCACGGATCCTTGACCAGTTCAAGAACCGATGTCTTGCTCCATCGTCCCATTGTTTCGTCATAGGACAGCTGGTAGACTTTCCACCCTTCGATGTTGTAGGGTTTGTTGACCTCGATGACTGCATTCTCTTTGAGTCCGCTCTTAGTGTAGATGGTGACGTCCGATGCATATCGCTTGGGCTCACGTTCGGGCATCACGAGCGAATGCTTGTCGTTGAGGCGCAAACCCTTGTAGGGAAACATGAACGACCCGTTTGACACCCATTCGCCACTGGCCAGCGTCTTGCCGCCCTTAGTGACATCGACAAGTGCCGCAGTGGTGGCGCCGTTATATCCCCATGCCACATAGTTGATGGTATCCTTTGTGGCTACTTGGGCTGCATAGTCGTGTAAGCGTTTGGTCTTGATGTGGTAACCCATGATGTCGCCCTCGGTGACGCTGTCTTCCAGCACCAGGCTCTGAGGCTTGTCGGTGGGCAGGGTCTTGCCGGTCTCATTGTCAATGACCACAAGTTTGGGCGGATATTCGTCGATGGTGAAGTGGTTGAGCGAGATGGCGAGGTCCAGTTCATGTACCTTGTCATTGTCGTCGGTGGCGCGCCATTCGGGCTGGTCGCTGTTTACCTGCATCTTGAGGCGTTGCATGTCGGCACTGCCCAGTGTGGCTGCGGTGAGTGCGATGAACAGTCCTGCGTGTGATGCTGTGATGCACATGTTGCGCAACGAGGGCTTGAGGTGCTTGCAGGTGACAAGGCCCACAATGATGTCCATCCACAGATACAGGAGCACAAATGGCCAGCACGACAGAGTTTCGCGCATGTTAGTGACGCCATAAATCGCCGTTGCCACCGCAGTGACGATGAGCACCGGCACTGCAGCGTGGCGCGAGCTGGCAAAACGCAGCATGTAACTGCGCTTGCGCATCACGTTGCCAGTAACGACGGCACCCGTGAGCACCATTGCAACAATGATGTTCACGGGCCACGCCATGAGGTTCCAGTCGATGGGTCCTACCGTGAGCTGCAGCATCGCCCCCACTACAAGCAGGCCTGCTACTATGGCTGTTCCCTCGCGGTAAGTCCAGGGTTTATTCCACATTATTTATACTACCTTAGATTGACTTCATTTTGCCTTTTTTCAAAGCGTCCTGTACCCACTTGGGCTGGATGTCCTTCATGAATACCGCTTTCTTGGCTTCCTTGTCGGCCATGTCAAGGCCAATGTATTGCTGTGCCTTGGCCTTGGTAGAGATGTCGGGCATGGGTACATCGCCTGTAAAGCCGTGCTTAGCGAGAACCTTGGTTGTCAGCAAGCGTGACTGCTGTGCCCAGTAGAGGGCGTTAGAGAGGATGCGTGTGATCTCTTGCGGAGCGTGGAATGCTGCTCCGTGGCTAGCCACTGCAAAGTCCCAACGCCACTGGCTCTTGCGTATTGCGTCAAGCACGGGCTTCATCTCGGTCTCGTTAGCGCCCTTGTCCCATGCAAACTTAGCCTCGATGTGAGCCTTGGCAAGTTCGTCCTCCACAAGGGTGCGAATCTCGTTGACCTTGCGCTGGCGCTCATACACGTTCTGTCGCAGAGTCTCCTCGCTCTCGCGGTGGCAGGTGAGGCAAGTGCGGTCCATCTTGGCGAGAGGCGACTGCACCTGGTGGTCAGAGTACTTCACGCCACCGTCGGCAGTGTAGGGCATGTGGCAGTCGGCACAGCTTACGCCGCGCTGTCCATGGATGCCCATGCGTGTGGTCTCATATCCCGGGTGCTGAGCCTTGAGGATGGGAGCCTTAGAGAGAGCATGCACATAGTCGGCATACTGAGTTTCGTCATAGTAAGCCTCGATGTCCTCAACGGTGAGGCCCTTGTCCCATGGGAATGTGAGATACTGGTCCTTCTCGGGAGTGTTGGGGTCATCCTTGAAGTAGTATTCCACATGGCACTGTGCACACACGAGAGTGCGCATTTCCTGATGGGTTGCCTTGTCGATGTCCTTGCCCATGCGTGCAAAAGCCTCGCGCAGTGCGGGACGTGAGATGTGCAGCGCCATGGTGCGTGCGTCGTGGCAGTCGGCACAACCTATGGGGTTCACGATCTCGTTGCCCCACTTAGCCCAGTTGGCCTTGTAATACTCGCCCACGCCTTTTTCCTGCATGATGCGAGGCACGTCGGGCGACTTACAAGTCCAGCAGGTGCCGGGCTGGTTGCTGCCGTCGTCCACTTTGTCGGGGGCGCCGGTGCGCAGCGTGCGTGTCATGTCTTCGATGGCGTGCATGTGGCCTCGCGGAGTGGTGTAGTCCCATGAGAATGCATATCCGGCCCACAGGATAACCATGTTGGGACGTTGCTCAAGCACGTCAATGGCTTCGCTGCTGTTGAACTCTGACTTGAATGTGGTGTCGGCAGTCATTGCCCATGTTTCATACTCGCGGGGAAAATCAACGGCAAACGAGTCGTTGCGTGCCACGATGCTGTCGGCCATGGGATTTTGACGATTGTTGAAGATTGAGGCAACCTCGGCGCGGCGTTCCATCAGTGCTGATACCAGCAGGCCCAGTAGAAACACGCCTACCATGCAGCCGCCAAACAACGCCCAGCCTTGCCATCCTTTAAGTTTCTTTTCGCTCATAATATTTTGTTTTTTTGTTTTTTTTAGGTTTATAGTTGACGTTAACTGGCGTTAACGTAACGGTTGTGTTTTTTACTTCATCATACCCTGCAGCCACTCAGGCACTGCGCTCTTGGGTACCGGCACAATGGCATCGGGAGTGCTGGCCAGGGAATTTGTGCCGCCATGTGGTACCTGGCGGTGACAGTCCCAGCACACCTTTCCCTCGCCCACCTTAGTCATCATGTAGTCGACTTTGCCGGTGTTTACCATTGTGGTGTTGAGTTCGGTGTGGCAGCGTATGCAGTTGTTCATCACGACTTGTGCCCCGTCGTCGCCTATCTTGGGCGACATGCGCTCCTGTCGCATCACGAGAGCTGTAACGTGCTTCATGCCATCTACACCCTTGAATGCATACTTGCGCACCATGTTCTCGTGTGGAACGTGGCAGTCGTTGCAGGTGGCATTTTGCGAGTGGCTAGAATGCATCCATGTGGCATAGTAGGGCGTCATGACGTGGCAGTTGACACATGCCGACGGATCGTCGCCCAGGTAAGTGTGCGCACGCAGCATATACAGGAACAGTGCACCACCTCCTGCCACGATACCGCACAGGCTACATATCGCTACTTTTTGGAGGCGGGACATATTGTCCCAAATCTGAAATTTTGGTAAAATTTTCATAGTTTGCTTGTTTCAACCACAAAAATATATTAATTTTGATGAAAACGAGGTATCCACCGATAACAAAAACCTGGAGTCCAAAGATGAAAAAGTATACCACAAAAACTGATTTAAACCTTGAAAACAAGGAAGTTCCGCTATATGCGCAGATAGTAGAAGACATGCTGGCCAAGATATCCTCTGGTATCTTGAAAGCCGGCGACATGCTGCCACCCACCCGCGAGTGGGCAGCCGAGATAGGGGTGAGCCGCAAGACGGTGGTGCGTGCCACTGAGCTGCTGCTCGTCAAGGGCGTGATTTACTCCAAGGAACGCCGCGGCATGTATGTGAGTCCAGCCTGTGCATTGACAACCAGCGGAGGCCAGGCACAGTCTTCACGCCCCATGCAAGTGAAACGGGGGCAGGATGCTGATGGCAATGTGTCACCGGCAAAGGCCAGGATTGTGGTCAACGACGGTTTCCCTGACACGCGCATGCAACCTTTCCGTGAGTACTCCCGTGCCTATCGCAAGATATTTAACCGCATGGCGCAGTGGAGGCAACTGGGATATGACGACTCGGCAGGGGTGTTCAAGTTCAGGACGGCATTGTGCAATAACTTGTGGAAACTATTCTCAATCAATGCCACCGAGGACGAGCTGGCAGTGGTGCGAGGCTCGCAGATGGCATTGTTCCTGATTGCCAATGCGGTGTTGTCTCCTGGCGATGTGGTGGCACTGGAGTCGCCCGGCTATGGCAGTGCCCGTGAGGCATTTACCCATGCGGGAATTGGCGTGGTTGACGTTCCCGTCGACCGTCATGGCATTGATGCCGACTACCTGGAACAGCTGTGTCACGACACTAACATCACGGCGATATATGTGACGCCTCGTTTCCAGTATCCCACCACGGTGACCATGTCGATGGCCCGCAGGCAAAAACTGCGAGACCTGTCGCTGAAATATGGTTTCATTATCATTGAGGACGACTTTGGGGCAAACTTCACGTTCAGTGAGCACAAACTCATGCCGCTGTCGTCAATGATGAGCAAGTCGCGCTATATCTACATAGGCACGTTCAGCAAGATCTTTGCCCCGGGCATCAGGTTGGGGTATGTGAGCGCTTCGGCCGAGATTATACGCAAGATTGTTGATTTTCGTGCCCTCATCGATATCCACGGCGATACCGTGCTTGAGCGTGCCATGCTTGAGCTCTTGGAGAGTGGCGACATGAAGCGCCACATACGAGGTGCAGTGAAAACCTACAAGGAGCGCATGGCGTTCATTTCGACCGAGATACGCCGCATCCTGGGCGACGATGTGGATTATGCCAAGCCGGTGGGCGGACTTGCGGTGTGGATAGGGCTGGGCAAAAAAACAGATGCCAATACCTTTCACACCTTGATGCGTGCTAAGGGTATTGACATCCCAGTATTCACTCTTCATGACGGGTCCATAGGTGTGCGCATCGGTTATGCGTCGATGGATAACGGCGAGATAACCGAAGTGCTAAATGCCATGCGTTCAGTAATCGCAGGGCTGCAGTAGACCCGGTACCAGAGGTTTTAATTTTCCATAATGATGTTGATGACGGCATTGATGTCGGTGATGTCGACTGTGCCGTCGCCGTTGGTGTCGGCTTGTGGATAGTTGCCGGCGGGGGTGTTGCCAAGCACTATGTTGATGGTGATGTTGGCGTCGGCGATGTCAACTACTCCGTCACCGTTCACGTCGCCAGTGATGGGTGCGGGGTCGCCACCCATGACGTTGATGACGCATGTGGCGCTGCTGCCGCCGTCAACTGCTGTGGCTGTGATGGTTGTGGTGCCGCCTGCCAGGAGTTCCACGATGCCGCTGCGCACGCGTGCCACGCGCTCGTTGCTCGATGTCCAGATGATGCGCTGGTCGGTGGTTGTGGTGGGGTAGAACCAGTGGGTGAGTGCCACGGTGTCCTGCTCGGCGATGTTGACGGTGCGCTCAGTAGCGGGCAGTGTGAGCTCGGTGCTCACGATGGGTGCCTGTTGGCCCACGAGGCGGTAGAGGTTGGGCAGGGGCAGTGTCTTGCTGGTGTAGTTCCAGAAGCGCACATATCCGTCGACTGGCGCGTTGTAGCGCATGGTGCCGTACTTGGTGTTGGTGCTGGCGATGGTAGCTCCGTCATATCCCATGGTGATGTCCCATGTGGTGACACCCTCGTCCCATGCCAGGTTTTTCTCGCCGCGAGCACCCAACTGCTGGCCGTGCTGGTTGGTGAGTGTGAAGTGTCCGTCGCTAGTCTTGGCGGCGGTGAACAGGCTGATGTAGGGATCGTCAATGGTCGCGGTCGATGTCACGCCTATGGCATCAAGGTAGTGTGACGTCTCCATGCCGTCGATGTCGCCGGCCGCGCTGCCGCTGCGGTACATCATCACCACGTCACCATCGTTGACTTTACCCTTTGCCTCGATTTTTTCAAACTTCCAGGGCAGGGCGTCCTCAGTCTTCACACCGTTGCCGGGAGTGTAGTCGATGGTGATGGCGTTGAGATAAACTGAACCTTCCTGAGTGCCTCCCTTGACGGTGATGCCCAGTTCGGCATCGCTGCCCACGGTGATGGGAGTGGGCATTTCTTTGGTCATATCGACATACACATATAGGTCCTTGCTCACCCAGCGACCAAACCACTGGTCGCTGTTAAACGGTTGGGTGGGTGTCTTGTAGCATTCCTCACCGTCCTGACTTACCACAAGGGCAAATGTACCGGCGGTCTTATTGGAGCACATTGAGAGGGTCACAGAGTTGATGGTGCAACCTTCCCAACCCTCGAGCCACAGCGTGGCCTGCTTGTTGCGGGGGATCTGATTGTAGCGGTTGCCTGTGGTTGCGCCATATTCGTTATCAAACCATGCGTAGCTGCCCGTGGGACGCACGCCGGCTGGGGCCAGGGTGAATGCTCCGGTTGAGTTGTTGAACTCGGTGATGCGATAAGTAATTGTTTCGGCCCAGCAGCCCAAAGCTGTGCCCATGACTAATGCAAGTGCTATTAGTAGTGAAAAGATGTTTCTAAAGTTCATGTAAAGTTGTTGTTGTGTAATAAGTGAGCGCAAAATTAATGCGTTTAGGCCAAATATACAAGATAACAAGGTGAAAATTAAAGAATCCAGGGATTTATTTGGCTATTTATTTGAGTTGATGAACTCGTCGATGTTGGTGGTGTTGAGTTTACGTGCTATCTGCACACGCTTATTATAGATGGTGCCCATGCTTTTGTACTTCATGCACACCATGATCACGGTGCGTGAGAACCCGCAGCAGTACAGGGCGAGGAAGTTGATTTCGTCGTCGCGCAGAGTGCCACCTGCGGCTTCCTGGGCCTTGACCAGGATGCCGTTGTGCAGGTCGTTAGCGATTGACTGTATGTCCTTGAGGAACGACTCACTGTTGCCGTCGCTCACGGCCATCATGTTGCTGAACTTGGCGGCAAACTTCTTTGCGTCATACTCGTAGGACCACAGTATGAGTTGGTGCAGGTTCTTGATTTGCTCATCGATGATGTTCCTGATTTCGTCCACTTTGCGCATGTTCTCATCGGCCTCGGTGAGCCTGTTTTCATACTGGTGCAGTGTGCTTTGCATCACCTCAAGGCTGTGGAGTGAGTTGTCGAGGTCGGCAGTTAGCAGTTCGTATTCGTTTTGCTTGATTTTGAGCCTGTTGCGGTAGCGCAGGGCAAAGAGGACAATGACCAGTGCCGCGATCACGATGATTGCGGCGCCCGTGAGGGTGCGGTGCAGGTCGGCCTGCAGCGTCTGGCTGCGCAGCTCGGCCTTCTGGGTGTCGTAGTTCTTCTCCACAGCCAGTAGCCTGTGGTTGAGGCTGCTGATGAGAATCGAGTCGCCCATGTCGTTGGCTCGGTCGTAGTACCACCGCGACAGGGCGTCGTTGTGGCTCGCCTTCTCAATCTCCGACATGGTGTTGTAATACCACATGATGTCGGCTGTGGTGGTGCGCTCGGGCGAATTGTCCACGACGATTTTTGCCGAGTCGATGTGCCCCATGTGCAGGTGGCACAGAGCCAGGCAGTAGTGAGCCCGCGGGTGTGTCTTGATGCCTTGCGCAGCATCAAGTGCCCGCAGTGCAAGGGCCTTGGCAGTGGGGTAGTCGTGTGTTATCTCGCAGTAGTACTCGGCGAGTTTGAACAGGTTGCTGAACTTTTGCCGCTGGTCTCCCATGCTGTCGGCTAGAGCGATGGCATTGTTGAGGTATAGCACTGCGCTGTCGCCTTTGCCCTTGATGTTGCGGTAGATGGTGCCAAGCTGGCTCAGGCAGGCGAGTTTGGAGTGCTTGTCGTTCATTTGGTCGAACAGGGGCAAAGCCTCGCGGTATTTGTCCACAGCGATGAGGTTGGCTCCCACCACCTGCTGCTGGTAGATGTGTCCCAGCCGCAGTTTGGCCTGTGCACAGGTGCCAGGGTTGTCTTTCTGGGCAATGTCCTCGGCCTTGTGGAGGCATTCCACCGCTTTGTCGAGGTTGCCGATGTCCTCGTTGACGCATCCTTGCAGCAGCAGTGCCCGTGCGTGGCGTGTGTCGTTGCCGCTGTGTGCATAGTGGTCCACGGCGATGCTGATGATGCTGTCGTTGGCGATGGCGAGGTTGCTGTTGAGTCGTGCTTCGGTCATGAGCAGGGCGTGGTAGGCCTTGTCGTCCTCGTTGAGTCCGTTGGCAGGCAATGCCTTGAGTGCCTTCAGCGCGCCGTTGCTGTTCCCCTGCGAGAGCAAAGTGTCGGCCAGCACCAGACGATGAGCATAGTCGCCGTCACTGCACGAGTGTAGCGACAACACGGCGGCGAGCGCCACGACTATATGCAGCAGTTTCTTGATCACGTTGCAAAGTTACAAAAAATCGTCAGTCTGGCAAATGCTTTATTTTTGCGGATTGAAGGTGATGGGTAATATATATGGCATGTCTTGCACCTCGCCGCGGTAACTGCCGGGAATGAAGCGGGGAAAAGTCTTGCACACTCTCACGACTTCCTCGTCAATTTCAGGGTGAACCGACCGCACTATCTTGATGTCGGTGACATCGCCCGTCCGGGTGACGGTAAACTGCACGATGACCTTGCCGCCAAACACCTCGCACGATTGGGGATAATGAAAATTCTTTACTATATACTCTATAAGGGCATTCTCCCCTCCGGGAAACGAGGGTCTCACAATGTCGCCGTCAAATGTGGCTTGTCTCTGCACTGCGTGGTCATAGTCGGCACGGATGCTTTGCACCCGGCTGCTGCAACCCATGCACATCATGGTTATGAATATATAGATACAACTTTTCATATATCGTCAATCTACAATTTCTAATTTAAAAAACCTATACGTGATTTTGTTCTCAGAGTCAATGTTAAGTTCAATTTCGTTTTCAGCGCATTGGCACTCTTCTTTCGAAATCCATAGGGTGTTTTGTTGGGTGCGTCCTGTTTTGTTAAATAGACGGTCAACGGTTGCAGGAGATGTGGCATAGCACCACTTGTCGCCCAACTTGCACGCTCCATATACACTATCCATGGGAATACCGTGTTCGCCATGATAGGTTTCTAGCTTGAGATTACACACGAAATCGTATGGCCTATTGGGATCTTCCGATTCGACCCACGCGGTATCAGGGGTTTCAAGGCACTTGATGTATAAGGCGTCGGCATCATTGAACTCCTCAAGGTTGGCGCTATCGAGGATATTAGCCAGTGCTTTGCCCACAGCAGGGTCTTTGAATTCAAGGACTTCGGTTTGCATGTCAAATTTGTTGCAGCAACCCGCAAGGCACGTCATCAAGATTATTGCATAAAGGAGATGTTTCATAACTTT
>JAKSLZ010000072.1 GCA_024400935.1 Muribaculaceae bacterium | reverse complement strand
TCAGTGCAGGATTTATTCAACAAACTTGACAGCCTAGGACTGTCCCCACTGTAGCATTTTGTGTTGAGAGTGGGTTACTCGCCCATCGTGAAGGTGATGTTGCTCAAGCCTTTGGGCGACAGCCTACATTTACCCACCACTTAAATTATGAGACAAAGGCATCCGGCCGCATTTGAAACAGCCGGATGCCTCATGTTTGTTGCCTAGCTAAATGTATTAGAATTTCACGACCTTAGCGCTTGTCATGCCATTAGCGTGCTTGTGCTGTGCAATCACAACTTGGCCTGGCGCAGGCTTGGCAACACGGTAGCCAAGGATGCTATAATAGGTAGTTGACACCACCTCGCTTGCAATCTTTTCGCTCACACCGGTCACGATGATTGCCGAAGCGTGAGTGGGATTAGAGTTTTTCTCCACATAGTTCTGGATGGTGTTGTAGTTGTCTGCAACCCACATCATACCATCAGTCTTGAACCTGCTGTCATAGTGAGCCTTGACATAGTAGATCGCCGGGAATACGTTGGTGCTTGTTGCCACAAACGACTTGTCGGTGATAAAATCGACCACGCAGAAGGTGTCGTCGCCTGTCTCGCTGAGCACTTGCTCAATGAGTGCGGGGGTGAACCTATATGCAGTGCCGTCAGGAGTCTCGTCCACGAGTTCGTAGTTGCCTTGCTCTATCAAGTTGCCGCTTGCATCATAACGATCGTTGTGGCCGCGCCAGAACTTGGTGATGGGTTCAAATTTGGATGCGTCGCCTGTTGTCGCACGACGATAAACGGTATAGTAGTCAGGTTCACCTGCTACATAATCGTCGGCCGAAACGTTGTCTTGTGTCTTGATCTTATCCCATGAGATCTCAGCGCAGTACTGTCCCGGGCGGGTTGCATCGCCCTGATAGAACGTGCCGTAAGTGTTGAGCACAAGTTCAGAGGGCTCACCCACAAAGCGTGCTGCCATGTCACGATTTCCATAAGAGTTGTTGCCTGTAGCGCACACCTCGACTGTGAAGAACAGGTCGTTGTCGGTGAATGCCTGGCCACGTCCTTCCTCATAGTCACACACGTGCTTGTCCATTGCATGGTCGATAGAAATCTGAACGTAACCATCCTCATCGGTCTCGACGGGGCCCAAGTCCACGTTGAAGTTGCCGTACTCATCTTTGCCGATAACCACAAATGAAGTACCTGACTGACCGATGCGCACCACCTTCTCCTCGGCATTGCGCCAAATGTTGTAATAAGCGATGTTGTCGCTGATGATGGGCTTGAAGCGCAGGTTTACCGTATACAACTCCTGCGCAGCATTCTTCTCGGGGTCGGGCGTGCCTGAGCGGTACATCTTCTCCACCTTCACGTCGGTGCGCAGGCTGCGAGCCGAAACGACGTTAGAGTACAGCTCGTTGTTGCCGCTGGTATAAACAAGCTGATACCGTGCGTCATAGAGATGACCGGGGACATAATTTAATGTCTCAGAATAAAGTCCGCCATTACCCATAAGGGCATTAAGGATATTCCCTACATCTGACCAGTTTTGAGCCGAAACCACATTTCCGTTATTGATTTTGTAGGAATAAGTTGTTGTCTTAAGAATCCATCCTGATGTCTTAACATCTGTAATCTCAAGAGTCTTGACTGCAGTTCTGCCTGATTCTGCCTCGCGGTAGAGAACAAATTTGTCGCCCTTCTTGATAGTACTCAGTGCGGGAGTGAGTTCGTTAGTCTTTGCTATAACGACATTAGTGATCCTGTTATAACTGTTGTCGATGCTGTTAGCTTGGGGGGTGAAGGTGCTGTTGAAGCTATTGTTCAGTTCAAGCACAAAAGCATCGCCATTGCCTGGTATCTGGAATGCCACATGGTTAGTGGGAGCGCTCGCGATTTCCTCACCGGTGCGCTCGCCGGCAGCATTATAGGTAATAACCTTAGTGACAACATAGTATTCCACATTGTATCCCGCCGCCTTGTAGGGAAGAGTGTTGTCGGTCCAAGTCTTAAGGTCAACGAGACCATCCTGGACGTAAACCTCGGTGAAGTCTTTCTCGCCCTCAATCTTGCGGTAGATGTGGCTCTCTTCTTTCACGCCACCCCTTGAACTGTTCCAGGCAGTGAAAGCGATACCGTTGCCCTTGGCCTTGTCAAACGAAGTGGACCAGTTGAGCTTGACAGCATACTTAGAAACGGTGTTGGCCGAAATGCGTTGGCCCAGGAGTGAATTGACATAGAAGAACACCTGGGGAACATTGCCGGTGGCATAATTAGTGTTCTTGTTATTAGTGGTTGCATCAGTGCCTGTGGGGACAAACAGCATGACCTCGGCACTATAGGGCTCGTCCACGACATCCTTGTCGTTCAACGTAGTGAAGTGATTTACTTCGAGCGAGTTAGAACAAGAATGAGGAACTTCCTTGAAATCACCATACTTGAGTTCTTCAAATGCTCCACTAAGTGCATCCCAACCCTTGCTTCTGTCCTCTTCCTTTACCGCCGAGAACTCGTTGTACCAGCGGAAAGGTTTGTATCGGCACACATTGTTGTTTTGGTATGGTATATCACTCAAATAGTAGGCACCGGTGTCATACTCCTCCCACTTAGAATCGTCGGATGTGCCATCGGTCTGACCGCCCTGCTTGACATAGAACCCGTTAGTCCTGACCGCAAAGAAGAAACGGTTTGTTGTTGTCTTGTAGTGGTAAAGCGCACCGTTACCGATTTGTGTACCCTGGTTAACCTTGTTGATAGACTTGATACCATACATCACCTGGTGGTAAAGGTCGGGGGTTGCCGCCCACTGGGTACCTTTCCAGTAGTCATTCACTTCAACGAAAATCACGTCGCCGGGCTGTGTTGCCGTGGGCTCATATGGCACTATTTTGCCACCTGTTGCTGTCGCTCCAAAATACCACTGGGTAATGTCATTAGCATTATAAATATTAACACCCAGATACTCATTAAGATACTGCACCGTCTGATCGTGGCTGATGGGGTGTCTGTGATGGGTACTGAGCTCAGAATCATCGGCCACCCTGGCCGACGCATGAAATGAAGCACAGGTTGTAGCAATTACTACAACCATAGTAGTAATAGAATTTAGTAATTTCATATTTCTTCTTTATTAAACTCCTGTATCGTTATCCTACGGAGCCTTTATTCATATTTTTCCCTAAATATCATTTTTGGCGAATTTCCCTTTAATCCCAATAGATACATTATTATAACCACTACTGTCCGTAAAGCAAAATCGATCTCTGTTTTTGGGGAGCGCAAAATTATAACTTTAAAACGAATAATGCAAATTTATTGAAGAAAAAGCACCAAAAAAAACAATTAACTGCATATTAGTCATAGCAATATGCATTTTTATGCACTATTTGACAAACTCAGAATGTGTACTAGGGCATGGTGAAGATTTTAGATTATCATTGAGTCAGGATTTGCGCTATATTGAACAAGCATAGGGGGGGGGAGGCTATGTGAGTGAGCGTGAGACAGCCCAAATCATGCCCATGAGAAGCAAAATATTGCCATCTGCTCCTAATGAACTTTCCGGGATAAAAAGCGCTCCAACGGGGGACAAACCCTACTGGAGCGCTTTTGTGATTTATAACAGTTTCTATGAGTTATTTCTCCATCGTGAAGGTGATGTTGCTGGCGTTGAGCAGCTGGTCGTAGGTGATGAAGTTGCCGCTCAAGGGTTTGCCGTCGATGGTTACCGATGACACGTATTTGTTGCTCTCGCTCAGGCCTTTGGCCTCGATTGTGAGCCTGTGGGGCTGGCCGGTTGAGGGCGCGGTGATGTCGATGGTGACCTTGCTGAACTGGGGTGCGCCCAGGGCAAAGACGTTGCTGGCAGGGGTCACGGGATAGAAGCCCATGACTGAGAACAGATACCATGCCGACATCTGGCCGCAGTCGTCGTTGCCGTTAAAGCCGTCGGGGGCGTTGCGGTAGTTCTCGCGCACGTGATGGCGCACGAGTTCCTGAGCCTTGCGGGGCTGGCCGCAGTAGTCATAGAGGTAGATGTAGTGGTGGCCGGGCTCGTTGTCATGCTTGTAATGACCACCGGCAAAGTTCTGGTCGAGTTTGCGGGCAAATGCCTCGTTGCCGCCCATCATCTCTATCATGCCGGGCACGTCCTGCATCACGCAGAAGAGGTAGGTCCACTTCGAACCCTCGGTGAGGCCGTGTCGGTTGTGGTCGTCGATGTCTATCCATGTGCCGTCATATTTGCGTGGCAGCATGAATCCTTTTTCCTTGTTGTACTGGTTGCGGTAGTTCTGCGACCAGCGCATCAGGGCGTTGTAGTCGTCCATCTTGCCCATGTCGCGGGCCACCTGTGCGATGCACCAGTCGTCGAGGGCATATTCCAGAGTGCGCGACACGCTCTCGGCAGTGCGGTCATCGGGCACATAACCTATTGTGTGATAAAAACTTGCACCGGCACGAGCCTCATAGGCGGTCCAGCGGTCGCGATCGCCATAGCGGCGCTGTGTGTCGGCATCGGGAGGTGTCATAGCATCCTTGCGCATAGCCTCGTAGGCGAGGTTAACGTCATAGTTGCGTATGCCCTTCATGTAGGCATCGGCAATGGCTGCATCGGCGTGGGTAGCAATCATGATGTTGGTGTATGACGGGTTGGGCCACATGGGCAGCCATCCGCCTTCTTTATACATATTGAGCAGTCCGGTGATCATGTCGCCTGTCATCTTGGGCTCGAGCAGGGTGAGCAGCGGGTGTGTGGCGCGGAAGGTGTCCCACAGCGAGAAGTCGTTGTAAGAGATGCCCTCATGCACTTTGTCGTCCATGGCGCTGTAGTAGCGGCCATACTCGCTGAACTCGCGCGGGAACAGATAGTTGTGGTAAAGCGCTGTGTAGAAAATTGTTTTGTCGTCGGCACTTGTGGTCTCAACGCTCATTTTGGCCAGGACCTCTTCCCATGCAGCCTTTGTGCTCGCTGCTAAGGCCTTGAAATCCTTGCCACCCACTTCTTTATCAAGGTTCTCACGGGCCTGCTCCAGGCTGATGAACGATGTGCCCACCTGTGCAATGACGGGTGTCTTGTCCTTGGAGTCAAACTCTACGAATGCTCCCATGCGGGTACCTTCGAGCTCGGCCTTGTCGCGATATACCTTATCGCCGTCCCATGTACCTAACCCCTTGATGGGGCGATTGAAACGCACAACAAAGTAGCCTTTGAAGTTGGGAGTTTCGGGACCGATCTGTGCACTCTGGCGATCGGGGTTGTAGCCCACGATTTCGCCTTTCTCAGCGTCAACCTTTACCCAACCACGCAGTTTCTTGATGCGGGGGCCGTAGTCGTTGGCCCAGTCGCCCAGTGCAGGATTCAGATTAATACCTTGCAGCACAACGCGTTGCTGTGCCTTGCGGGGAAAAGTAAAAGTCATGATAGCGGCACGGCTGGCAGCGGTCATCTCAGCATGGATGATGCCCTCGGGCGCCTGCAGATCTACAGCATAAGAATAAGGTGTAGCCTTCTCTGCTTTGTGGTCATAGGGCAGCGCACGGTCTTGGGGCAACACACGCACCTCGGCGCTGGTCTGCGGCATGAGCGACATGTAGCCATAGTCACCCATCCATATAGTGGGCTGGTGCGACGCCATAAAGCCCATAATCGACTTGTCGTCATAGATATAGGCCATGGTACCCATCTTGTTTTCACGAGTCTGTGGCAAGAAGTTGGTCATGGCATGGGGCATGCCCACAAAGGGAGCGGTACCACCCTCGCCCTTAATTGCCGTACCCATGTGCACGTTAACATAGTCAACCGGGCTGACGCTGTTCTTAGCCCAAGCACTTGCCATCGCCATGACTGCAATAGCCGCAACAAATATTTTTTTCATATTTCGTTATATTTACTTTTTATTTTTATCACCCACAAAGACCCAACCGCATGAGTCAGTGACGCCTTCATCGGTCACAACAGTCACCTCATTAGCCCCGAGCTTGAGCTGAACGTCTTTAGCTACCCATGTGTTATGACCCTTGTTTTCAAGAGTATAAACCTTGCCGTTAACAGTAAGCACGGGGTTCTTGCAGTTGCAGTATACCTTCACGTCGGTCACTGCCTCCTTGCGCTCGGTGTCGCGCTTAGAGCAGATGTGGACCATGGGCTCGGGGTTCCACTGCGCCTTGTAGAAGTAGAACGCATCCTTGCGCACCTTGCGGTCATAGGTGCACAGACCCTTGTCGTTGATGCCCAGCGCATCGCCTTCGTGACGGCCTGCGCTGGCAAAGTCAAACATGTTCCACACAAATGTGCCCCACAACTGCGGGTTCTCGTCGATAATGCGGTAATTCACCTCATGCACAGTGGCTTGCCACTCCTCGGGATGCCACTCGCCATCGGTCTTAGGAGCCGACTTGATGTGCTGGTCGTGGTGCTTGATGCTTGCACCCGCGCCATACTCGCTTATGGCGATACTCTTGCCGCTGTCGGGCTTATAGTTCCATGCAATGGTCCACTTCATGTTCTCGGGATTGTCCCAGTACCAGCCGGGATAAGTGTTGTGTCCCACCACGTCAGGTATCTGGTTCTCAGGACGTCCGGCATTGTTGGTTGCACCCACGGTGACGCGGGTGGGATCCTCGCGGTGAGCCAGGTCGTTGAGGCGAGCCACAAGCAGCTCAGGATTAGTACCGTCGCCCAACTCGTTGTAGAGGCTCCAGCAGAAAATCGACGGGTGGTTATAGCTCTGGCGAATGAGCTCAACGAGCATCTCGCAGGTGTTGTTGTCAAACTCGGCATTATCCTTGGTCCCCTTCTCAATGAAAGGAATCTCGGCCCACACGAGCATACCCTCGCGGTCGCACAGCGAGTAGAAGTACTGAGAATGAGGGTAATGCGCCAGGCGGATGGTATTAGCGCCTATCTCCTTAATCATAGCCATATCCTCGTCGTGGTCGGCCTGAGTGATAGCCCAGCCCTGATCCTTGCGGTCCTGATGGCGGTTGACGCCACGCAGGGGGTAAGACTCGCCGTTGAGGAAGAAGCCCTTGTTGTGGTCGATGTGGAACGAGCGCAGACCTATCTGCTCGGCAACCATATCAACAACCTTGTTGCCGTCCATCAGATAAACCTGGCAAGTGTACATCGCAGCGTCTTTCTTGCCGTTCCACAAATGGGGATTTGGAATAGTCACAGGTAGCTTGACTTGATAGAAATCACTGCCGCGCTGCATAGCGCCGCCCTTGAACTCAAACATCTTGACTGTGCCAGTGTGGTCATTGCGACTGTCGTCAGTGAAAACAACACGCAAGCTGAGTTTGTTTTTCACCCGAGCGGTGAGGTCAACCTTGGCAAGCACCTCAAGCTGAGCTTCCTCGGCAGTAACCTTGTTCTGCTTGATAAACACGCCCTTAGAACCGTGATCGTTGACAGTAATGCCGTTCTCGGGCACAACCTCGATGCTCACCGGGCGATAGATACCGCCAAAGACGGTGAAGTCGCCCGCCAGCGGGATGACGGTCTCGTCCTTCGCGTTGCTGACGCGCACCAGCAGTTCGTTGCCCTTAGCCTTGAGATAAGGCGTCACGTCGGCATTGAACGCAGTGAACGAACCCTTGTGCTCAGTCACGAAATTGCCGTTGAGGTAGACGCGGGCATGCTGGCTAACGCCTTCAAAGTGAAGCACCACACGTTTACCCTTGGCCTTGGCGGGAGCGTCAAACGACTTGCGGTAAGTGCCATCGCCGCGATAATAGTCGGGCGTGCAACCGTCAGCAGCATTCCACGAGTGAGGGATTGCCACCTGTTGCCAGGCACTGCACACAGCCCCCGGAGCCACATCATTCTTCACAAACTCCCACTTACCATCAAGCGGTAGAGAAAAACGCAACTGAGCCGTCGCCATCATCGAGACAGCAACAGCTACGATTGTCAAGAAAATAAGTCTAAGGTTTTTCATGTTGCAAATTTAACAATTAACATCAAAACAATCACCAACAAATGTCTCATTAAATGCCACAATCGTTGAAAATCGTCCAACGAGCGCTCATTCCCAAAACGTTAAAAATGCCATCAAAGGGACAGTCCCCTTGATGGCACTTTAAACGTTCTGTAATTTTGTATTACACGTTGTTGTTCAACGGCTTAATACTATTTTTTCAAAAACAAAATGCCATCAAAGGGACAGTCCCCATGATGGCATTTTGATTGGTTTTATATTGACCGACTCACCTCTTTGACTTTCCGGGTCCAGACACCATGCGCCACACAGTTTTGTAGTCAAGCGCAGCAACACGGGCTAATTGCCTCAGCCCTACACCGGCATCAACAATCGAGTTAGCACACGCTGCTCTCCTGGAGCGTGGCACTTCACGCAGCTCCACTCCCCGGCACACCCGCTCTATGATTTTGCGAGCATCGGCGTCCGTCATACGCATTTTGGTGCTTGGCCTAAAGCTAACGCCAGCGCTAACTTTTAACACAAGTTCTTTAATCTCAGCCCACTGCATCCCGGAGAACGGAAACGAATGGGCACAAATCGCTGGTCTGCAAAGCTTCTCTGCATATTCGCA
This sequence comes from Muribaculaceae bacterium, assembly GCA_024400935.1. Lineage (GTDB taxonomy): Bacteria > Bacteroidota > Bacteroidia > Bacteroidales > Muribaculaceae > Sodaliphilus. The sequence goes on along the minus strand of JAKSLZ010000072.1, from coordinate 6,427 downwards.
CCAACTGCTCCACTCGTACGCGTCTGGAGACAAAACCATCTCTGCCGCAACGGGATTTTGGTGAATATAGCGCAACAATTTTATAAAATAGCCTGCATCCTCAACCGGTTCGCTCCTGTAACGCCCCTGGAACAACGGACCAAGGCGCTCATAACGCTTGTTATAGTAGCTCACATAGGACACCGAAATGCGCTTCATCACTTCCCCGATAGTCTCACACCCCTCGGCAATCAACAGATGAACATGATTGTCCATCAAGCAATAAGCATATACCTTGCCATATGGCGGCAAGGGCATGTTGCTTGAATCAACAGGGTTTGTAACGGAACGAAGCACTTTTAAGAACTTCCCTCGGTCCTGATTATCATGAAAAATGTCTCGACGGTCAATACCACGCACCATCACGTGGTACACACCTGTTGCACTAAAAACGCGACTTTTCCTCGGCATAATACATTTATATTTTAATTATCCGCTGCAAAGATATAAAAACTTTTCTTGAATTCCAAAGATCAAATCAAGAAAAATGCCATCAAGGGGACTGTCCCTTTGATGGCGTTTTTGAGGTTATTGGATTAATTATCTGGAATATACAAAAAAGAAGTGCCATCAGAGGGACTGTCCCTTTGATGGCATTTTCGGCTCTGTGGAGTATGTTTTCCTGATTTCGGTTGTCTGTCAGCGGACGTCATCATTTTCCCGCAGGTTTTCTCGCAAATAAGCGGTACTCCACGACAATAAATGCCTGGGGCGGCTACGGTGATGCGTCATGCCGCAAAGTGGCGGTGCACAGGCGCTTAGGGACTACGCAAAAAGAATTTGGGACATTTGTATTATTTTTTGAGGAAAAAGGACAATAAATATTGTATATAATGATGTAATTTTGTAACTGAAAAATTGGGACCGTGCACACAGTGGTCCCGTTACAAGACAAATGACAAAAAAACTTTTCACCATATTGACCATCTTGCTGCTCACGACCTCATGGGCCGTGGCGCAGAATTATCCCTATAGATACTACTTCCACCACCTTTCGAGCCAAAACGGGCTGTCGCAGAATGACGTGAAAGCCATCCTGCAGGACAGCCACGGATTCATGTGGCTGGGCACCAAAAATAAGCTGAACCGCTATGACGGCACGTCGGTAAAAACTATTGAATGCCGTGATGCCAAAACCGGTTTTTGTAACAATAACATTTCGTCGCTGTATGAGGACGCCGACCACATGCTGTGGGTGGGCACCGACAAGGGTGTCTTCTTGTATGACCCTGCCGCCGAGGTGTTCACTCACCTCGAGATCAAGACTTCGCGCGGCGTTGCCATGACCGACTGGGTAGCCCAGATCGACCACGACAACGACGGTAACGTGTGGATTATCGTCCCCAACCAGGGCATCTTTAAGTATGACCCCAAGAAGAAGGACCTGAAACAATACAGCACCGCCAAGACCGGACATCCCGACGACGGCACGCCGCAGTGCTTTGTCGTGGACAAGAACGGCCGCCTGTGGGTGGGTACCGACGGCAACGGTATATTTGCCTATAACCGCAACCGCGACATCTTTGAGCAATACCTGGGACAGGGCGACGCCCTTGCCGGCGAGAACTCTTACCGCATGGCCGACTATAACGAATTCCTGGTGGTGGGTGTGCACGAGGGCCGTCTGCGCAAGTTCAACAAGCACAGCGGCGAGGTGACCGACGTGAATGCTCCCGACGTGCATTACAAAATCATACGCGACGTGAGGTGCTATGATGACGTGCTGTGGGTGGGCACCGACAACGGTGTCTACATCGTGGACGAACTCAAAGGCACATGCCAGAACATCAGCAATGATGCCATGTGCGACTATACGCTCAACGACAACCAGACCAACCGCATCTACCGTGATGCCGAGGAAGGCATTTGGGTGAGCACTAACCACAGTGGCGTCAACTACATGCCGCAGCAGGGCATCCATTTCCTGCGTTATGTGCCGCTCACCGCGCCTAACACTATCAACAGCAAGCGCATACGCGAAATCGTCGAGGACAACAGCGGCAACATCTGGGTGGGCACCGACAACCACGGAGTCAACATCTTCAACCCCACAACCGGTATCTTTACCCAGCCCAACGTGTCAAGCAACAAGCCACTGGCAATGATAAACAACGCCGGCAGCATTTGGATGGGATTCTTCAAGAACGGCATCGACATCGCCTCATCAATCTCTGGCACATCCACCCATCTCACATCCGAGATGATGGGCCTCAACGACAACAGTATCTATGCTTTGTGCCTCGACAGCAAGGGCCGCATGTGGGTGGGCGACGGCTGGGGTGTATATGTGGGCGAGCCCGGCTCTAACAGCTATGTGCGTCAGGAGCAGTTTGGACTCAACTACACCTACGACATCTTTGAAGACCGCAACCACAACATGTGGGTAGCAACCATGGGTAACGGTGTGTACTGCTACAACAGCACATCAGGCAAGACCACTCACTTCACCCACAACGACAAGGACTCTACATCGCTGAGCAGCAACTCGGTGAGCAATATCATGCAGGCTGCCGACGGAACGCTGTGGTTCTCGACCGACCGCGGCGGTATATGCGCCTATAACACCAAGACCGGCAAGTTCAGGACCTATAGCGTAGCACAGGGCTTGCCCGACGACACCTCCTACAAGATCCTTGAGGATAAAGACGGCAACCTGTGGTTTGGCACTAACAACGGTCTTGTGAAATTCTCACCCAAGACTGGCAAGTGCAAAACTTACACTACACACAACGGACTGCCCTGCAATCAGTTCAACTACAAGTCGGCACTTCACGCCAGCACCGACATTTTCTACTTTGGCAGTAACGAGGGACTCATTTCGTTTGACCCCTATTTCACCAAGATCAACGAGCATGTGCCCCAAGTTTACATCACTTCCATCTATGTAGACAATAAGGAACTCTGCGTCAATGCCGAGGATTCTCCGCTCAAGCAAAACATTGCCTTCACCGACAAGATTGTCCTGTCGTCAGACCAGTCAAACCTGGGCTTCTCGTTTGCGGCACTCAGCTATGTCAACCCCGAGGCTAACGTGATAGCCTACAAGATGGACGGAGTGGACAACGACTGGATTGAGACAACCGAAACCCACAGCGTCACCTACGCCAACCTGTCGCCGGGCACCTACACCCTGCGCGTGAAGGGATGCAACAACGACGGCGTGTGGAACGAGCAGGAATCAGTGCTACACATCACCATCCGCAATCCCTGGTGGAACACCATATGGGCATGGATGGTCTACCTCGCCATCATCGCCGGCATGGCATGGCTGGGACTCAAGCGCATGAAGCAACTCAACGCGCGCAAGACCCAAGAAGCGCAGCACAACTTTGAGAACGAGAAGGAAAAGGAGCTCTACCGCACCAAGATAGACTTCTTCACCAGCATCGCACACGAGATACGCACGCCGGTGACGCTCATCAACGGACCGCTCGAGAATCTCATGGAAATGGACATCGTGGACCCCGAGATCAAGCGCAACCTCGCCACGATGAGCCGCAACACCAATGAGCTGATGACGCTCATCAACCAGCTGCTCGACTTCCGCAAGGTCGACAGCAACAAGATGGAAATCAACACCGTGTCTATCAACATCGCCAGCATGCTGCGAGAGTGGACTCGCAAGTTTGCCGAGGCCGCTCAGGACCAGGGCCGTGAGCTCACACTCACCGGCGCTGAGGACAAGGAATATGTCCTGGCCGACCGCAACTCGGTGATCAAGATACTCAACAACTTGTTCTCTAATGCGCTCAAGTATAGCAAGACTTTCATCAAGGTGAGCCTTGAGCACGACGACGAGAAGACATTCGTCACCGTCATAAACGACGGCAAGACCATACCTGACAACGAGCAGAGCAAGATCTTTGAGGCATTCTTCCAGGCAAGCAGCAATGCCGGAGCCAACGCCAGCTCGGGCATAGGGCTGTATCTGGCCCGCAACATCGCCGAGCTCAACGGCGGCACGCTCACCTATGATGTGATAAACGGCCTCAACACCTTTGTGCTCACCCTCAAGACTCTCAAGCGCACCACCGCCGAGGCCATCAGCAACAACGACATGATTGTGAACGACGAGCCCGAGGAGGACAACAGCGAACAGCGCAGCGAGACCATCCTCGTGGTCGACGACAACGTCGAGTTGCTCTCATTCATCAGCGAGAAACTGGGACAATATTATAATGTAAAGACAGCGTCTAATGGCGTCAAGGCGCTCGAAGTGATTTCGCAAGAATCAGTGGACGTGGTCGTAAGCGACATCATGATGCCCGAGATGGACGGCATAGAGCTGTGCAAGCACATCAAGGGCAACATCGAGACCAGTCACATCCCCGTGATACTGCTCACAGCCAAGAACGACCTGGACAGCAAGGTCGAGGGCCTGCGCATAGGTGCCGATGCCTACATCGAGAAACCCTTCTCATTCAAGTACTTGGTAGCGCAGCTCACCTCTATCTTCGACAACAAACGCCGCGAGACCGAGGCATTCAACCGCAAGCCGTTTGTCCCCACCGGCAACATGGGCATGAGCAAAGCCGACGAGAAACTGTTGAACAAGATCGTAGAAGTGGTCGAGGAAAACATAGAGAATCCCAACTTCGGCGTAGAGATGCTTGCCGAACAGGTGTTCATGAGCCGCAGCAGCCTGCACCGCAAGATCAAGGCAATATCAGGCAGCTCGCCCACCGACTTCATACGCCTCATCCGCCTCAAGAAGGCATCGGCACTCATCGCCGAGGGCAGCTACCGCACCGGCGAGGTGTGCTACATCGTGGGCATCAACTCCCCGTCTTATTTTATCAAACTGTTCCAGAAGCAGTTTGGCATGACACCCAAGGAGTTTGAAAAGCAACAGCGTGCCGCCCAGGCCGCCGCGTCACAAAAGCAGATCAACGACAAATAATATAATTGATTGTAAAAAAAGAATATGAGAACTTTAGCATTTTTAGTAAGCAGCATTCTGGCCTATACAGCCATGGCCGCAGTGTCAGCATTTAGCTCAGGTACCTTGTGGACCGACACCGACGGCAACCGCATCAACGCGCATGGCGGTGGCATCATGTATCACAACGGCACCTACTACTGGTATGGCGAGTGCAAGGGCGAACTGACCTACCGCAGCCCCGGTGTGGGATGGGAGGCCTATCGCACCGAAACCGGCGGCGTGACATGCTATTCAAGCCAGGATCTCTACAACTGGAAATATGAAGGCGTGGTGCTCGAGCCCGACACCGTCAACACCTACAGCGACATCCACCCCACCATGGTCATCGAGCGCCCCAAGGTGGTCTACAACGAGGCCACAGGCAAGTTTGTGATGTGGATGCACATTGACAGCCCCAACTATAGCAAGGCAAGCGCCGGCGTGGCAGTGAGCGACTCGCCCACAGGCAAGTTCACCTATATCGAGAGTGTTCACCCTAACGGACAGATAGCCCGCGACCTCACCGTCTACAAGGACGACGACGGCAAGGCCTACCTCATATACTCGTCGGAGGGCAACGCAACGATGCAGATTTCACAGCTCACACCTGACTATCTCAAGACCGTGGGCACCTACACCCGCAACTTCATCGACAAGTCGCGCGAGGCTCCCGCCATCTTCAAGCGCAATGGCAAATATTACATCGTGTCAAGCGGCTGCACCGGCTGGTCGCCCAACGAGGCCGAGTATGCCGTAGCTGATTGTGTAACCGGCCCTTACACTACACTGGGCAATCCCTGCACCGGCCCCGATGCCGACAAGACATTCTTCGGCCAGAGCACCTTTGTACTGCCCGTCGAGGGAATGCACGACACTTTCATCATGATGTTTGACCGCTGGAACAAACGCGACCTCATCGACTCACGCTACCTATGGCTCCCCATCCAGTTCAACGAGACAGGTTTCACCGTGCCCTGGGTCGACAACTGGTCACTCAACAACAACTTGGTTAACAACAAGTGACCTGGATTTTTCATTTATTGAAACAATCATTGCATTTAAACTAATAAAGTTCTCATAACTTTGCAATCAACCATAAAAACTAATATATGAAGCGATTCTTAACAACCACCATCATCGTCCTGCTGGCGGCATCACTTCTTGATGCGGCCACAACAAGCCGTTCGATTGGCCGCTGGAGCATCTCCTACGATGACCAGAGCCACATGGTGTCTTTTTCTAAAGACGGCAAGGTCATCCTCGGTGACGTGCACGTGCTGTTTAAGAATGGCAACGAAATCATCAAGTCTACCAGCTACAGCGAAGTGTCATTTGCCGATAGCGAGGTGACCGAGAAAACTGGTGATGCCCACAAGTTCACCATCACCTACAAGGGAGCAGAAGGCATGCCTAATGTAGAACAAGCCTTCTACCTCATGGAGGACAAGGACTATTTCCTCACCGACG
>JAKSLZ010000071.1 GCA_024400935.1 Muribaculaceae bacterium | reverse complement strand
CGTGATGCCTCGGGCGAGATACATCCTTATTGGGTAAAACATTATGCCGACCAGGGTCTCGACGTGCCCGAAGGAGCCCCCGGCACTAACCCCGGCCAGCTATCGCGCCACCCCCGCGTGACTATTTTCTATAATAATCCCAATCCCAGGGCTTCTCGGCATATTTCTCAACCAGATTGAGGAATCGCTCGTGTGGATGCGGGTTCTTATAATATGCCCGGTACAAGTATTGGCGATGGTACCCGTTTTTGTTAGCGCCTTTGTTAGTGAACAATTCTTTAATATAGCCATAAGCCCATTCGTTGTCATACTCCATGATTGCTCTATAGAACAGTTCAATCCTCTGGTAGTCATAAAACTGTCGACTAAGCTCATAATCGCCCAGTTTAACCAGAGCGGGAATGAAATCCTTGTCGGGCCATGAGATGATTGCTTCCAGAGCATCATTGGTGCGTCCTTCTGTGTCTTCTGGGTCTTCTGTACATGCACCTCTTTTGTCCAGTCCTTTGCTGTATTCTTTCAGCGCCTTGATAAACAGGGGTTTGTCTTCTTCTTTGCGGTATTGGACCAGAATATGTAGAGCTGAGCCGCTATGCTCTTGGTAACACAGTTCCTTGACTCTGCTGTATCGCTCGGGTGTGGGGGCTAAACGCAGCAGGAGTTTATCCCTGTATTTGTGTGCTCCCGTCATGGGTGAATAAAATACCAGCGAGTCGATTGCAAGAGAATCGGCCACAGTATATATATCCTTGTGGCTGAACAGTTCGCTGATTACAGCGTCGGGCAATGTTGACGAGAGAAGCAAGTCGCCCCACCACCTTCCCATGCTGCTGCTGTCGTCGATGCAGCTCTTGGCCAGTGATACACATTCAGGGTAATGCTCTTCTACAAGTCCGTTAAATGCGGTGAAACGTACAACGGGGTTCTTGCTTGTCTTGAATATCTCAACCTTTTCTTGTGTTGAGGTTTGTGCTTTGAGATTCTCCTGCAGCACCCATCCTGCACGCCGGCCGCCCCATCCGTTACTGCTGGTTGCGCAGTACCAGCCATAGCTTGACATTATCTCGAGTAACTCGTCTTTGTTTTCAATCTTCTCGGCAGGATAAGGAACTATATCAAAACCTATGGTTAATCCTTTAGTCTCGGGCAAATACATTTCCTTTTTATCGTCATAAATCTTGGGCAGGCTCGGGAACACAAGTGTCGTGATCACTCTCTCGGCCTCAGCCTTCAAGCAATCAATATTTTTAGACACCTTGATATGTGTGATTTCTGATACACGGCCTGTGTTGTCGACGTCAAAGGTCACATCACAATGAGCGCTGATGGAATCGCCTATCAACTCATGCGGGTATTTGAAATTGTGTGCAATGTAAGTAGAAAGGTAATTGCTCAGGGCATAATCGCTTCCTATACCGTCAATACAGACCATTTGGCCTGTCTTGCCTGTCCATTTAGCAAACGATGCGTTGACCGATTGCAGTTTAAATGGTGTCCATGCATGTGCCTGTGAAGTATAGCACCCGATGATGAGAATTGCTATATATATAAATATGTGGCGTGCCGTTTTCATAATGAATGCTTTTAAAACAACGTGTGAAACTAAATGTCCCCGTAAAGTTACAAATAATAATCTAATTAATCAAAAAAAAACGATTTTTCTGCAGTTTTGTAAGAAAAACAACCGTTATGTAGTGGTGCATTGTGCGTCCAGTTCGAAGCGACTCGGTCGTTTCGGCTGCAATAAGCACTTCTCATGGGGGGGCGAGGCAGATGGGGGGGGTAGGAGGGAAAAAGAAAAGCGTCGCCACTCGGGTGAGTGACAACGCTTAGTGTTACGTTTCCGTTCTTGCTGTTCGGGATTACTTGCGGATACCAAGTTCCTTCTTAGCGATGAGCGCGCGGTAGCGGTTGATGTCCTTGCGGATGAGGTAGTCGAGCAGGCGACGACGCTTACCTACGAGCATCTTAAGTGAACGTTGAGTCGTATGATCTTTCTTGTTGGCCTTCAAGTGCTCGGTCAAGTGCTGGATACGGTAAGAGAATAATGCAATCTGTGCCTCGGGAGACCCAGTATCAGTATTGCTGGCACCGTAAGTAGCGAAGATCTCTTTCTTTTTCTCTGAATCTAAGTACATTACTTTAAATTATTATATAAATTTTGCAAAATTGCGGTGCAAAGTTACAAAAAACTTTTCAATCCCGCAACAATATTGTGCTAAAATATTGAGTTTTATTGTCCTACAATGTTTTTGAAGTTCTTCCAGTTCTTAGCGTTCTTGTAAGCATCGACGGCCGAAACGGGGACGATGAGCTGAACCTTGTCGTTAGTCACCTTCTCAAGCTCGGCGGGCACGGTGCTCATGCACACGATGCGCGACATGGTCTTGTTCTTGTCGGTGATCTTCTTGCCGATGAATGCCACGGTAGATGGGATGAAGAGCTCGGTGAGCTGGTTGTCGCTGAATGCGTTGTCACCTATTCTCACGAGGCCTTCGTTGAGCTGTATGTTCACCAGTCCGCAGCAGTTAAACGCGTTCTTGCCTATAGTGGTGAGTGTGGCAGGCATGATGACCTGGCGCAGGTTGCATTTCTTGAAGGTGTAGTCGCCTATGGTGCGCAGTCCGTTGCCCAGGGTGAGCACGCTGAGGCTTGAGCAGCTCTCAAAGACGCTCTTGCCCAGCTCGGTCACGCCGTCGGGGATGTGGATTGAGGTGAGTGCATGGCAGTCGCGGAATGCGTCTTCGCCTATCACTCTCACGCTAGAGGGGATGTCGGCGTCAACGAGCGCCTTGCAGTTCTTGAATGTAGAGTGTGAGATGGTGGTCACGCCCATGGGAATCTCGATAGTTGTGATGCCTGTGTTGCTGAATGCTCCTGGACCAATGGTGGTGCAAGACTTGGGCATATACACAGTGCGCAGGGCGGTGCATCCGCTGAATGCATATTCACCTATTGTCCTCACGCTGTTAGGTATCTCTACCTCAGTAATGTTGCTGCAGTCGCTGCAGGCATAGTTGGCAATGGTCTGGACACCGTTCTCAATGTAGAGCGGACCTCTCAGTCCCATAGGGGCGCGCAGCAGTGTGGTGGCGTTGCGGTCATACATGGCTCCGCCTATCATGGCGTAGAAGCGGTTGTCGGGGTCGATCTGGATGTCGTCGCACTTGGGCAGGTTGCCGAGGTAGTTGCCGCCTATCTGTGTGTCGCGAGGAATGTAGAGGCTGCGCAGGTTGGTCTTGTTGAATGCGCCGGCTCCCAGATACTCCAGGCGGTCAGGCAGATAGATATCGGTGATGGCTGTGCCCTCAAATGCGTAGTCGCCAATGCTGGTAACGCTCATGGGGATGTAGATGGAGCGCAGGCGTGAGCATCCTGAGAATGCCTTTTTGCCCACAGTGCGCATGCCGTCGGGCAGGTAGATGTTGAAGAGGCTGTTGCAGTTAGCAAATGCCTCCTCGCCCAGCTCGTCGAGTCCGGCAGGCAGCACCACGTCCTCGAGGTTGTAGCAGTTGCGGAATGCGCTGCGGTCGATGCGGCGCACGCGGTCGGGCAGCACGATAGAGCGCAGGTGCGAGCAGTTTGAGAACATGCTGCTAGAGAGCACGTCGCGGTTAGAAGAGGAGAAGAACGAGCCACCGCCGTTGATGCGGCAGCGAGACATGTCGATGTCGATATAGTTGTCCACTTCCTTGCCGTCAGTGCCAAAGACACGACTGCGGTCGCACAGTTTCTTGATGTAGCGCAGGTCACGGTCGTTGAGATAGCCGTCGATGATGAGCAGGCGCACCTGTTTTTCCATCTCGGGGCCTACTTCGGTCTCGAGAGTACCCTCAGAGCGCATGCGGATGTCGGCCACGTCGGGAAATCGTGAGCGTTCATATCGTGCGCGGTCGATGCGCTCGCGGCGAGGTTCAAGGCGTCGTGCCTGAGCCATTACACTGCCCACCGTGATGAGTGAGAGCAGCATTAAAACTAAGACTTTTTTCATTAAAGTTGAATTAAAAGGTTAGACGTTGTTATTTTATAGTGCAAAGTTAGTAATTTTTTTGACACCATTATTATAAAATGGTTTAATGTTTTGCCCAGATATTGGGTTAAGGTCGTGTGTGCAATAAAAAAAGCCCGGCAATGCGTTGTGATTGCCGGGCTGTGTATCGTTGTGCTGCGCTTATGAAGCGGGTAGGGGGGCTATTCAATCCACTTGACAGCCTCTACTTCGTTAATGCGGCGCACGTCAAAGTAGAACCCTTTTGTTTCAGAGTCGCTGTCGGTCTGCACCTGGATGTATTCGATGCCGTCACCCACAATCTGGTGGTCAATGGCGACATATCCCAGCCAGTTGATGAGGTTGTACTCATGATCGGGGCAAATGACTACCCATGGCATGTCCTCGGTGCCCTTGCCGCTCGACATGATGGTGAGGATGAAGCGCTCAAGGATGAACTCGTGCACTTTGAACTTGGCGCGCTTGCCTTTTTCTCTCAGGGCAAATGCGTAGAATTGTCGCTGTTCCAGGTCAAACATGTTGTCCTTGAGTGATTTCTCGGCATAGAACTCGATGCTGTCCTTGTCCTCGCGAGTGAAGTTCTTCTGGTAATAAAGATCCTCAACGCGCTGGCTGTAGGTCGACTCGCGATAGGGGTCATAGTCTTCCTGGAATGTGTAGCCGTAGTAGAAGTTGCGGTATTCTTCCAGCGTCATGGTGGTGTCGTTGCTCAGGAACTTCTTGAGCAGGTCAGGATACCAGTATAAGTTCCCGGGCTTGTTGATGACCTCTTTGACGTGGTCAAAGTCAACCTTGACGGGTGTAATCTTGGGAGTTTGCGCCATGGCTATTGACGCGGCAAATGTTACTAGCAGTATAATTAAAGATTTCTTCATATTTTCACATGTTGATAGTCGTGGGTAATAAAAAGCCTTCTACTGAAATGCCTGTAATGGCAACAGCCACGATGACGGGCAGGCACTTGGCGGCAAAGTATTGCCAAAAGCTGCGGCTGGCGGGGTTGAGCCACCTGCCGTGGGGGGTGCGGCTGTACATGAGCTGTCCCATTAAAGCGCCCAGGATGACACCCAGCACGAGGATGCGCGGTCCCACAATGATGCCCAGCAGGGCACCCGAGATTGCCCCGAGCCCTATGTAGATGTTGCTGGAGCGCTTGCCGTCGGGTTCACCGCGTGGCGATATATAGGCCAGGCCGGCCACCATGGCAGTGGCAATGCCCCAGAACAGGAGGTATTGCGTGGGGACCATGATGAGGTAGCTAAGATGAAGCAGCACCATGCCGCAAAACGCCGGCACCGCAGCCACAAAGCGTGGCCACAGCACCAGGACTAATGCCGCTATCAGGCATGCTGCCCCTGAGCCTATGAGTATGTATTGCGTTAACGCTGTCATTTTGGGTTGTTGTGTGCCGCCGGCACCGTGTGACTAACGGCATGGCGGCTATACTATATAAACAAATTAGCTCCACAATTATTGTGGGAGTGTTGCACATTTAGGATAATTTAAGAACCCTTGCTTCTGCTTTCATTCGTTGACTCCCTGGGGGGTGTCATCGTCAGCGCTGGTGGCCGGCTTGATGTCGTCGGGGTAGGAGATGCGTGTGTAGTAGAGAGCTTTGAGTCGCTCTATGAACACCTTCTTCACCACCTCGATGTGCATGAGGCTGATGGGCGCATCCTTGAGTTCGCCGCTGGCAATCTGTGAGTTGACAATCTTCTCCACCAGAGCGGTTATATTCTTTTCGGTTGGCTCGGTAAGGCTCTTTGTTGCTGCCTCGCAAGCGTCGGCCATCATCAGTATAGCAGCCTCCTTGGACTGCGGGCGGGGACCAGAATAGGTATAGGGTGCGGCGTCGACCTGTGTGTCGCCGGCGGCTTTGCATGCCTGGGTGTAGAAGTACCTGGTGATGCTGGTGCCGTGGTGCTGGACGATGAGATCGGTGATTTCCTTGGGGAGCCTAGCCTTCTCGGCAATCTTCTTGCCAGCCGCAACGTGCTCGATGACGATGCTGGCGCTCTGCTCGGGATCTAGTCCATCGTGGGGATTCACGCCGTTCTGGTTCTCTGTGAAGAATGCCGGGTTCTCAGTCTTGCCTATATCGTGATAGAGCGCACCGGCACGCACCAGCTGCTGGCTGGCACCCACCTTGATAGCCGCTTCACTGGCAATGTTGGCCACCTGCAGCGAGTGCTGGAAGGTGCCCGGGCAGCGTTCGGCGAGCCTGCGCAACACGGGCGTGTTGATGTCGCTGAGCTCGATGAGGGTTACGACCGAGGTGTATCCAAAGATTTTCTCTATCACAAAGATGCCCACATAGGCAAATGAGAGTGCCACGCAGTTTACAGCATAGTAAGAGAGGTAGTGCCAGTCGATGCCGTTAAACTCCACTCCTCGCGACAGCAGCATTGCCACGTGTGTGGCGCTATAGGCCAGGAAGATGTAGATGGCACATTTCAGGAGCTGAGAGCGGCGTGTGAGTTCTATCATACAAGCTATGGCAATGCATCCTGCCAGGAACTGCATGATAATGAACTGAGCCTGTTCCTTGGCTGCAAGCGAGCATATCAGCACCACAACGATGTGGGTGAAAAACGAGATGCGCACGTCAAAGAACGAGTTGATGACGATGGGGACAAAGGCAAACGGGATGAGGTAGAGGTAGTTGGCCCTGAATCGCACCACCGCAAATACCGCACAGATGAAAAGGGTCATGAAGCTGATGAGGAACACCATGCTCTTGAGGTTGCCATACACGCGGTAACGCAACGACGTGATGAAGATGCAAAACATGAGGATGATGATTGTCACCAGCATAATCTTGCCCAGAAATGACAAGTCCTCGTTGCGATTGTTGTTTTGCTCGCGTTCCTGGAGCATGCGCTCCATCGTCTGGATGTTAGTGAACTTTTGTGCAGTGACAGGCTCTCCGGTGTTGATGATGAGCTCGCTTGTCTGTATCATGCCTGTGGGAGCCAGCGCATTGTTGCGTGCGTCCTGAAAGTACTTGTCGTTCGTCTCAGTGTCAATGACCACGTTGGGCTGCAGGAAGGTGGAGACATGTGTAGTTTCAAGGATGTTGCCCGGTGCCGACCCATACAGCGAGTCAAGGAGTTCATACACTTGCTTAACCGACTTCATACCCTCGGTGCTGGTGATGTTGACCTCTCCGTTGGGGTTGAAGATGCGTATAGTGGGGCGGCGTTGTTTCTGAATCTCGTCGTTGGTGCTGTTGTCCACGATACCGCTGCTGTAGGCATCGTTGACGGTGTTGATGATGCCCTGCTTGACGTGGGCAGGGATTTCATAGTGTGACGAGACTTCTTTCTCTAGGAGCGCAATCTGATCGTTGGTGACCTTCTCGTCGCGCTTGTAGATGGGGATGAAGTTCTTTGTCACGCTGTCGATGATAGCCTTCTCTGCCTCTTTGCTCAGTTCGATGGGAATGTCAAACGGGGCATATAGCGCCTGGCCCATCCATGGCTTGCCCTGCTCATAAGACAGAGCGGTGACCTTGTCATGTCGCGGCAACATGAGTGATATAATCACCGTTGCTGCCACAAACATGGCTATGATGAGATAATTGTGTTTCTTGTCGGTCATATCGTGTATAGTGGGGATTTTAGTTGATGCGTAATGCTGAGTTCACGCCCTTGACATTCTTGAGGCGCTTGCACAGGTTGTTGACCACCGTAGCATCCTCGATGAGCACGTCGAGGCGGCAGCTGAACAGACCGTTGTTTGCCTGGATGTTGAGGCTGCGCATGTTGATGGACATGTTTGTCGAGATGATGTAGATGATTTCCTGCAGGATACCCATGCGGTCTATTCCCTCAACGTGTATCGATGCCAGGAACTTCTCGGTGGTCACTTCCCAGTGGGTCTGTACCAGACGGCCGCCAAAACTGCTCTTCAGCTTCATTGCCGTGGGGCATGTGAGCTTGTGCACCACCACCTCGTTGTCGTTGTTTATGTATCCCACCACATCGTCGCCGGGTATGGGACGGCAGCAGTGAGCTATCTTGTAGTTGCTCACACCGTTCTCGGTCTTGAGCGTGTACACCTCCTTGGTGTTGATTTTATCCTTAGGCTTGGTGTCGTTCTCGCCAGTGTTCTTGTTTGACGCAAACGGGTTGCGCAACAGCTTTGAGAACAAGCCTCCGCCATCTTTCTTGTCTTTTTTGAGCAACTGAGGCGTGAGTTCTATCTCGCCCTTGCCTATCTTGAGCAGGAGCTCGTCCTTGTTGCGTGCATGCACGTTGTTGATGATGCGCATGAGCACGTCGTTAGTCATCGTCATGCCATTCTCGGCCAGCATTTCCTCGAGCCGCTTCTTGCCGCGTTCGATGGTGGCGCGTCGGTCATGTCTTAGTGCTGCGCGCAGCCTTGTCTTGCCCTTGGCAGTGACGAGGAAATTTTCCCAACCGGGCTGTGGCTGTTGCGACTGCGAGGTGAGAATCTCCACCTGGTCGCCGCTGGCCAGCTTGTGCGACAGCGGTTCGAGCTTGTGGTTCACCTTGCCGGCAATGCAGTGGGTACCTATCTCGGTGTGCAGTGTGAAAGCCATGTCGAGCACCGATGCGTCCTTGGGCAGTGTTATTAGTTCGCCCTTAGGGGTAAAGACGACGATCTCGCTGGCAAAGAGGTTGAGCTTGATGGTGTCGAGGAAGTCTATGGCGTTGGGCTCGGGGTTCTTGAGGATGTCCTCGATGGTCTGTAGCCACACAGCCAGCTCGCTCTCTTCCTCGCCTTCGCCTATCTTGTACTTCCAGTGAGCGGCAAATCCTCGCTCGGCAATGTCGTCCATGCGTCGGCTGCGTATCTGCACCTCCACCCACTTGCCGTCAGGGCCCATCACGGTGATGTGCAGTGCGCGGTATCCGTTGGCTTTGGGGGTGCTTATCCAGTCGCGCACACGGTCGGGGTGCAGGCGGTAGAGGTCAGTGATCTCACTGTAGATGTTCCAGCAAATGCGTTTCTCCTCGCTCTCGTTGTCGCATTCAAAGACGATGCGCGCAGCATACAGGTCATACACTTCCTCAAACGGGATGTGCTTGGTCTCCATCTTCTTCCAGATGGAGTAGCATGACTTGACGCGTGCCTGGAATTCATACTTGAGACCTATCTCGTCCAGGTGCTGGCGTATGGGGTCAGAGAAGCGAGAGAACAGCTCGTTGCGGCTTTTCTCGCTGGTGGCAATCTGCTGCAGTATGCTTGCATACACCTCAGGGTGCTCATATTTGAAGCTGAGGTCCTCGAGCTCGGTCTTGATGGCAAAGAGTCCCAGGCGATGGGCCAGAGGGGCATAGATGTAAAGCGTCTCGCCGGCAATCTTGTATTGCTTGTGCGGCGGCATCGAGGCCAGAGTGCGCATGTTGTGCAGGCGGTCGGCCATCTTGATGAGCACCACGCGTATGTCGTCGCTCATGGTGAGCAGCAGTTTCCTGAAGTTCTCGGCTTGTGCGCTGGCGTGTTCGCCAAAGATGCCGCCCGAGATCTTGGTGAGTCCGTCGACAATTGATGCGATCTTTTTGCCAAACTGTGCTTCAAGGTCCTCGACGGTGTATTCGGTGTCCTCGACCACGTCGTGCAGCAGTGCGGCGCATATCGATGTGGAGCCCAGGCCTATCTCCTGGCTCACTATCGTGGCAACAGCTATGGGGTGCAGGATATAGGGCTCTCCTGAGCGTCGCCGCACGCCGGCATGTGCCGAGCATGCAAACTTAAACGCCTTGTCTATGATGTCAACCTTCTTGCGGTGGTTGCTTGCCAAGTATCCGTTTAACAGCACCTTGTAGGCGTCGTTAATCAGTTTTTCTTCCTGCGGAGTTGTTGTACTGTTATCTGCCATAATTGTTGCCTGTGGGATTGCTCCCGTTAAGTAAATCTCTATTAAAAGGCAAAATTAATAAAATAAACGCAAAAAACAGCCATTACACCTATAAAAATAAGAAAAAAACACACTGCCAGGCTGCATTTGCGGCCTATGGCAAAAGAAAGGGGTGCCCGTTGTTGTGCAGGCACCCTCGTTTTCTTTCAGTGTCGTTTCTCTCTTCCCTATCAGAACTTGTTCCACTTGTTGAACGACGTGACGTTCTTCAATGCGGTGGCCTGTGTAGCCGTCAGGTTAGGGAAAAATGTTATGCCGGTGGCTTTCTCGATCTCGCTTATGGCTACCACATGGTTCTGCATGTTTTCGCGGTCGGCGGGGTCGCAGTTGTCATATACAAAGCCTATAGCGCGCGCCTCGGTGCCGTCTTTGCCCATGTACAGTAGCACCTTGTAGAAGGCGTCGGGCAGATGAATGTCGCTTGACCCCAGTCGCTTGTGGGGATTGCTCCGGTAGATGGGGCCGCACACGATGTAGAGTTTGCCCAGGCGTTGTGCCCAGTTGCGGCTGGCGCTCTCCAGGCGTTCCCAGGTCTCCTGGTTGAGACGTCGTGCCTGCGGGCACATGTTGGTGAGCAGGAAGGTCTCGGTCATGGCTTGGGCTGACCACTTGTTGTCGCCGGCAGGGCACATGTGACCGTGGTCATATCCCAACCGTCCGGCATCGCTCCAGTCGCTCAGCTCCTGTCGTGGGTTCACGTCGGTGTCGGCCGCATAGGGTATGCCGTTGCGCTTGTTGCTGCCTTGGGTATGCTCGGCCGTCAGTACCCATGCGGTCCAGTTGGGCAACAGGGTTGACTGGTTGTATGACGTCACATATCCGGTGCGCTCAAGCACCTTGCTGGGGATTGCCTTAGCGGTGACAGGTAGCCCGGGGCCGTTCCACAACGCGCTGGCCGAGGGCTGCTTGGCCTCGGCTGGGGCGGGAGTGTGAGCCGGAGTGTCGCTTATTGCTGGGATGGTCTCTAACGGCCGGTCCTTAATGTTCTTGCTACATCGCGCACTGCATCCCAGCAGGGCAATGACTGCCGCCAGGACGCAGAATATGCTGGTGCGTAGGTGCTTCTTCATGTGTGCTTTGCTGTTTTACTGTAGTTTTGCCAGCGCCTCCTTGATGCGGCGCGCTGCCTCAACGAGGTTCTCGTCGCTAGTGGCATAGCTCAGTCGCAGGTATCCGGGGCAACAGAATGCGTCGCCCGACACTGTGGCCACATGTCCTTCGAGCAGCAGATACATCGCCAGGTCGTTAGCGTCGTTGATGACTGTGTCGCCGCACTTCTTGCCGAAGAACGAAGACACCTCGGGGAAGAGATAGAACGCACCGTCGGGCACGTTGACCTGTAGCCCGGGAATCTCTTTCATCAAGCCCACGATGAGGTCGCGGCGGCGCTTGAAGGCCAGTCTCATCTCCTCCACGCAGTCCTGCGGGCCGGTGTAAGCGGCTTCGGCAGCCTTTTGTGCTATTGACGATGCACCGCTGGTGTATTGTCCCTGCAACTTGGTCACGGCTTTGGCAACCCACAGTGGTGCAGCTATGTAGCCAATGCGCCAACCGGTCATGGCATAGGCCTTAGATACACCGTTGATGATTACCACGCGGTCCTTGATTTCCTCAAACTGTGCCAGCGACTCATGGCGTCCCACATAGTTGATGTGCTCATAAATCTCGTCGGCCACCACCATGATGTCCTCGTGACGTGCAATCACCTGTGCCAGGGCTTTGAGCTCCTCGTGGTTGTAGATGCTGCCGGTGGGGTTTGACGGTGAGCACAGTATGATGAGCTTGGTCTTGGCGGTGATGGCATCTTCGAGCTGCTGGGCCGAGATCTTGAAGTTGGTCTCGAGTGTGGCTGGAACGAGCACATTCACGCCTCCTGCCAGATTCACCATCTGCACATAGCTCACCCATGCCGGGGTGGGGATGATGACCTCGTCGCCAGGGTTGACAATGCTCATGATGACGTTGCACAGAGCATGCTTGGCGCCGTTGCCCACCACTATTTGTTCAGGGGCGTAGTCGAGGCCGTTCTCGTTTTTGAGTTTGTTGCACACGGCTTGTCGCAGCGACATGTAGCCGGGTACCGGGGTGTAGAACGAGAAATTGGCGTCAACCGCCTCGCGTGCGGCCTGCTTGATGTGGTCGGGCGTGAAGAAGTCGGGTTCTCCCACGCTCAGGTTTATCACATCAACCCCCTGGGCCTTAAGTTCGTTACTCTTTTGTGACATGGCGAGCGTCGCACTGGGCGCTAATGCCTGGATTCTGTCAGAAACTGTTGTCATCATCAGCTTTTGTTTTTAGTTTATTTAGTTGTCGATATTTTGCAAATTATACTTCTATTACACACGCTGCGTCATAGTTGTCGCAAACGCCGTCCTGGGCATATCCCAGCTGGTTAGAGCACAGCACGGTTTTGCCCAGGCGCATACCTCGCGCCCCGTTATAGTGGGTGTGGCCAAATATCCACGCGTCGGCACCGCAGTGCTCCACATAGTCCTCCATGGGGTTGACAAACGCGTTGCTCAACCCGTTGCTCTCATACCTTGGGTCCTCGGCCCTCACCGGGCAGTGGTGGGTCACAATGACCTTGCGGCTCGCTGTTGATGTGGCCAGCGCATGGTCAAGCCACCCTCGGCATTCCTGGTGCAGGGGAGTGTAGAGGTTTGCCCTAAACGGTGCCCCGTCCAGTATGCCTGAGCTGCATTCGGCCATATACTTGTTGACTATCTCCTCGGCTTGAGGCGGCACCTGAGCCCACAGTGTGGTGAAGAAAAATTCGACACCGTCAATAATCAGACTCCTGTTGTTGACGAAGCTCACGTTGTGCCGCACCTCTACGAGCCAGTCGTGCATAGTGTCACGCATGTCGGCCCCTCCGTAGTACTCATGGTTGCCGGGCACAATAAATGTGTGGGCGAAATGCTCGCTGCACCACTGGGCAAAATCATTGAAAGCCGCGGGCTCTTTGCCCAGCACCGATATGTCACCGGCCAGTATGAGGACATCACCCACGGGGTCCAGAGGATGGGCCTGCAGGTGAGCAGCGTTATCGCTGTTTTCGAGGTGAAAGTCAGATGCGTATTGAATCTTCATGCCGCTAAATGTGAATTTAATACATACTTAAACTTAAAGCAATTCTTTATGGCAGTATATAAAGTGTTACTTTAATTGTTTTACTGCTGCTTCTAGCTTGTTCAGAGCGTCCTTGATGACACTCAGTGGAGAGGCCGCGTTGAGTCTCATGTGCTGCTCGCCTGCATGGCCAAACATGCTGCCCTCGTTGAGGGCCAGTTGTGCTTTGTTGACAAAGAGGTCTACAACCTGTGCATGTGTCAGGCCCAACCCTCGGCAGTCCAGCCACACCAGATAAGAGGCCTGGGGCTTGATTGCCCTGATGCCGGGTGTGTGGTTGTGGCAAAACTCTACGATGTAGTCAATGTTGTTTTCGATATATGCCTTGCACTGTTCGAGCCAGGGACCGCCCTCGCGGTAGGCAGCCTCAGTGGCTATCATTGAGATGAAATTGGGGCTGCTCAGCTCATTGGTTTCCAGCCAAGTGAAGAAAGGCTGGCGCAACTCGGGGTTCTTGACCACGCACCACGAGCTCACAATGCCGGCAATGTTGAACGTCTTGCTGGGTGCGCCGAATGTGATGGACACCGCGGCAGCGTCGTCGCTCACTGTGGCAAACGGTGTGTGCCTGTGACCGCTCATCACCAGGTCGCCGTGAATCTCGTCGCTAATCACTATCACGCCGTGCTTGCGTGCCAGGCTGGCCACCTGTGCCAGCACACTGGCCGGCCATGAGATGCCTATGGGGTTGTGGGGATTGCACACTACCATCATGCGCGGGTGTTGCGTCTCAAAGATGTGTTCCAGTCCCTTGAGGTCCATCTCATAGAAACCGTCGCCGGTCTCAAGCAGGTCGTTGCTCACGATGCAGCGGCCGTTGCCCTCGGTGAGGCGCCTGAAAGGATGGTACACAGGCTCCTGGATGACGACTTTGTCGCCCGGCTGGGTGAAGTGCATTAGCGCCAAGCCAAATCCCGTGACTATGCCGGGGATGAAACAGATCTCCTCGGTGCCTAACTCAAACCCATTGCGCTCTCGCTGCCAGTCGATTATTGACTGCCAGTAGCTTGCCATGGGGGCTGTGTAACCATAAACGGGATGGGAGGTGATGCGCTGGGCTATGGCGCGAGTGATGGATGCGCTTGAGGCGAAGTCCATGTCGGCAACCCACAATGGCGTGAGATCCTCACGGCCAAACTCCTCAGCGAGGTAATCCAGCTTGACGGCGCTGGTGCCGCTGCGGTCTATTACCGAGTCAAAGTCATAGGTTTGTTTCATCGGAACTATTGCTTTGTTGCACAAAGGTACTTCAAAAAGCGCACACGGCAAAATTAAAAACCTTAAAGATGGTTATGGTGTGCTTAAAATGTACTTGGACGAGGGGCGTTTTTTCATTTCGTACACTAAAAGGGGTATTTCGTACAATCTTGATGTTTTTGTTGTGCTGAAACGCCGGTCAGGCTTTAATTTTGCAACGTAAAGATAAAACGACGCGAAGGCGGGCATCTGACAGATGACGGGGTTCTCACAAACCAGATACTGAAAAACATCCATAAAAAGCACAACGTGAAAAGCACACATGTAAACGCACAACATGAAAACACACATTAGTAGGTCATGAAAGACATTGGTTAGTAAAGTTAAGTAAAGATGCTTAGAGGCAGGCAGCACTCCTTCACGGCATCGTGTGATTTGAAAGGGAAAAATGAAAGAAACCTGTAAGTAAACCAGAAAGACACAAAACAATTAAAAACGGGAGGATGCACGAGCATACCTCTCGTTTTTGTGTGGCTATCAGGCATCACCCTGCAATACGCTACGCCAAACTGGCGTTTGGCTAATAACCCCGTACGTGCGCAAGGAGCGAAACGGCTGGAGAACGTGCGGGGATAGAACAATGCAGGACGATATGGCTGGAATAAAGTGCCCTAGGCAGACCATGCCCGGTATAGATAATTAAAAGGAAAATGTCATAGCAGATAACGCTCAGTTGGTTCCTGAGTG
>JAKSLZ010000070.1 GCA_024400935.1 Muribaculaceae bacterium | reverse complement strand
TCCAGATTATAGAGGGTGCACGCGACATCATCAGCGAGGTAGCAGGCTCGAAGATTGGTCTGCCATGGTCGGGCGAGGACGATTCGTACATCGAGTCACCCTACGCCTACAACAGTATTGTGGATTTCTATGACAACATCGCTGGTTGCAAGTATGCTCTCTATGGTGCTGTAGGAGCCGGGACTCCTAACGAAAAGTCGCTCATCTACTTCTGCCTCAATGCTGGCAATGCTACTCTCAAGACTCAGGCACAGACGGTTCAGAGCAAAATGGATGCTGCTCTCAAAGCCATCGACAGCATGAAGAAGCCTTTCGCTTTAAACTACACCGACGCATCGGCCAAGGTTGCTATTGATGCACTCGATGAACTCGATGGCGCGCTCGACGAGATGAAGAAGACACTTGAAACCTATGCAGGAAACAGCACCGTAGAAAACCAGTGTAAGGTAATCAATGCCAACTATGTGGACAATGTGGTTGTAAAGACCTACACCGCTCTGTGCAACAACGCTGAGAAATTGTATAACAGCATAAAGGCAATCAAGAAGTAATATATATGAAAAAGATTGACTATAAACTTGCATTTGGCGCACTAGTACTGAGTATTGTTGCAGCATCTTGTAGCGACACCACCGATGGACCATTGTCATGGGAAATAGGCGATGGTAACAAGATTGAATATCCCGAGGATTACTATGCCGGTGGCAAGTTAGGAACAACCACTAATAACTCTTCAACAGCCTACAAGCAACCCACCCTGGCTGTTGAGAATGCGGGTATGGTGGCAGCCTTCAACGAGGGAGAGTATCTCTTTGAGAAAAACTTTAACACTAACACTGAAGGTGCATTTCACGGCTTAGGTCCTGTATATGTGCGTCCTGGCTGCCTCTACTGTCACCCCGGTTATGGCCACGGAGCACGCCAGAATACCTATGCAGCCAACCTGCAGCGCAACGGCTACCTGCTAGTCATCTACGACAAACTCACCGACGCCTACATACGCTCGGTTGCTGGCATGCCACAAACTGGTGCAGTAAAACCCTTCAAGGCTCCCATCGACGAGACTCAAATCAACATTGCATGGAACAACTATACCGACGAGTGGGGAAACAAGTTTGACGACGGTGAGACCTACAACCTTACCTATCCCGATGTTACCATTCCTGCCAGCGCCTACTATGCTCCCGTGTATGTGCAGCGCGACGGCAAGGACGTTGAGATTGCAGCAGCCGACTATGACAACAACATCGAGGTGCGTCTGGAGTCAACCATCGGCATCTACGGCACTGGCATGCTCGACGCGATTACTGACGAGGACATCACAGCCCAGTGGAAGGCCGAGTCGCCCTATGTGACACTCAACCCCGCCATGTGGGACCAGGCGACAAACACATGGAAGAGCTATTACAGCAACTCAAAGCAAGGCGACGGCACCAAGTATGTGCGCCGCTACACCTACGCATTGAGTCGCGGTCCGCTACTCGATGCCGCAGGTGCCAACGCTATATGGAACATTACCAATGTGACCCGCTCTGACCGCCGCTACCACTACCTTGACCTCGCAGGCAAGTACTATGCCGAGAAGTCATCAAAGGATCCCGAGGTACAGGCAGGCTTCACCGAGTACATCAACATGGTAGACCCCGCCAAGGCTCATCCCGAGTGGCACACCGGCAATCTCGAGAGCGACATCAAGACTTACCTCACCAGCCAGACGCTCGACGCCGAGATGACCGACTCACAATACAAGAACCTGATGATATGGCACCGTGGTCTCGCAGTTCCTGCTGCCCGCAACACCACTACCGACGATTTCAAGGCCGGCAAGGAACTATTCTCACAGATAGGCTGTGCCACATGCCATCGTCCCAGCTGGACAACCGGCAGCGATGAGATACACGACCCCAACCTGATGTTTGGCAACGTTGACATGCCCCGCTATCCTTACCAGAAGATTTGGCCCTACACCGACATGGTGCAGCACCGCTTGTTCATGAAGAACGACATACGCACTGGTTGGTGCCGCACTACCCCACTATGGGGTCGCGGACTGGCAAGCAAATGCGGCTCGGGAACCGAGCGCATGCACGACTGCCGCGCACGCAACGTCATCGAGGCCATTATGTGGCACGGTTGTACAGCCGAGGGTGGCAAGAGCGATGCCTATGAGACTGTTGTAAATTTCAGAAAATTAACCAAGAAACAACGTGACCAAATCGTTTATTTCATCGAATCTATCTAAAACCCTGATACTATCCCTGTACACACTGCTCATAGTGTGTATGGGGGTAGCTACCATAATCGAGAAAATTCAGGGTCAAAACTATGTACACGACACGATTTACGGGTCGTGGTGGTTCATTGCGCTATGGGCATTGCTCGCTATCATGGCCCTGGCTTTTCTTGTACAAAAAAGAGTACACAAGAGATGTGCGGTGTTCTTGCTGCACGTCTCGTTTATCGTGATGCTTGCGGGAGCGCTCGTGACGCACCTCACGGCCCAGAGCGGCACGCTGCACTTGAGAACGGGCAAGAGCGTGAACACCTATGTAGGTAATGACAGCACGACAAATGAGTTGCCGTTTGACATGACGCTAACCAGCTTTGAAGTAGTGAACTATCCTGGCTCAGATGCAGTGATGGACTATCGTTGTAACATCACCGTCACACACGACGATGCCACTGATAGCATAAGTGTGTCTATGAACAACATAGGCCGTGCGGCTGGCTACCGTTTCTACCAGTCGGCCTACGACTCTGACCTACAGGGAACCCAGCTGCTGGTAGCCCACGACCCCTACGGTATCGCAATCACCTATACCGGTTACCTCATGCTGTTGATAAGCCTGCTGTGCACCATTTTCTCTAAGCACACACGCATCAGTCAGCTATATCGCATCGCTACCAAACCGCTGGTAATAGCAGCATTGTTCGTCACTACCGCAATTAATGCCCGTGGAGCCAACATCACTCCAGTTTCAAGCGAGATAGCTCACGAGTTTGGCAAGGTTGTGGTCCTTTACAACGGCCGCCTGTGCCCCATCAATACCGCAGCTACCGAGTTTGTCACTAAATTGAGTGGCAAGCCGCAGTGGAACGGTTATTCGGCCGATGAGATATTCACGAGCTGGATGATTTATTACACCGAGTGGGAACAACAACCGCTCATCCGCGTCAAGAATGCCCAGGTGCAGCACATCCTGGGCATCGACGACCAGTGGGCATCGGTTAGAGACTTCTATAACGCCGATAATTCATACAAACTCGACGGCATGGCCAACGACCCGTCACTTGACGATGCCACGCGCAAAGCCATACGCGAGGCCGACGAGAAGATACAGGTAGTTACAATGTTCTACAACAGCGAGATGCTGCACATGTTTCCACTGGTCGACCCGTCAAACAAGGCCAAACTTACATGGCACACACCCGGCAGTACAGAGTTGCCATTGGGCACACCTGTGGCTGAATTCCAGTTTATCAACCACGCTATGGACAAGCTTGTGGAAAACATGCTGGTCAACAACGAGGAAGGGACCAAGCAGATTATCGCCAAAATAAAACTCTTCCAGAAGGAGAAGGCCGGCGATGTGCTGCCGTCACCTTTTATAGTGCGTCTCGAGGTAATGTACAACTCACTGCAATCGGCACGCTGGGTAGTATTCCTGTGCCTCACGTTGAGTTTGCTGTTCTGCCTCTTGCTTTTTGCCAACAAGCAAAGCAGCATCGTCAAAACTGTGCAGATGACATATATCTTTGGCCAAGCCATTTTCCTCACGGCACTATTCGTGATGCGATGGATTGTAAGCGGGCACATCCCTATGAGCAACGGATATGAGACAATGCTCTTCATGTCATGGATAACGCTTATTATCACCATCGCAGTGATGCACCGAGTACCAGTGATGACAACCTTTGGCCCACTGGTGTCGTCACTGTGCATGCTTGTGTCTATGCTGGCCGTGGGCAGTCCTCAAATCACCCGCCTCATGCCTGTGCTACAGTCGCCATTACTCTCCATACACGTGGCTCTGGTCATGATAGCCTATGCTCTGCTCGCCCTCATCACGCTCATCGCCATTCAAGGTCTGATACAAGCGTGTCGCCACAGCCTGCCCGAGGAAATTGAGAGGAGCACAGCCCTGTCGCAACTCTTGCTTTATCCTGCCGTGACACTGCTCGCAATGGGAATCTTTGTGGGAGCCGTGTGGGCTAATGTGTCATGGGGCACTTACTGGTCATGGGACCCTAAAGAGACATGGGCCTTGATAACACTCATGATTTATGCAGTCCCGTTGCACAAGTCATTCATGCCATCGTCGCCTGTGAAGTTCCACATTTTTGTGCTCGCCTCGTTCCTCGCGGTGTTGATGACCTACTTTGGCGTCAATTATTTCCTATCGGGAATGCATTCATACGCATAATACTCACAACTTCTCCCCCTTTGTCTGGTAGCTTTTTACTTGCAAAGGGGGAGTTTTTGTCTCAAAATACAGCCCACGGGCAACAAAATACCTATAATTAGGTATCAATCCTTTGGTAAAATTGCTGTAACTTTGTAAGTTGAAAAGTAGGCTTTAAAATGAGACATCTGGATAATGAACAAATAGGCGCTGTGGTGCGCGTGGTCAAGGTGCATGGCTCCGGGGCCTTTCGCCAGCGATTGCTGGAGATGGGCTTTGTGAAGGGTGCCGAGGTGACCGTGCTCAAGAACGCCCCGCTGCGCGACCCCGTTGAGTACAAGATTCTGGGCTCGCACATCTCCCTGCGCCACAGCGAGGCTGCTCAGGTAGAGGTGTGCAGCATTGACGAGCAACCTCTTGACACAGCGGCTTATAACGGCACCACCGACACGCTGGTGGACGAGATGGACCCGCTGGCCGACAACGTGCTGCGTGTGGCTCTCGTGGGTAACCCCAACTGCGGCAAGACATCGCTGTTCAACTGCATCACCGGTGCCAAGGAGAAGGTGGGAAACTATGGCGGCGTGACCGTCGACAGCAAGGCAGGATCGTTCAACGTTGACGGTCGGGACGTCGAGCTTGTAGACCTGCCAGGCACTTACTCGCTCACCGAGTATTCGCCCGAGGAGATGTATGTGCGCACCTTCATTCGCGACAGTCACCCCGATGCAATACTCAATATTGTGGATGCCGGCAACCTGGAGCGCAACCTCTACCTCACAACCCAGCTCATGGACATGAACATCCCGCTGGTCATTGCACTCAACATGTGGGACGAGTTTGAACGCAGCGGCGACAAGCTTGACATCGAAGCCCTGAGCCGACTGCTGGGGGCTACCATCATACCCATCACCGCACGCGACGGCAAGGGTGTGGACGAGGTGCTCAGTGCCGTGATGAAGGCCATCGACGACAGCGAGCACAAGAGCATGCACAAGAACGTCAACTATGGCACCACCATCGAGAACTCGCTCCTCACACTTGAGGACATGGCAGGCAACGTAAACCGCTACACTCTGCTCAAGCTCATCGAGAACGACAGCCACGCACAGCAAGATCTGCACCTGGCACACGGTGAGGACACCGCTCACGCCATCATGGACCAGGCAACCAAGATGCGTGCCGACATCGAGCGCGAATATAACGACGACATCGTGAGCGTCATCAGCGACCTCAAGTATGGATTTGTGCGCGGTGCACTGGCCGAGGTCCTCACCACCAACCCCAAGAGCGACAAGTCAAAGCTGGGATATGCACTCGACGTGGTCCTCACCAACCGCTGGCTGGGCCTGCCCGTGCTGTTCCTGCTCATGTGGTTTGTCTTTCAGACCACATTCACCGTGGGTGCTTATCCGCAAACGTGGATCGAGAGCGGCGTGGAGTGGCTGGGCGACTGGATAGGCTCCACAATGCCACCGGGCACCCTGCACGACCTTGTGGTCGACGGCATTATCGCCGGTGTGGGCGGCGTGTTGGTGTTCCTGCCCAACATCCTCATCCTGTTCTTCTTCATCTCCCTGCTCGAGGACAGCGGCTACATGGCGCGAGCGGCATTCATCGTTGACCGCATCATGCACCGCATAGGCCTGCACGGCAAGTCGTTTATCCCCTACCTCATAGGCTTCGGGTGCGGTGTGCCGGCCATCATGGCCACACGCACGCTCGAGAACCGCCGCGACCGCATCATCACCATCCTCACCGTGCCCTTCATGTCGTGCTCGGCACGTCTGCCGGTGTATCTGCTGCTGGTGAGCGCATTCTTCACCGCTAACCAGGGCATGGTGCTCATGAGCCTCTACCTGGTGGGCATAGCCATGGCTGCCGTCAGCGCCATCCTGCTCAGCAAGACAGTGTTGAAGCACGACCACACGCAGTTTGTGATGGAGCTGCCCCCCTACCGCATGCCCACGGCACGCAACGCCACAATACACATGTGGAGCAAAGGCTCGCAATATCTGCGCAAGATGGGTACCGTAATCCTCGTGGCGTCTATCATCGTGTGGGCACTGGGTTACTTCCCCCGACATGAGGGACAGACACAGCAGCAACAAGTAGAAAACTCGTTCATGGGACGCATGGGCAAGGCCATCGAGCCCGCAGTGAAGCCCCTGGGCATGAGTTGGCAAATGGGCGTGAGCCTCATGACAGGTGCCGCAGCCAAGGAGATCGTAGTCTCGTCGATGGGTGTGCTATACACCGGAGAGAGCGGCGCCGACGAGGACTCGGCAACACTCAAAGCCAAGCTCCAGACCGCTACCGACTCGCAGGGAAACAAGCAGTTTAATCCCATCGTGGCCTACTCTTTCATGCTCTTTGTGCTGCTATACTTCCCATGCATCGCAGCCCTGGCTGCCATCAAGCGCGAGGCCGGCTGGAAGTGGATGCTATTTGAAATCTTCTACACCACAGCAGTGGCATGGATAATCTCGTTCATTTTCTATCAATCAGCAACCTTCATCACATCGCTATGATACAGACAGTAATCGCACTATTCATCGTGGCGCTCGCCCTAGCGTGGACACTCATGCGCATCATCAAAGGCACCAAGAACCCCTCGTGCAACTGCGGCTGCGACCACTGCCCCTCCAGCAAGAAAACCACCTGCCCCCACCCCAAGGCAAAATAAAAAACTTGCGGCATCACGGCAGAACTGTTGATAAAGTAATCACCCACCCAGTAGTATAAACGGAAGATTCCATACAAGCGAATCTTCTGTTATTGTATTTCAGGAAAACACTGAAAAAACGGAAAGTGTGTCAAGGAATATGCTGAAATACCATTTTTTTATTAACTTTGCCGTTGTTAAACTCAATTTTTAGAAACCCTACTACCAGAATGTCATATAAACCATGCGTCCTGGCTGTAGATGATTTTACAAACTCTCAAATAATTACTTGCATGGAAAAAAATCAATGGATATATAAACTCAAGGAGTTGGAAAGCGGATTTGTCTGGGACGGAAATAACGCCACACGCGTCATGACAGAAGAGGAAATGCGTCTTGCCGAGACATATATTGATAAAGAAACGCATGGTACATTCAGTTATCAACCAAACAGAGGTTATCCAGGAAGAATACTGCAATGTAAAATGATCTCGTGGAAGGAGTTATACCAGATATTGATTGAACTACCATTCTGGAGGTGCAATCAGATACTTATTCCATGGGATCCCACTCTTTTAGAAAAATTCCATATCAAATCTGAAAGAATAGACTCTTTCATAAGTGCGGGAGTAATCCCTGTAATGCCATACATCAGGGAAGACCAATATATATCGGTTTATTTATATGTTGATTCTCGTTTTGAAGCTTATGACAAAGACGGCTATGGTGGCGGTATTGATGATGAATTTGCATTTGCTGTGATTGACAAAGAAGGACGCTTGGCCTATCCCTTTACTAAATGTATTGATTTTGATCTCACATCAATGCTGAAGATAGATTCTACTGAATTTATCCCTGAATATAAACGCAAAAAAATATTTTGAGCCATAAAAACACAAAAGAAAAAGGGACCATCAAAAGGACGGTTCTTTTGATGGTCGCAGCCGATGGTTTCTCGACCGTCGGAAGATGTGCTGGCATGCATAATTCATGTATAGTATTTGGATTAGTACTAAAATTTATATAAATTTGCGTCTGAATTAATCGCAGATATTTATAAACCTGATACGGGGGAAGATGCCCTGAGCATCTGCAGCGGATCCAGTGAGTGCCTTGAAACAGTTTTGCAGATAACTGCATTTCATATGATCCTGTGGCGCTATGGCGAAGCCTTAGCGCGTCAAATTATTTCTTCCCCCTTTTTAAAAAAATGTTACAATATCTCCTGGACACCGAGAAGTGGAATGAGTTCATGCTTCATCGCATTTCCAATGACTACATCAGCAAGAGGGAAAGGGATGAGATTGAAGATTTTGTCTCTAATTCCAGATATGTCCCCGTCAGCAAGTCTATCATGGACGGGACCTACACCTTTTCTGTCCCCAAGAAGAAACAAATAGCCAAGAACGCCTCGGGCAAGAAACGCACGGTATATTTCTATACCCCTGATGAGATGCTAGTGCTCAAGTTTCTGGCTTTTTTGCTATACCGCTACGACAGCCTCTTCTCCCCCAACCTGTACTCGTTTCGCCGAGGCAAGGGCGTGAAGAGAGCCATTATAAACTTGCGCGGCATGGCCAACATACGCCGCATGCACGGCATCAAGCTCGACATCTCCAATTACTTCAACAGCATTGCCCCCGAGCCACTGCTCAACATGCTCAAGGACGATATAGACGAGGACCTCTACACCCTGTTCCACAACCTCCTGACCCGATGCGAAGTGCAGGAGGACAACCAAGTTGTCCACGAGGATACGGGTGCAATGGCTGGCATACCGTTCGCGCCATTTCTCGCCAATTATTACTTGAAAGACATGGACGAGCACTTCTGGCAACAGCCCGTGGTATACATGCGTTATGCCGACGACATCCTCTTGTTTGCCAACACAGCCGACGAACTAGACACCCATTATCGCCACCTGATTGACCACCTTCACTCACGGGGGCTGGGCATAAACGAGGCAAAGCACTGCTACATCAAGCCGGGCGACGACTTTGAGTTTCTGGGATTCTTGTTCGGCGACAAGGTCATAGACGTGTCAAGCCACTCAATCCTGAAGATGAAGGCAAGAATAAAAAGGAAAGCCCGTGCATTGAGACGATGGTCAATCAAGAAGGGGTTACCCCCACACAAGGCAGTCATTGCGATGAACCGAAGGTTCAATGCCAAGTTCTACGGCCTCGACACAGACGAAATGTCGTGGAAGTACTGGTATTTCCCCTACATCACCACCTCGACAAGTTTAGCTATAATAGACAGTTACATGCAACAGATGCAGCGCTGGATGTTTACCGGCCGTCATTCCAAGGTAAACTTCAAGGCGTGCACCTACGATATGCTCAAGCAATGCGGTTACAGGCCCCTCGTCCATGAATATTATGAATTCAGAGAGGAAACAATGAAGCAAGAAAAAAAAACAACAATTATGCAACACAATAATGTATAGGGTTATTTTATCATGTGTTATTTAAACTGTTCATTAGGTTGATTTAAAAAAGTTACACTAGCAAGGTCAGAATCTCAATCAAGAAGAGCTTATTATGAAAATCATCTATAGCAAACATTTCCCGTTCAAGCCATTTATAGCCACCAACCTTTTTGGCCTCGTGTTTTGCCGACGCGGTACAAAGCTCGACGATGTCACGGTAAACCACGAACACATCCACACGCTTCAACAGCGCGAGATGCTTTACATAGGATCGACTTTGTGGTATGTAATAGAGTGGACATATCGCATGATAAAGCACCGCAATTTCATGAAGGCATATAATGACATGTTCTTCGAGCGCGAAGCCTATCGCCACGAGAAGGATTTAGACTATGCATCACACCGCAAGCACTTCGCATGGTGGCATGAATTTGTCAAGAAAGGGTCTTTTTTACACGAACTGGGTGAGTTTCTGAGACACATTGCCGGGTTTATCCGCGACGATTTCAAGGTGTCAAAGTATCTCTATTTTCTTGTCATCGCATTTGCCATAGGCACTATGCAGATAGGGTTTCATATTCATGAGGAACTATTGGTGCCCAATTCCAAGAATGGAGTATCAATCATATATACCGAACTAATAAACATTTCAGTCTATTTTCTCGTTCTTATTCCCACGGTAACAATACACAAAGAGAATTGGAGGCTGAAGCAATGGCAGATATGGATATTGCCTGTCGTTTTATTTCTCATTAACGGCATAGGCCTGAGTTTAAGTGCGCATAATAGCTGGATTGCACAAGGCGATTTCAGCGACAACGAACAGAGATTTCTCAGGTCGGTATGCTCCTTTCTGTTCAGATCCACTTTCATCCTCTTGATGCTTTGTGTCTTCAAGAAATGCATAGACGGGAAATTTGGTTTGCTGGGAGTGACCCGTTCCAGCAAATTCATACGCATCTATTTTAGTATATTCTGCATATTAGTACCCATTTTTTATATAGTCTCAACCACACCGCAATTTCTCACTTTCTACCCCAAAGCCAAAGTGCATGACTGGACAGGCAGTTTCGGGATGTCCAATTGGTTGCTGTGTTCTATCTTTGAACTGTGTTATGCAAATGATTTCCTGAATGTAGAAAGCATGTTTCGCGGAGCATTGGTTATAGGCATGAGCCGCTGGCTCGGCCCACGCGCAGTTCTTCCTATGGCTGCGACCTACATGTGTATTCACCTAGGGAAACCCGACTTGGAATTATGCTCGTCAGTTTTTGGCGGGTATCTTCTTGGCATTCTTGCCTATAAAACCAAGCATCTGTGGGGAGGAATAATAATTCACCTTTGCATTGCCATGCTCTTTGAGTTGCTGGGCTTCATTCACGGACTATAATACAACGACACCGTCGATGCCCATGTCAGTCACTCACAGTACTGCACGCGCACCACAATGGTGGCACACTGCCGCATTGATCACCAACGCCCACCCTATCAATAACCTCGAAGCGAGTCCACGGTAGAGACAAGTATATATATAACGCGTGCCGAAGCTACGCGACTTACTCGTCATGCAAGGGAAGGTCAGCACGAAAAAAAACGCAAGAGCAAATATTTTATACCACTTTCCCGTTATTTCATGTTTATATTTCGGCAAAAAACACTACCTTTGTAGGTTGAAAGGACATAACACTTAATTACGACTATGATAATCATCGGTATCGCCGGCGGAACCGGCTCAGGCAAAACAACTGTAGTACGCAAAATTATGGAACGTCTCCCCCAGGGAGAAGTAGGTATCATCTCACAGGACAACTACTACAAGGACTCTAGCCACGTCCCTGTGGAGGACCGCCAGAAGATCAACTTTGACGAGCCCGCAGCGTTTGACTGGGACCTGTTGCTCAAGCACCTCAAGGAGCTCAAGCAGGGCAAGGCAATCGAGATGCCCACTTACAGCTACCTCACTTGCTCACGCAACGAGGAGACAATCCATCTCGAGCCCCACGACGTTGTGGTTATCGAGGGTATTCTGGTGCTGAGCGATCCCCGCTTGCGCAACATCATGGACATCAAGGTATTTGTTGACGCCGACGGTGACGACCGACTCATACGCGTCATCTCTCGCGACTGCATTGAGCGCGGACGCACTGCCGAGGCTGTTATCGACCGCTACCAGCGTGTGCTCAAGCCCATGCACCAGCTCCACATTGAGCCCGCCAAGAAGTTTGCTAACATCATCGTTCCCGAGGGCGGACACAACGAGGTAGCCATCAACCTCATCACTGATTACATCAAGGGACAACTCTCTAAGAACAAATAAACTAAGAAATGGGTCTTTTCTGGAACAAGAACAAGAATCAGCCATCGGCACAACAAGAACTGGAAGCCATGGCAAGCGATGAGTTGCTGGTCAGCGCTCAGGACTCTGCCGACGCGCAGCCCATGGGCAAGGCCATCAACGCCAAGCGTGCCGGCACCAAGGCCATCGCGTCTATGCTCCAGAAGAGCGGCGACGAGGGTACGCTGGTGCTCAGGACCGACAACCTCGTCAAGAAATACAGCCAGCGTGTGGTTGCCAACAACGTGTCCATTGAGCTGCACCAGGGCGAAATCGTGGGTCTGCTGGGTCCCAACGGAGCCGGCAAAACCACTACCTTCTACATGACCACCGGCCTGGTGACGCCCAACAGCGGACGAGTGTTTCTCAACAACGTGGACATCACCAAGCTGCCTGTGTACCAGCGCGCTAAGCTGGGTATCGGCTATCTGCCCCAGGAGGCTTCGGTGTTCCGCACACTCAGTGTGGAGGACAACATTCGCCTGGTACTGGAGATGACTAACACATCGGCAGCCTACCAGAAGGAAAAGCTGGAAGAACTCATCTCTGAGTTCCGCCTGCAAAAGGTGCGCAAGAACCTGGGTAACCGCCTGTCGGGTGGTGAACGCCGACGCACCGAGATTGCACGCTGCCTGGCCATCAACCCCAGGTTTATCATGCTCGATGAGCCGTTTGCCGGTGTCGACCCCATCGCCGTTGAGGACATCCAGAGCATTGTCTACAAGCTCAAATACAAGAACATAGGCATCCTCATCACTGACCACAACGCACCTGAGACGCTGTCGATCACTGACCGCGCCTACCTGCTGTTTGAGGGCAAGATTCTGTTCCAGGGCACTAGCGAGGAGGTTGCCGTCAACGAGGTAGCACGCGACAAATACCTGGGCCACAACTTCATCTTGCGTCGCAAAGATTTTGACTGACAACATTCACAAGAATACAACATTTCATCACAACAAGGGACTCCAGCACGAGTCCCTTTTTTCATCCCTCAAGCTACGGAACTTACGGGCCGTGAAGTTGTGGAATTGCGAAAAAAAACGTACCTTTGGGACACAATAACATTGACCTGACACAACCATGGTATATAAACTACTCATAGGGACCTACAACCACATCGCCCAGTCAACGACAACAAGCCGTGGCGTCTACCTTTACCGGCTCGACACCAGCACGCTACAGGCCACATGCCTTGACAGCGTCATGGTGAGCAACCCGTCGTGGGTAACCGAGCACCTAGGCAACGCTTATGCCCTGAGCGAATGCGGCACCGAGTCTCTGCTACACAGCATCGCCATCAACGGCGACAAGCTCTGCCTCACATCATCCATCGCCAGCCCCGGGGCCGATCCCTGCCACCTCGCAGTCATCGAGGGGAAGCTCTATGCCGCAAACTACAGCAGCGGCTCGCTGAGCGTGGTCAACATCAATGCCGACGGCACCCTAGGCAGCATTGCGCAGGACATCACGTTTACAGAGCACGGTACATCGCCACGACAACTGGCAGCACATCTGCACAACATCGCCGTGGCTCCTGGCGACGATATCATGGCCGTGAGCAATCTGGGCGGAGACTGCATCTATGTGCTTGAACGCCAAGGAGACGGAACGCTGTCACTATTATCTACGGTACACACATCGCCCGGCAGCGGACCACGGCACATGGCATGGAACGCCACTGGCGACAGGCTGTATCTCATCACAGAGCTTAGCGACGAAGTGATGACCTTTGCATTCAACGGCACGGCACTCAAACTCCTGCAGACCGACGTGGCAGCACGCACTCCCGGTCACGGAGCCGGCGACATACACCTGCATCCGTCAGGCAAGTGGCTCTATGCCTCGGTGAGGCTGGTCGACGACGGCATCGCACTGTTCACGGTCATGCCCGATGGCACACTGCAGCGCACTGCCTTCTACCCCACCGGGCGCCACCCTCGCAACTTTGCCGTCACACCTTGCGGCACATTGCTCATGTGTGCCTGTCGCGACAAGAATGCCATTGAGCTATACCGCATCAACCCGCAGGACGGCACACTCACACGCTTGCCCCAACACGACATAGAGGTGCCACTGCCTGTATGCATTTCAATAGTATAAGGAGTAATATTGAACAATAAACAGCAAAACACTTGCACGCTTAAATAAAAAAAAGTAAATTTGTGCAATTCTAATATATTCAACCTTTTAAAAACTAATTTACTAACTATGAAAAAATTGTTACTACTAGCTACTGTTTTAGTAGCATTTAGCGCTAACGCTAAGCTGACGATTGAGCAGAAGTGGCAGAGCACCAATCTGCCCGCAGGAGTTAACGACAACCGCCAGGGTGTGGGCCACAACGGCAAGTTCTACATCCAGGACAAGGCCACCAGGTCGGTTTATTTATTTGACGAGAACGGCATGACCGGTGATTCATTCACAACCGGCGGCAACTGCGGTATCGCGTTCGACGATGCTGGCAACATCGTTGTGAGCTGTTCAGCTTTCCCAAATGCATGGGGTGATGGCACCGAAATCAAGGTGATCAATCCCGAGACCGGCGAGTGCAAGTACTATGAGCTCCCCGCTGGTGCCGTTCAGGGCCGTTGCGACTTCCTGGGCCACGCTAAGGGAAACCTCATGGAGGACGGTGAACTTTATCTCGTGGGTGCAAACCAGACCGGCGTTTACCGCCTCGTGATTGCTTACGGCGAGGTTAGCGAGGACGACTCTTATGAGGCTCTCCTGGAGAACGGTTCGGCTTCAAGCAGCACTATCGTAAATGCGTTTACCGATGCCAATGGCGACGATGCTCTCCTCTATGTGTATCGCTCAGGCGCTCCCCGCGTGTGTACATTTGAGGGCGACAACCTGGTTTCAACAGGTCTCGCACTGCCCAACAAGGGTGCTTGCAACGGTGCCCAGGCATTTGCGCTCGGAGGCAAGAACTATGTGGTTTATCCCACTCTGCCCAACTATCAGGACGGTTTCGCAGTAGCCGAGATGGGCGCTGAGGAGGCTGAGTTTGAGGTAATGCCCACTGGCAAGCAGACCAACACATTCCAGTGCAACTGGCTCAACGTGGAGGTTGTTGACGACAACACCGCTATGCTCTACCAGTATCAGCCCGGCGGCCACATGAGTGTTTATGAAATCAAGGTTGAGCAGCCCAAGTATAGCCTTGTGG
>JAKSLZ010000007.1 GCA_024400935.1 Muribaculaceae bacterium | reverse complement strand
AACTAACTCACAAAATTGTGCGTATGAAAAAACAATGTGTACTGTTAGCTGCGCTTGCACTCGCTTGTGGTGCTCCTGCTGGTCTGGTGTCTAGCCAGAGCAACGTGGGCTTCTCGGCAGTTGCGCAGAATAACAAAGTGACTGGTGTCGTAAAGGACGCCAATGGTGAGCCTCTCATCGGTGCAACCGTTAAGGTAAAGGGTACTAACCGTGGTACTGCAACCGACGTAGAAGGTAAGTACAGTATTAATGCTCCCGTGGGTAGCACTCTGGTAATCTCTTTCATCGGCGCTGAGGCCAAGGAAGTAAAGGTTACAGGCCCCACTCAGGATGTTACTCTTCTAAGCAGTGGCGCTAACCTCGACGAGGTTGTTGTAACTGCGCTGGGTATCAAGAAGGACCGCAAGTCACTCGGTTATGCCGTAGATGACCTCAAGTCTGAAGAGCTCATGAAGAACAAGACCGCTAACGCCATCAACTCTCTTTCAGGTAAGATTGCCGGTGTTAACGTGACTCAGTCATCAGGTGCTGCAGGTGCTGGTGCACAGATCATCCTCCGTGGTGGTACATCAGGCTCTGAGAACCGTGACAACCAGCCTCTGTTCGTAGTAGACGGTATCATCTATGACAACTCTTCTTCAGTTGTTGGTAATACTGGCTTCGACGGTTCAGGTAAGGCTCAGACAACTACTTCTAACCGTGTGATGGATATCAACCCCGATGATATCGAGAACATGTCTATCCTCAAGGGCCCCGCTGCTTCTGCACTCTATGGTTCACGTGCAGCTAACGGTGTTGTCCTCATCACTACTAAGAAAGGTAAAGCTGGTAACGTTGAGATCAACCTCAACGCTAAGTACATCTCTTCACGCGTGAAGACTCTGCCCAAGGTGCAGAACACTTACAAGCGCGGTTATCTCGAGGATATGTATGACGCAGCTACTGGTGCTTACAAGGGCACAGCTTTCAATCCCAAGTCTTATAGCTCTTGGGGCGACAAGCTCGGTGCTGGCGATGCAACCTATGACAACATTGGCGACTTCTTCCAGACTGGTGGCGTTTGGGATACTAACCTGAGCATCAGCGGTGGTAACGAGAACGGTAACTTCTATCTGAGCGGTTCTTACTTCGATCAGACCGGTATCGTTCCCAACACTGGTTACAAGAAGACCACATTCCGTTTCAACGGCGAGCAGAAGTACAAGATCTTCACATTCGGTGCAAATGCTGCTTACAGCAACGCCCGCACAGTACGTACCCTCACAGGTGCTGCTCTCTATGGTTCAAGCGGTACTGGTGCCCTCTATTCAGTTTACAACTGGGCTCCCAGCAACGACATGACCCACTACCTCAACGAGGACGGCAGCCGTTACAAACAGTTTGCTGACC
Organism: Muribaculaceae bacterium; assembly: GCA_024400935.1. Taxonomy (GTDB): domain Bacteria; phylum Bacteroidota; class Bacteroidia; order Bacteroidales; family Muribaculaceae; genus Sodaliphilus. Next base: position 62,393 of record JAKSLZ010000007.1, on the reverse strand, counting down.
TGCAGAACTGGGATGAGGTTGACAACCCCTACTGGATCATCAACAAGAACAAGATGACCGATAACACTGAGCGCTTCACTGGCGGTTTCAATGTTAAGGCTGACATCACCGACTGGTGGTTCATCAACTACCGCATGGGTGTTGACTCTTATACTCAGAACAACAAGAACTTCGTTGCTCCCAACGGTGTTTGCAAGCAGCTCTGGCAGGATGGTATGCTCAGTGACAACGACATGAGATATCGTTATCTGTCAACTAACTTGATGACAAACTTCAACAAGCAGTTTGGTGACTTCGACTTCAACCTGATGCTCGGTACTTCAACTGACTACACTAAGTCAATCCGCAACTACCGCATGGGTTACCACTTTGCTTCTCCCTTCTATTCATTTGGCAACGTAGCTGACAACGACAAGAAGTTCCAGCAGAGCATGAGCCGCAAGCGCCTCGTGGCTGCCTTCGGTGAGTTCCGCATGGACTGGCGCAACGCTATCTTCTTGACCGTTACCGGCCGTAACGACTGGACTTCTACTCTTCCCGTTGAGAACCGCTCTTACTTCTATCCCAGTGTAAGTGGTGCTGTAGCATTCACTGAGCTCATGGGTGACGCTCGTCCCGAGTGGCTGTCATTTGGTAAGGTACGCGCATCATGGGCTAAGGTAGGTAAGGACACCGGCGCTTATGAGACTGCAACTTATCTGTGGCCCGTAGGTACATACCTGGAGGGTGCTGTAGGTCTTGGTAACACTTGGACTCGCGGTAACCCCTTCATCAAGCCTGAGATGAGTAAGTCTACTGAGGTTGGTCTGGAACTTCGCTTTATCCAGAACCGCTTGAAATTTGACATCTGCTACTACAACAACAAGTCTTACAACCAGATCCTTTCACCCCGTGGTCCCCAGTCAACTGGTTACATCTTCTGCTCTATCAACGCAGGTACAGTTTACAACAAGGGTCTCGAGGTTAGCCTCAGCGGTACTCCCGTTCAGACTAAGGACTTCACATGGGAAACCGGCATCAACGCTGCTGGCAACCGTGGTACAATGGAAGACCTCCCCGCAGGTATGGATATCATGTACGTAACTGACGTACAGTATGCAGGCGCACAGGCTGCTACATTCTCAGGTGGCCACTTCATGGCTATCTCTGGTGGCAAGTGGGCACGCAACGAAGCTGGCAAGCTCATCCTCGATGCTAACGGATTCCCCACTTCTGACAAGTCACAGACTACATTCGAGGTTGGTAACCGTGAGGCTAAGTTCACTGGCGGTTGGAACAACACCCTTACTTACAAGAACTTCTCATTCAACATGCTGTGGGAGTTCCGCGTAGGTGGCGACGTATTCAACGGTACAAAGTATGCGATGACCATGAGCGGTGTTAGCCAGTTCTCTGGCGACTTCCGTGATGCTCCTCTCACTATCGAAGGTGTAAACGCTAAGGGCGAAGACGTAACTAACACTTGGGAAGCTGGCAAGACTTACACATTCAACGGTAAGGAAATGAGTGGTTACAACATCATCAAGAACTACTACAGCGGTGCTTACAACTATGAGACTCGCAACTGGATCACTAAGGTTAACAGCCTGCGTCTCCGTTCAATCTCTCTGACTTATGAGCTTCCCCAGGCAGTTCTGGCTAAGACTAAGGTCCTCAAGCGTGCTGCTGTAACAGCTAGCGCAACTAACCTGCTCCTCTTCACTAACTACGACGGTGATCCCGAGTGCGCAGCATCAGGTGCTGGTGTCGGTGGTTCTTCTTCAGTGGGCTTCGACTACTGCGGTGTTCCCGCTACTTCAAGCTTCTCACTGGGTGTAAACCTCACATTCTAATCCTAAATCTTCACAGATTTGTTGAACAACATAAAATTTATATAATATGAAATTATTAAAATCAATGATATTGTGTGGTATGGGTGCAGCAGCGCTGTCACTCACATCGTGCAACGACTGGTTGGACATCAACACTGATCCCAACAACCCCAGTGCACAGTCTACACCTTATGAGCTCCGTCTGGCTCACATTCAATTCTATACCAACAGCGGTCACCAGTTTGCTGACTGGCGTACAGGTATGCAGAGCGGTGGTTGGACCCGCAACTATGGCGGCGGTACTTACTGGTATTCTTCTTACTGGTGCCCCACTACAAGTCCCGTTACCACTCCCTATCAGTGGTGGTTCGTAGGTGCTTACTGTAACGTGCCCGACATGTATGATAAGGCTAAGGCCGACAACAATCCTCACTATGCAGGTGTAGCTAAGATCATCGAGGCTTACGGTACAATGCTTATGGCCGACCTCTATGGTGAAATGCCTTTCGACGACATCAAGACCGGTAGCGCAACTCCCGAGTACAACACTGGTAAGGAACTCTTCCAGCGCTGTCTCCAGAGCCTTGACGAAGGTATTGACCTGCTCGAGAAGAACCCCTCAATCGATCCTTCTAAGCCCTCTCTCGCAACTGGCGACTGGTGGAACAAGGGTGACGTTAAGAAGTGGGTTAAGCTCGGTTACTTCCTGAAAGCTCGCTGGCTCAACCACCTCAACAAGAAGGGTGCTGGCAAGTGCGTTAAGGACGAGAACGGTGTTTACACTACTCTTAAGTATGACACAAGCCTCATCCTCGAATGCCTCGACAAGGCTATGAAGGGCAATGAGGACAACACAGTTATCAACCACACCGACGACAACGGTCCCACAATCGATAACCTCGGTTGGGCTGAGCCCGTTGACTACTCTCCCCTCTATTCAGTTTGCGGTATGAACTCTGGTTACATGGTAACTAAGATGCTCACTGACAACCTGGAGAACTTCAACGGCTATGGTGTAGAGGATCCCCGTGCCGACCACATCATCCCCTGGGCTTACTGCGCATCAAGCAACAAGGACAACTCGGCAGTTGACGGCCTGAAGTGGAATGGCCACTGGCGTCGTTCTAAGGGTGTTGACATGCAGAGCGGTCTCAACGCTGCTGGCGGCCCCATGCGTGCTAACTATGATGCTGCCAAGGGTGGCTGGTTCATCGACAGCTCTAACCCCGATCGTCTGGGTGACACCGTTTACGTAGAGGCTACAAGCGAGTCTAAGGGCTACGCTGCTAAGCAGGACCTCCTGTATCGTCGCAACGGTACAGACGCTTCTAAGGAGTCTGGTTCATTCTACAGCCGCGTTTCTGCTCCCACTTACGTAGGTACTTATTCAGAGGCTTGCTTCATCCGCGCTGAGGTTCTCTTCAACATGGGTGATAAGCCCGGTGCTTTCAAGGCTTACAAGGATGGTATCGAGGCTTCTATCAAGCTCATGAACGACAAGCTGAACGTATGGTGCCAGGAAGACGCTTCTCTCAAGGATTGTCCTTCTTTCACTCCCATGGTTCAGGCCGACATCGACAAGTTCCTTGCTAACGGTATCGGTACTTCAGGCGACATCACTCTGGGTCACATCCTCACTCAGAAGCACATTGCTCTCCAGTTCTCACTCGAGCAGTGGAGCGATATGCGTCGCTACGACTTCAACCCCACATTGTTCTTCGGCTGGGGTATACCTGACTACTACAACCACGATGTAGACTGCGCTAAGCGTCTCCCGACCAAGCAGTGGCGTCGTTGGGCACAGTGCTCACACGAGCAGAACTACAACGCTAAGAACCTCCAGGCTATTGGCGCTAAGGTTCCCGGTGCTCGCATGGTTGACGGCTCAGGCAACGAGGTTGTTTGGTACAAGCAGGACGACATGTATGAGATTCCCGTATGGTGGGACAGCACTCAGGAGTAATATCTGAATAAGAGATTATTCTAATAGCTAAATAACCACAGGGCGCTCCGCAACCGCGGGGCGCCCTTTTTTTTAACGTGTACTGTCGGCCGGGTTTACTGGGGAAATGTGGGGTGTGTGGCTGCTCTGGGGGCGGTGTAGACGGCGATTGGGGCAGTAAATTGCATTAAAATTAAAAAAAAATTGTGTTTTACTTTAATATTCAGCAAATAACTATTAACTTTGCAAGTCAAAATGCGTATTGTGCATTTTTCAGAAACGATAAATTAAAAAGAAAATATAAAATGGCAAAGAAACAAACTGCTCCCGCGCGCACTACTCTCGAGGAAGTAAACGAGTCGTTGACTTCAACCGCGCAAAAACTTGAAGAAAACAAGAAGTACATTTACGTGGCCGTTGGTGCCGCTGTTGCACTGATACTCTTGGCTGCTGGTTTTATTTATGGTATATATCTGCCCAATAAGACAAAGGCACTGGAACAGATCGGTAAGGCTGATATCGAGTATCTGCAGCAAGACACAGTCAATGCACTGAAGGACTACCAGAAGGCATTTGACAGCTTCAGCAACAAGGAGTCAGAGCGTGCAGCGTTCAACGCAGCTATCATCCTGTATCAGCAGGGCAAGTACAAAGAGGCTGCAAGCTATCTTGAGAAATACAATGCTGCTGGTACACTCGTAGGTCCCGCTGCACAGTCACTGCTGGGCGACTGCTACGTTAACCAGAAACAGTATGAGAAGGCTATTGGCGCATTTGACAAGGCAGTCAGCATGGCTAACAACAACGAGATCTATGCTCCCGTGTTCATGCTCAAGAAGGCCACCGTGCTCCACGAGCTCAAGAAGTATGCCGAGGAGGCTGCTCTCTATCAGGACGTGAAGGACAACTATCCCGTCTATGTACAGGGCTCAGGCTTCAATGTTGACAAGTACATTGAGCGCGCTAATGCACTTGCTGGCAAGTAATATTAGACGCAACACATAATCGTTCACACAAAAAAGCAGGACTCGCACATGCGGGTCCTGCTTTTTTTGTTGCCGTGGCTGAGGGAGGGGGTAAAATGGTCGAAGCGGCGAAACCGCTTCGCACAGGGGCTCGACGATGGCGCGGCAAGGCAAGGGTGACGCGTCGCTGCAACGATGGAGCTGGGGAGACGATGCTGGTGTGGTGGTGATGGGGCGATGTGGTGATGGATCACGGTGGCGGTGTGGTGATAACGATGGGGCTGTGGTGGCGATGTGGTGATGGGTGAGAGAGAGGGGCTGTGGTGGCGGTGTGGTTTGGTGGTAGGTTTAAATTTTGAATTTAGTCTTTTGTTCTTGGTGTTTCGTTCTTGGTATGTCGTTAAAAAGTTGTAACTTTGCGAAAATATTACATTAACTCCTTTTTATAATGAAAACTATCTACAAGAGAGTGCTTCTCAAACTTAGTGGCGAATCATTGGCGGCCGGACAAGGCCATGGTATAGACCCTCAGCGCGTAGCCGACTACGCTAAGCAAATCAAGGAGATCGTTGATGCTGGCGTGCAGGTGGCAATCGTGATAGGCGGCGGCAACATCTTCCGCGGCATCGCAGGCGCTGCTAAGGGCGTTGACCGCGTCAAGGGTGACCAGATGGGTATGCTTGCAACTGTCATCAACTCGCTGGCTCTGTCGAGCGGCCTCGACGCTGTGGGACAGCCCTCACAGGTGTTCACTGCTATAGGCATGGTGCCCATAGGCGAGCAGTACAGCAAGTGGCGCGTCATCGACGCCCTCAACCAGGGCAAGGTGGCCATCATGTCGTGCGGCACTGGCAATCCTTTCTTCACCACCGACACTGGCTCGGCGCTGCGTGGCATCGAGACCGAGTGCGACGTGATGCTCAAGGGTACACGCGTAGACGGCATTTACACCGCCGATCCCGAGAAGGATCCCACAGCTACCAAGTTTGACCGCATCTCTTATGACGAGGTATATGAGCGCCAGCTCAAAGTCATGGACATGACAGCAACCATCATGTGCAAGGAGAACCACCTGCCCATCCACGTCTTTAACATGGATGTAGTGGGTAACCTGGCCAAGGTGATCGCTGGCGAGAAGATAGGCACAGTGGTTTATTAAGGACGGGCTTCGCCCTTTAAGGACGCTTCGCTTTAAGGACGCCTGCTGTGGCAGGCTATAAGAACGGCACTGAGTGCCTATAAGACAGCCAGCCCACAAGGCCTATAGGGCCTATGTGGCTTAGATAGCCTATATAGCCTGTATAGCCTGTATAGCCTGTATAGCTTAAAAAAACACCTCATAAAATAAAAACATGAAGGTCACGTTTGTAACTCCTCCGGTGCTCATTGGCAAGCGGCCTGCCGAACGTTCGGCAGGTTGCACCTGCGTGGTGTATCCCATGCCCAACATCTATGAGCTCACTGTGGCTGCCGTGGTGGAGCGTCTGCCCGGTTTTGAGGTGTGCTACCGTGACTTCTCCTCGCAGCGCAATGACCGCGAGTGGCGCTTGTGGCTGCAGCAGGACGACAGCGACATCTACATGGTGTGGATGGTGAATCTGTCGCTCAATAACGACCTGCAGGCCACCGCCATGCTGCACGAGCTGCGTCCTGTCGGCACAGTGGTCTTCCTGGGCCCTGGGGCCACTTATTTCACTCGCACCACGCTTGCGCACCGCAACAACATTGTGGTGCGTGGCGAGCCTGAGGCCACAGTAAAGGAGTTGCTCGAGACGCTTGCCGCAGGCGGTGCCCTGGACTGCATCGACGGCATCTCTTATCTCAACGACAATGGCGAGGTTGTGAACAACCGCCCGCGTGCACTCATCACTGACCTTGACTCGCTGCCGTTCCCCGCGCGGCATCTGCTGGGCGGACGGCGCTATCACAACCCCAAGCTGCCGTGCGACGGATACACCACGATGGTCACATCGCGCAACTGTCCGTTCCATTGCATCTATTGTGTGCCCAGCAGTCTCACCTTTGCCCGTGAGATAGAGCACCGCAGCCACAACGACGGCCGCAAGCCCCTCATCACCAAGCGCTCGCTCTCGAGCATAGAGGCCGAGGTGAAGATGCTGCACGAGCAGGGCTACAAGGCCATAGGCTTTGTCGACGATAATTTCATCTGGAACGAGGAGCGCACGCGCGGCATTTGCGACATCATGAGCCGTTATGGCATGGTGTGGGGATGCCAGGCGCGCGTCGACGCCATCACTCCCGCCATAGCCCAACTGCTCTCGCAGGGTGGCTGCCGCTATGTCGACCTGGGCGTGGAGTCGTTTAACGACGAGATACTCAAGTATATCAAGAAGGGCATTACCGCCCGGCAGATATATGACGCCATTGCTACGCTCCAAGCTCATGGCGTGCCCGTTAAGCTCAATATCCTCATAGGCTGCTGTCCGCTGGAAACGCGCGAAACCGTGCGCCACACCTTGCGCGAGGCCAAGCGCCTTAAGGTAGACCAGGTGATGTTTAACATCGTGTCTCCATTTCCTGGCACCGAGTTCTACCAGCTGTGCAAGGAAAACGGGTGGCTGGCAACGGGCAAATATGAACCCACCGATGTGCAGCGCAACAGCATCGTCAACTTTCCGCACCTCACGGCCCGCGAGATGGAGCGAGCCTTGTGGCGCAATAACATCAGCTACTTCTTGTCGTGGCGTTTCATCGTCACCCACATCAGCCGCTTCACGTCGTGGAGCGAGTTTACTCACGCCTTGAAGGCATTGAAAATAAAACTATTGGGTTAATCCCACTCACATTATTATACTCCCCTGTATAGAAATGATAAACCTGTCAATCATCATACTCACCTGGAACAACATTGACGCCACGCGCCGGTGCCTCAAGTCGCTGGAGCCCGTCATGTCACGCGATGACGTGGAGACCATCGTCATCGACAACGCGTCGACCGATGGCACCCAGTCGGCCATTCGCCGTGAGTTCCCCCAGGTGCGCCTCACCTGCAACGGCACCAACCGCGGCATCGCGGCCGCCCGCAACCAGGGCTTCATGCGCGCCTCGGGCCGCAAACTGCTCATCCTCGACAATGACACCGTGGTCAACAGCCTGGCCGTCGAGGGCATGGAACGCTATCTCGACGAGCACAACGACGTGGGCCTGTGTGCTTGCTGCATGACCGATGCCCAGGGCAATGTGCAGCCCAGCTTCCGCCCGTTCCCGGGTCTCATATCTAAGGTGTACAGCATTCTGCGCATCCAGCGCCCGCTGTCGCACTACAAGGCCGACGAGGACGGCAGCATCGAGCCGTTCTATGTGATAGGTGCCTGCCAGATGATCAAGCGTGAGGCCGTGGGCCAGATAGGTATGCTCGACGAAGCTATCTTCTATGGTCCCGAGGACGCCGACTACTGCCTGCGACTGCGCAAGGCCGGCTGGCGCATCAAGTACCTGCCCATGTACTCCATCGTCCACACTTATCAGCGTGCCACCGCCCGCAACCCATTCTCGTGGCTGGGACTTAAGCACGTCAGGGGGCTCCTTCACCTCTACACTAAGTATCGTCGCCTCAACTGACCCCTCCGTGGGCAGAGTGGGGGTCATGCAATAAAAAAACACAAGGTCTCGTCGACATCACGTCGTGAGACCTTGTATAATAAACCCATAAACAAATCTAACCTTTTCTTGTTCTTATAAGATAAGAACCAATCTTTTATTTACCTGTGCAAAATTACACATAAAAAAACAAATAAAATATCACAGATGTTTCAAATAAGTGCAAAAATGTGTCGCACGGCGGTGTGTTGAATGATAATGGCGCCTTGTGAAACGATTTGTCTATAAAATCGTCTGTTTTGTCAAGGAAATGATTGTGTAAAGCACGTTTATTCTACACTTGTGCTTGTTTTGTTGCTTATTTTTTAATAATTTTGCACCACAAAGCTTGAAAATATAATAGAATGATAGGTGCTCCTGTGGGCTCATGTCGTTTAAAAAACATAGAAAATGAAGAAATTTTTACTTATATTGTTACTGTCGATTGTGGCGATGGGTGCCAGCGCCGAGGCTTTCACCTATATGAACTTTGTGCGCAGCGACGGCAGTGTTGCACAGTTTGCCGCCACAGGCATGAAAATGACTTTCAGCGGCAAGAACATCATGGTGACCAACGGCTCCAGCACAGGCACAGTGCCTATGGCGGGACTCAAGCATCTCGTCTTTGGCAACCAGCCGGTGGATCCCACTGTCAAGGGCGACGTGAACGGTGACGGCACGGTGGACATCACTGATGTCAATGCGCTTGTCAACCTGTTGCTGACCGGCAATTCTGCCGGATGCAAGAATCCCGACGTCAATGGTGACGGCAATATTGATGTGTCAGACATCAATGCGGTGATAGGTATAATCACATCAGCATGAAAAGCTGACAGACAGTAAAAGTCTTCTTGAAATACAAGCCAAAACATTCCCATGCAGGTTGTCGTTTGTCCCCGGTTTGACGAGGATAATGACTGCTTGAATGGGTTGTTGTGGTTTGTTGCACAATATTATCGTTAGTGGCACGTTTATATAGAATAGATGAAAGAGGTTATCGGAACATATCGTCCTATCACGCTGGAGGAAATGAGCGGAATCAGGCTCATGAACCGCATCGACACAAAGTTTGTGACGACGGTGCCCATGTTGATAAAACTGCTTGAGATGGCGCGCGACCAGTATCGCGTGCAGGAAACTGGCGGCCTGAGGCTCATACCATATCACACTGTGTACTTCGATACAGAGCCACTTGACATGTACACTACCCACCAGAACGGTGCACTGCCGCGCAAGAAGGTGCGTGTGCGCTCTTATGTCAAGAGTGATCTCCATTTTCTGGAGGTGAAGAAGAAGAACAACCATCGCCGCACTAAGAAAAACCGCATGAAGGTGACCGGTGCGCTTGCCGGCCGTGACTTTGCGTCGATGAACTTCAAGGCCGATGATGTGGCGCAGTTCATGCAGGAGCGCTATGTAGACGAAGCCGGGGCTTTACGTCCCACGCTCGAGAACACGTTTGACCGCATCACGCTGGTCAACAACGACCGCACCGAGCGCCTCACCATAGACACCTCGCTCAAGTTTCATAACGTGGTCACGGGCAACGACCGCGACCTCACGGGACTGGCCATCATAGAGCTCAAGCGCGACGGCTTGTGCTACTCGCCCATCCTGGAGATGCTGCTCAAGCTGCGCATCAAGCCGCAGGGATTCTCCAAGTGCTGCATGGGCATCGCATTTACCGACCCACAGGCCAAGCGCAACCGCTTCAAGCCCCGCATGCGCCTGGTGGAACGACTGTTGAAAAATTTAAATAACGCATAATATATTATGACTACTGACACTCTAACAATGTTAAAAAACCTATTCCTTACTGGACAGTTTGGAAACATCAACGTGCTTAACTTCTTCATGAACCTCGTGTTTGTGTGGATTATCGTCCACTTCCTGTACTTCAAGAAGGCAAAGCATCGCAGTTTTTATTTCACTTACATCATGCTGGGTGTGGCCATCTACTTCCTGGTGTTCTTCATGATCTTTGTGCTTGAGGACCTTAAGGGCAAGACCGGCATAGGCGTGGGTATAGGATTGTTCGGTATCTTCAGTATCATGCGTTATCGCACTGACACGATGCCCGTGCGCGAGATGACTTATCTGTTCACCGTCATCTGCCTCTCGGTCATCAATGCTCTGGGATCTGATGTCTCGTTTGCCGAGCAGCTGGTCCCCAACTTCCTTACCATCGGAGTGATGATCATCTGCGAGAACCTGCTGCTCAAGAACAACGAGGAGCACAAGCTGGTGCAGTATGACCGCATTGAGCTCATCAAGCCCGAATGCCGCGAGCAGCTCGTTGCCGACCTGACCGAGCGCACCGGCCTCAACATCACCCGTGTGGTTGTGGGCAGCGTAGACTTCCTGCGCGACTCAGCCATCATCAAGATCTATTATGAAAAAACTGGTGATGCCGACAGCGACATCAGCAACACCGCTAAACCCAAGCGTGAAATATGGGAAGAAGTAAAGGGATAATAGCAGTCCTGGCAGTTGCAGCAGCAATGGCTGCACCGCAGGTGATGCGTGCCGACGACACCGGCATGGTGCTGGGTGTGGGCGTGGAGGAGAAACTCAACAAGAAGGTTTCGATTCAGGCCGATGCCGAGTTGCGCACGCGCAATGACTTTCGCACCGTCGACCACTTTGTGATAGGGGCAGGTGCCAAGTACAAGTTTAACAAATGGCTCAAGGCCGATGCCGGCTACCAGATGTTGCTCAATAACAACCGCGAGCGCCTCACCCTGCACGAGGACGGCTCTTACAACAACTGGCGCCTGAGCTACTATGGAGTGCGTCATCGCTTCTATGTGTCGCTTACCGGTGACGTGAACCTGGGTCGCTTCAACCTGTCGCTGCGTGAGCGGTGGCAGTACACTTATCGCCCCGAGCAATATGCCTCGCGCTATGACTTTGACAACGAGCAAATGGAAGGATGCGTGGTGAAGGGCAAGGGCAAGAACGTGCTGCGTTCGCGCCTTAAGCTCGAATACAACATCCCCCACTGCAAGTTTACCCCCAGCCTGGGCGTGGAGTTATACACCACGCGCTCTCTGGAGAAGACAAAGCTGACGCTGGGCGGCAGCTACACACTGCACAAGCATCATGTGCTCGAGATGGGCTACATTTATCAGTTGCACAACAGTTCAGTCACCACCGACCCCAACACCCACCACATCGTGTTGGGCTATAACTATAAGTTCTAAGGCTATGACAAAGGTGTTAAGATACAGCATGCTTGCGCTCGTTGCCTTTGTGATGGCATCGTGCGTCAATGACGATAGCGACCTCAATGTGCTCATCCAGGAGAACCCCGGTCGCATCATTCCTCCCGTGATAGAATTTGACTACAGCGACCTCGACGAGGGCATGGACATTATCCCCAGCGATCCCGACGACGAGACCTATAACGACTACTGGGAGAACAGCCCCTGGACCACTAACGTGAGGGTGAACTACACAGCCGAGGGCGTCAAGGTCACCGGCACCACCACCCGCGTTAAGGCTACCGTAGAGGGTGGCCATGTCACCGTGCGCTCCACTGCCAGCCGCGTACACATCACCCTGAGCGGCGAGTGCAGCGACGGCTCAGTGAAGGTCTACAGCGACTACAAGTTCAAGCTCACGCTCAACGGCCTTGACCTGACCAATCCCCACGGTGCGGCCATCAACAGCCAGTGCCGCAAGACCATGTATCTTAACGTGGCGCAAGGCACTGCTAACCGCCTGGCCGACGGCGAGGGCTACATCACACCTCCCGACGAGGAGGACATGAAGGGAACCGTGTTCAGCGAGGGACAGATCGTGGTGAGCGGCAATGGCTCGCTCGACGTGTACTGCAACGGCGGCCACCATGCCATTGCCAGCGACGATTACCTGCGCTTCCGCAAGGGCAACAAGATTAAGATTGAAAGCCGCTCGGGCAACGGCATACGCGCCAAGGACGGCGTCTTCATTGACGGCAGTGTCATCAACGTGTGCTCCCTCAAGGATGCCGGCAAGGCCATCAACTCCAAGGACCGCCTCGCCATTACAGGCGGCCGCATCACGGCTATCACAACAGGAGCTCCTGTCATCGATACCGAGCTTGCCGACACCACCAGTGCGGCTGCTGTGAAGTGCGACAGCCTCATGACCATGACCGGCGGCACCCTGCGCATCAAGAGCATGGGCGAGGGTGGCAAGGGCATCAAGGCCAAAGGCAACGTCGTCATCAGTGGCGGATCGATAGAGATTGTGACAACGGGCATCAAAGACAAGGCTTCGCCCAAGGGCGTGAAGTGCGATGGGGAATTTAAGATAGATGCGGGACGTGTATATGTCTACTGCGCACACACCTCGCCCATGCACGCCGCCACGCTCACGCTGGCACCGGGCTACAAGGACTATGTGTCCAAGTCGCGCCTCTTCAGCATCGAGTACTAGAGATGGTGGTTTTGATGCCGCTGGAGTCAAAAAAATAGTGCAAATGCTTGTGTAATTACAATTATTTGCTGAAATTTGCAATTAGATAACTGGCAAGACGGCGCCTTGCCGCAAATGATACAACATTAAACAGGCCCTCCGCAGCACAGCGCGCCATGCGCCAGCGCCAGCATGCAGCCGGAGGACCGCCAACAAATACATTATGGGTTTCATTCAAGAATTCAAAGAGTTTGCCGTTAAGGGCAACGTAATGGACATGGCTGTCGGTGTAATCATTGGCGGCGCTTTTGGCAAAATCGTCACTTCACTCGTTGAGGACATCATCATGCCCCTCGTGAGCGTGGCTACCGGCGGTGTAAACTTCACTGATAAATTTGTACACCTGGGCGACGGCACAGCTAAGACCCTGGCAGCAGCCAAGGAAGCCGGCGAGGCCGTGTTTGCTTATGGCTCGTTCATCCAGAACGTCCTCGACTTCATCATCATCGCACTGTGCATCTTCTTCATGGTCAAGGGCATCAACAAGCTCAAGAAGAAGAAAGAGGAAGAGCCCGCTCCTGCACCCGAACCCGGCGCTGAGGAGAAGCTCCTGACCGAGATTCGCGACCTCTTGAAGAACAAGTAAATAATTCACCAGCAACAGGCTCTTTTGCCCGTTTGCTTTGGTTGACATAACGAACAGTGCCATCACTCCCAACTTTGAAGGAGTGATGGCATTTTCTGTCTGAAACACCAATGGGGATTATCTCGCGCAGATCTCGCAGAACTCGGGGATCTCACGGGGATATTAAAGACGTAACTATACAGCAATAGGACTATCTCGTGCAAATCTCGCTCTAACTGACAGAAATTAAAAGAAATTTGAAGAAATTTTTTTACTTCGTATTCTTATTCAGACTAAAAGAACATAAAAGACACGAATTTTAATTTTAATTTCTTTAAATTTCTGTAAGTTTTAAGCCTGGTTTTGCCCATTGGAACCCATTGGTGTATAGTTACTTAAAGACTGACAGAAATTAAAATTAATTAAAATTCAAATCCATGTCTTTGTAATGTTTTTTGGTCTGAAATAAAAGAGTGAGCTCCGCACGCGGATTATGCAATAAAGGAGTATCGGTGAATAGTTACGAAATTATAAAAAAGATTATACTTTTGATTCTTGTGGACTGAATTTCACCATGTTTCAGAAATTTTGTGTAACTTTGCAACCGTTTTGTTGATAATGCCCATCTCAAAAGGAGAAAAAATAATTGTAATAATTGTAATTTAAGAAAAATGAGAAAGATTTTTAGTGCATTACTGTTAATCATCTTGGGAAATATCATGGGCTTTGCTCGTGATTATAACCCTGTTTTGCTTACTCAGGAAGAGTATGCTACTAAGTTTACGTACACGTGGATCGACAAGGACGGTAATGACCATGTGAGCAATGTGACCGAAACTGCCACTTCTACCGAGCAAATCATGGCTCTCGTTAAGGAGGTTTACACTAACCCCGATATTCCTGGTACACTCTATGCCCGTCCTTGCGAAAAGGAAGGTATTGCAAGGTATAATTTTGACGTAACAGGTCAGGGGTGGGATATAAATGCTCCTGAACCCAACAAAGATGGCTATACGCTTATTCTCGTTGCTATGCACGACGACTGGTCGGCAAGTAGTTACGGCAGCAACAAATTCCGTCATGCTCCTGCCGAAGGGTATGGTGGAAAATCTTTAGCTTATAGATTTATTAATGAGTCTATAAAATGGGTTAAACTCGTACCTAACGGAGTTCGTATTGAAGATCGTGGCGTATGCTCCAATCGTAGTGGCGTTATTTTCAATGTTGATGCCACTCTCAACCGCTTCTATTTTATGACCAAGGGCAAGGCCCGTAACTCTGGGACTTATCCTTTCAATTCTATGTTTGAGTTGTTTAGCCCTACAACCGCTACTGAAAGTGCCGATACGCCTAATTTCTATGACAAAATGGTCGCTGGTAGTACTTACGATATTCTTCATGACTGTGGTACGGTCGAGAATCTTGAGCATTATTTCGCGATGAACGGCAAGATGGGTACTAACTCTTACGATATGACTGGTCTTGTGTTCTATATTCCCGATCATCGTTTTGACGGTTGGACAGGACGTGACAATAATGGCCAATGGACATGGTATAATCCCGATTATGCACCCAAGACTATGATGTATACAATCCACCTTAAGGCCATGGCCGAGCGTGCCGTGACATCAGATGGCTCTCGCAAGTACGACGTTACTCTCACCTGGACTTCTTCTCTTGACAATCTTGTACCTAATAGTACTCTTGTGCAGGAATATGATATCTACATCGTGGTCAACGGCGTACGCCAGCCTGTACCCATCGCTACGGGCGTTACTGGTAATACTTATACCTATCAGGTACCTCAGGAACTTAAGGGTTACGATATCACTTACCAGATTTCTGGACGCCCCCTCGGCACAGAGTTTAACAAGGCGTGGTCTAACACCGACGTGGTTACAATACCCGGTTACGATCCTTTTGAGCGCCTCAACCTCTCGATTGTGGGCAACTACAAAAGTACCTATGACCAGTCGCGCGAGGTCAACGAGTATGAGAACCTCATCACGATGACCAACAATACGGCCGACCCCACTACTGCCCTCAAGGGCAACATGATTGACGAGACCACCAAGTTTGAACTTTACCGCTTTGACGACGAGGTGGAAAATCCTGAAATGGAGCACATTGCAACCGTGCAAATGGCTGCCAAGCAGCAGGTGTCGGAGGGCGAATGGCATTTCCCCTACACCGTGGAGTATTATGCGACAGTGGGCGGAGTGAAATATCCTGCCACGAGTGGATACTTCACCGCCGAGAGCGAAGATGGCGTTCTTACCCTGGGCGCTCACGGCATGCAGCTCATGGACGCCTTCAGTGCTTCTACCAAGTATAACGATCATCCTGACCACTACGACTATCAGGTGAAATTTGTCTCGGCAATCGACATCGTTGCCCCCGACGGCGTGACCAAGAGCCGCGACGCTTACAGCAACATCACCCGTGTTCCCGTTTACAAAACATCTATCGAAGTAGGCGTTCCCGTTTACACACAGGAGCAAGTTATTGCCGATGTCGACCATAACCTGGACCTGAGCACAGCGGCTGTTGTTGACATTAAAATGAACAACTACAGTAACGTCAAGGACTATCTTGTGCGTCGTGATGCCAAGAGCGATGTCGGTCTGGTACAGAAGAATCAGGATGGCTCTTACACATCGTTCCGCCGCGATGAGACCGGTTTCAACACCGTGATTGATCGCAAAGAATTTGAGGGCGAGCACCTCACTATGACCCTTGAAGACGACGGACGCGATGTAACCAAGGCCGAGAGCACTACCTATGTGGGTATTGTTGAGGCTTATACAAAAAACACCGTCGACGAGACTGTCATCAGCACCTATGGTAGCGACATCAAACGTGTGGAAATGGCTAATATGGAAATCAATATCACCAACGATGGCCATAAGAACGTATTTGGACCTTATGGTTATCAAGTGTCTAATCCGCTCGAAATCAACGGCGAGATGGTTTCTGGTTACTTCTTCAACCTTGACCTCACGTCGTTCTTGAGCGAAGCTCTCAGCGTGTGTGGCGACGGCGACGAGGTGCCCAACTACCGTGTGTGGCGAGTTGTTGATGGTCGTGAAACGCTTATTGCCGGAGATCAACTCACCGTCACTGGCAAAAATGGTGTATGGACCTACGGTTACCGTTACTGGCCAGGTGAAGACAACAACAAACTGCTCATCCAGGATTTCTTCATGGGCAAACCCATTGCCAACAAGGGCAATGGTGAGGTTAGCTACATCGCTCGCGTCTATGCCAAAGCACAGTCAGGAGCAAGAATGGGCGTGAAACTTGCCGAGGACGATGGCGCATGTTATTATGTTGCCGAGAATTCAATAGGAGTGCGCTTTGTCAACGATGGTGTAGTTACCGGCATTAATGATATTGACGCAACCCGTGCAGTGTCTTCAGTTGTTTATATCAACCCCCAGGGCATTAAGAGCGCTACACCGTTTGACGGACTCAATATCGTCGTAACCCGCTATGGCGACGGTTCGGTCGCAACTCATCGCATGGTCAAGTGATATAAATGGTAAATAACATTGCATCAAATAGTTCTGCGGCACTGAGGACAGCGTCGCAGAATTTTTTTAGTTCCAATACTCGCCGTGGCTGCAAGATTGTCCTTTTGTCAACAAAAACGCCGGATAAAAGTTTAAAATATATTAATTAGGGAAATTTTTCTACATTTTTAGCGTTATATATAATGTATTAGAAAAAAAATGCGTAATTTTGCATTGGTAAAGAGTGACCGTGTGGCGAGTTGCGTCTGCACAAGACTGTTTACCCTTGCATCTACAAATGTATTGAATTAGAAAACAGATACTTATTTTTTTAAATTTAAAAAAACAAAATTCAAAATGACAAAAGTAGCAATTAACGGTTTCGGTCGTATCGGCCGTCTCGCATTCCGTCAGATGTTTGAGGCTGAGGGTTATGAGGTAGTAGCAATCAATGACCTTACTTCTCCCAAGATGCTCGCTCACCTTCTCAAGTATGACACAGCTCAGGGTGGCTTCGCTGGTAAGTTCGGCGAGGGCAAGCACACTGTTGAGGCTGGTGAGGACTTCATCGTTGTTGACGGCAAGAAGATCACTATCTACGCTAAGCCCAACGCTGCTGAGCTTCCTTGGGGCGAGCTCGACGTAGACGTAGTTCTCGAGTGCACCGGTTTCTACACTTCTAAGGAGAAGGCTTCAGCTCACATCACAGCTGGCGCTAAGAAGGTTGTCATCTCTGCTCCCGCAGGCAACGACCTCCCCACTATCGTTTACAATGTAAACCACAACGTTCTCACAGCTGAGGATAAGGTTATCAGCGCTGCATCTTGCACCACCAACTGCCTTGCTCCCATGGCTGACGCTCTCAACAAGTATGCTGCTATCCAGAGCGGTATCATGTCAACAATCCACGCTTACACTGGCGACCAGATGATCCTTGACGGTCCTCAGCGCAAGGGTGACCTCCGCCGTTCACGCGCAGGTGCTTGCAACATCGTTCCCAACTCAACTGGTGCTGCTAAGGCTATCGGTCTCGTAATTCCCGAGCTCAACGGTAAGCTTATCGGTTCAGCTCAGCGCATCCCCACTCCCACAGGTTCAACTACTATCCTCATCGCTGTTGTTAAGGGTAAGGACGTGACTGTAGAGGGTATCAACGCTGCTATGAAGGCTGCTTCTAACGAGTCTTTCGGTTACACTGAGGACCAGATCGTTTCTTCAGACATCGTAGGTATGAAGTTCGGTTCACTCTTCGATGCAACTCAGACAATGGTTAGCAAGGTTGACGAGGACACTTACCAGGTACAGGTTGTTTCTTGGTATGACAACGAGAACTCTTACACTTCTCAGATGGTTCGCACTATCAAGTTCTTCTCAGAGGTTAAGTAATTCCGACCTTAAGATACAACACAACCGCTCGGTAACCCGGGCGGTTTTTTTTGCTATTATTAGGGGACAACATTCATATTTAAGGGATAGCGTTAGGCCTCCAGCCTTTCTTTTTTAATCTATTTACAATTTTAAAAATCCGAGAGACCCCGTAATCTGCGCGAGACATTCCCCCATAGCTGAGTGCCATGAATTTATTTTAATTATTTTAATTTAATGGAGGTTTGCTGGTCACGGCACGGGCTTCGCCCACTTACCGCTGCTCACTCCATTAAGCTCGCTTCGCTCAGTTCTTTCAGTCCTTAATCTTACTGTTTGTTTTACCGAATAGTCTTAATTTATGTTAAAAATTATAGGGGGGGGTAAAAATGTGTTAATTTGTTACACATTGTATATTTTATTAGTATTTTTGCAAAATAAACAAATTAAAACCAACTCCTTATGAAAAGATTTTTACTTGTGATAGCAATAATGTTTTGCTACTTTGGTGCTCGAGCAGTATCTTATAATTGTGACTTCTACACAGATGACGGTCTTGGATATAAAATTACCGGCGCAGGAACAGTTACCTTACAGGATGCATGCGGTCCTGATGAAGATGATTTGCCCATAATAACCGACCTTGTTGTGCCCGAGACTGTAAATTTTGGTAATAATACATATACAGTGACAGGCATTGGCAGCTTCATCTTTGTTCCCTGCCTGCTGACATGCGAAAATCAAGATTATACATATACCCCACTCAAGTCGGTCACAATCCCCAACACTGTCACACATATCGACGGTTATGCTTTTGTTGATTGCATATCGCTTGAAACGGTAAAACTAGGTGAAGGTATCGAGAAGATTGAAGCGGCATTTATGGGTTGCTCGTCATTAAAAAAGATATATTTGCCCAAGTCGCTAAAGAACATTAGCTCACAAGCATTCATTGCAACAGCCATCGAGGCCTATGAGATTGATAGCGAAAACCCCTATCTTACAGTCGTTGATGGTGTGTTGTATGACAAGGCAATAACCAAACTCATTTCTTATCCCACAGCTAAGGCTGGCAGCTACACTATACCCCAGAGTGTGACAACACTCTGTGAATGGGCGTTTTATGGCTGCAATAAATTGACTAACCTGACCATAGGCGACCAGGTAACAAGCATAGGGGAGTGTTTGCTTGAATTTAGTAGCGTGGAGCATGTGACACTGCCCAATACAATGAAGGTTGTTCCTTTTGCCTTTTGCTCTGGATGTGCCAACCTCAAGTCTATTGAATTCCCTGAATCGGTGACAACAATCGATGGTGAGGCTTTCTGCGAATGCACATCGCTCACATCAGTAACACTGGGCGAGAATGTTTCGACAATCAATGCTCATGCGTTTACTGGATGTAGTAGTTTACGCGAAATCACACTTAGTGCACAAAACATTGATTCATATGCATTTTTGAACTGTAACAATCTGGAACACATCCACTTTGGCAAGTCAGCCCGCAGCATAACCCTCGACTGGTTCAATAGGTGCAAGACTCTCAAGAATATCACCATTGACCCAGAAAATCCTTACTACAAGATTGATGGCCCCGGACTGATTAGTACTGCAGACAACAAGTTTGTAGGCGTTTTAGACCGCAGTGCTAAATACATAACCATCCCCGAGGGTGTAACCGAGATATGTTCGTATGCATTCCTGCTGGCCAGCGAGATGCAACTTATATACATACCCAAGACAGTGACACACTTAGGAAACTACATTTTCCAGAATTTACCCCCCAATGTAGCCATTTTCAATGATGCCCTCAAACTGCAGAGCACTGAGTCAAATACATTCACTAACAAACCATCGAAACTCGTAATGTACCTGCATGGAGACCCTTACTATGTTGCAAACCACGGTGAAGGTATTTATTCATGGAAATGCAACACTACCCAATTCGTGAAATCTGGTGACATCAATGGCGACCACTTTATTGATATCTCGGACATTAACAAGTTGATAGACCTTATCCTAACTGAGTCTGAAATTAAGGGTGACCAGATATTTGACTACCCCGACATGAATCATGACGGCAGCATTGGTGTGGGTGACTTTAACATGATGATTGATTACATCGCCAATCCTAGTCACACATTGTTCTACGAACCATTTGAGCAAGAAAAGGGACCCTCTGGATGCTCTTGGGGATGGTTCTACCCAACAAAAGTCACTGAAGTATATGGCAGTACAACCGATAATCCTCCATATTTCTCGATGCTTACTTACGACGATGGCACACCTGCTAAGAAGGGCATTTGCTTAGGTGGTGACCCAAGCATCCCTGGCAAGGTAAGTTTCAGATCGGAAAACTTTTCCACTAACCGCATAACATTTAAGTATGGCGACCCCTACAACAACAATAACTACTCGTTCAAAGTCGAAATCAGAGACAACAGAGGTGTGTACAATACATTTGTATTAAACGGGGATTCAAAACCAGGAGTAAAAACATTCACCTGTGATTACCAGACCTTCAATCCCGCCGAGGTATTAGTCACCATGCTATCAACTGACCCCAACAGTCATGTTGCAATATGGGATGTGAAAATGTACAAGTAAACAATTCTACATAGAACACCAGAGAGGCTGTGTCATAAAACATAATTATGGCACAGCCTTTTTTCGTGACTACATTGCATAGGTCATGGGGTATATAGATTGGTTGTGATCTTTTAAATTGACCGATATGTGCACAAAAAAGAGGGTGTGCCTATTTTGACACACCCTCATAGATAATTAAAAAGGAAAATGTCATAGTAGATAACGCTCAGCTATATCCTGAGTGTGCGCCATAGCATGGGGTGCCGTCTCGAAGCGAGCTTCGTCCTGCACCCCATGCCATGACCCACATTGTGGCTTGACCACAACTGTTATCCGCTATGACGAAAATGCGGCTACGCCTAATAAAATACAAAAAATCATGGATTCTTTTCGGATCAGCGTATAATTCAGGTTGGCGCATTATCCTCGTTGGCACTTTGAATGAAGTGTATATAGGGTGGCGCTGACACTGCGATATCCGCAGACCCATTATTCGTGCTCAGAGACTGTTTTTTTGGGGGGTGGGTGTTATTTCTTTGAGCTGTATTGCTTGTCAACGGGGAAGCCTTGCTTTGCAGCCATGTCATACCACTTGGTGGCTTCGGTCGTGTCCTTGGCCACGCCTTCGCCCTCGCTGTAGCAGTCGCCCATGCGTGCCTGTGATGCAGCATCGCCCTGCTCGGCTGCTTTGCGGTAGAGCTCGGCTGCCTTTGCCTCGTCCTTGGCAACGCCGTCACCCTCGGCATAGCAGTGGGCCAGGTAGCGCAGCTGCTGCACGTTAGGGGTCTCAATCTTGCTCAGTGCCTCGAATGCCTTCTTGAGCAGCTCGTTTGCCTTAGCTTCGTTCTCGCCAGTGCCTGTTGCGCTGTCATAGCAAACCGCCAGTGCATAGAAGCCTATGGGATTGTCCTTGTCGGCGCTTTGCTGCGCCCACTTGAAAGCCTCGGCGCCGTTTTTGCCCACACCATCATAACCCATCATATACATGATGGCGAGTTCCCACATGGCGTCACTGTTACCCTGCTCGGCAGCCATCTTGAGGTATTTCTCTGATGTCACATAGTTGGGGCCATCGGCCACTGCGGTGGTCTGTGCCAGTCGGGCATAGGCAAGCTGAGCCTCGACGTCGCCCTTGTCGGCCGCTTCGAGCAGAGCCTGGGTACCGGTTGTGTCGTTCTTTTCAACTGTTTCCTGCGATTGCTCGCCCGATGCATTCTGCTGCACGTTGCCGCCGCAGCTCGCTGCCATGAGAGCAACCACGCCAGCTACCATGATAAATGCTAGTTTCTTCATGTTGATAATGTTTTAAAGATGAATATCACCAACAAATTTCGCAAAAATTCTTCACACTTGCAAGCGAAATTCCAGTTCGGTGCTAAAAAATGTTGTAAAATTTGGCAGGGTGGAGAATTGGTGCTAATTTTACCGAAAAAACAAGAAAACACGATGAATAAATCAATACTTGCAGTACTAGTTGGCGCCGCCATGGCGCTGTGTGGCGTGGCTCAGGACAAGAGCGACGAGAGCCCGCTGTCGCTGGGCCTCCAGGGCGGTGTGGGTTACATGACCACAACCGGTGAGCTTAACGATTATTTTGGCGGTGCTGCGGTTTTCACTGGCGGTGTCACTGCCGACTACAATCGCTTGCGTCTCAAGGTCGACTTTGACTATGGCCAGCCCAAGGTCAACAACGGTAATCCGTTTAACGTCAGGAACGAGTCGGGCGATGACCTGCAGCTGGTGGGCAACTCTAATGTGTCGCAGGTGTCGCTGGGTGCGCAGATAGGTTACAAGGTGTTCGGCCGCGGCCGTGTGTCGGTCACTCCGGCGGCAGGTGTGTTCTATACCCGCTATGGCATGACGCTGAACGATGTGGAGTGGAAAAAGGATGATAAGGGTACCCCTTATGTGATTGTCACCGGCAGCCGTGACGCCCACTTGAGCAACACGTCGTGGATCGCCAGCGTGGACGTAGACATCAAGTTGGGCGAGCACATCACCAAGGAGCCGTTTTTCTTGAACCAGCGCTACTCGCGACTCTCGACCGGCGTGCGCGTCACACCATGGGTGGCAGGCGGCAAGGTCAAGTGTGCCGACCCCGCAGCCAGCGGCGTGTATTGTGGCGTGACGGTGCGTGTCACCGGCTTCATGCAGTCGCTGGGCTTCTGACCCGGCCTGTGCCAGATATAAAAATAACAACCCGGTTATTCAGGAAATGTTCCTGGATAACCGGGTAACTCTTTTTTCCTCTCGAGGACTTTAAGACTTTTTGCGTCTAAAAACTCTAGGGGGGGTGACTGATTTTAGGTCAGTTCAATTGGTTCAAAGTCTATACCAAGTGGGCACCCCGGAGGAAAATGATAAGGCGTGTGGGCATTTACTTGTAGAATGTGATCCAGTTAGTGCAGTATTTGCTCCTTGTTGCCTGGGGGTGAATCTCGGTGACCTTGCCGTTGCCGTCGCGCCACCACGAGTGGTTCCAGCCGGGACCCATGTCGAGGTAGATGGCCCATGTGACGCCATAGCCTACCAGGCGGTCAACAAACTCGCCATACCACACGCTGCCGCGTGAGTCGACGATGCACAGCTTGCCGTCTTTCTCGCACAGCGCGCGGTACTCGTTGTAGCCGCTGCGCCACAGGGGTTTCACGGCCTTGCCGTCAGTGACGATGAGAGCCTGGCCAAATCCCATGCCGCCGCCTGCTGCAGCCTCGTCGAGTGCCTTGCTGTAGTCGCCCACGGTGAGTTTCCATCCTCCGTCAGGTGTCCAGGTGAAGGCGCCGCTGTTGTCCTTGCACTGGGCTCCGGTGTAGCGCTTGCCGCCGCTCACGTGGTCGCCGTCGATGTTAGTGTGGGCAAACTCGTCGAGCAGGTCGTGTGTAAACGCTCCCTCGGCGCAAAATATCACGCTTTCCTCCTGCTGTGAGGGCATGGTGCCGCACACGAGGTCAATGCGAGAGAAGTCGGGGTAGTAAGCCACCACCTTCTCGGTGCGTTCAATCGTCATTGTGCCCTCCTGTGAAGTGCCGCAGGGCAGGGCTTGCTTTTTAGTACAGGAACAACTGTTCATGATCAGGGTAATCAGTGTTAAAATTAATGTGATTCTTGCCATTGTGTTGTCAACAATTATGGTTTGGATAAAATTTTCCAGAGTGTATTGTTGCGGCCGGACCGGTCATGAGAATGTGGCCGGTGGTGCTGTCGCAGTCGATGAGCAGGTTGCCGCCCAGCAGCCTCACGGTGATGGGCCAGCTAGCACGTCCCGTGAGCACAGCTGCCGTAGCCGCCGCACATGCGCCTGTACCGCAAGCCATGGTCTCGCCGGCACCGCGTTCCCAAGCTCTGACCGAGAGGGTGCCTGGAGCATCCACTCGTGCAAACTCGATGTTGGCCTTTTCGTTCCATATCTCGTGATTCTCGAGCTTGGCGCCCAGCTCGTGCACCATCTTGTCAGTAAAGTTGTCCACAAATGTAACGCCGTGGGGGTTACCCATGGACACGGCAGTGATGCGCACCTGTGTGCCGTCTACGCTGACGGGCGCGTCGAGCATCGATGTGCCTTGATATCGCACGGGCACAGCGTCAGGAGTAGTGACGGGCAGGCCCATGTCTACGGTCACACTCTCGACCAGACCGTCGTGCCCGGTGTGCACCTGCAGCGACTTGATGCCGCTGAGTGTCTCGATGGTGAGGTCTTTTTGGGTTACGATCTTGTTGTCGTATAGATATTTTGCCACGCATCTGATGCCATTGCCGCACATTTGTGCCTCGGTGCCGTCAGCATTGAAAATGCGCATGCGCCCGTCGGCTTTGTCGCTGGGCAAGATTGCTATGATGCCGTCAGTGTCAAGGCCTGTGTGGCGGTGGCTCATCTCGATGGCCAGTGCCGACAAGTTGCTGATGCTGCGGTCCATACAGTTGATAAAGGCAAACTTGTTGCCCAATCCCTGCATGGTGACGAATGGTATGACGGTGGGGATGACAGAGTCGCAGCGGGTGGTGTTCTCGCGCTCGGCGATGGTTTGCTGCAGGCGTTGCAGTCCCTCAGTGAGTACTACCCGAGGCACGCCCACGTTCATGCGCATGAACCCTTCGCCCTGGGCACCGAATGACACGCCGTCGCTCAGCGCCAGTCGTCCGTGCCCTATGAGCAGCTTCACCAGCTCTTCTTGTGTGAGCCCCAGTTTCCTGAAGTCGAGCCATATGGCAAACGAGGCATCAGGGCGATACATTGACACCTGCTGCAGCTCGCTCGACAGGAACCGTGAGGCGCAGTCAACGTTGCCCTGCAGGTAGTCGAGCACCTGGTCGAGCCATGCTTCGCCATGTTCATAGGCGGCTTGTGTTGCCACCATGGCGGCGATGGGTGGGGTGTTGAACTCGCTTGCCGATAGCCAGTTAAAGAAGGGCTCGCGCAGCTGTGGTGACTTGACCACTGCCCAAGCACTCACGATGCCGGGGATGTTGAACGTCTTAGACGGCGCACCCAGGGTGATTGTGTTCTCCCTGGCGTCGTCGCTCACGGTTGCCGTGGGGATGTGTTTCTTGCCGGCGAGCATCATGTCGCCGTATATCTCGTCAGAGACCAGTATGACACCGCTGGCACGGCATATCGATGCCACCCTTGCCAGTGTGTGCGCGTCCCACTGCAGGCCTATGGGGTTGTGGGGGTTGCACACGATCATCATTGCCGGGTGTTGCTCTTCAATCACGGCCTGCAGCCCGTCAAAGTCCATGGTATACTGCCCCTGGTCGTTTATTTTGAGAGGGTTAGCCACCACCTTGCGTGCGTTGCCCTCGATCACACTGCGAAACGAGTGGTACACGGGAGGCTGGATGATGACACCGTCGCCCGGCTTGCTGAAGTAGTTGATGCACAGGCTCAGCGCTTTTTTGAGTCCGGGCATGAAGGTTATTTCGTCATGGCTCACCTTCCAGCCGTGGCGGCGTTCCAGCCATGAAGTGATGCTGTTCCAGAACTCGGCCGGTGCCGATGTGTAGCCCAGGACGGCATGGTCAAGCCTGCGGCGCAGTGCGTCGATGATGCAGGGGCATGCTTCAAAGTCCATGTCGGCTATCCAGAAAGGAAGCAAATCGTGTCGACCAAACTTGCGGTCCATTTCTTCAAATTTAGTGGCGCACGTGTCGTGACGATCCACTACATTGTCAAAGTCGTATTTTTCTGTATTCATGTTAGTAGGCTTGTGTCTGCCTTGTTGTGTAATGATTATATTTGCAAAAATGCTGCAAATTTATAAACAAAATCGTTTATATACAATACTAGAGCCTCATAAATTTACATTGTGTGGTGCATATGGATGCAACAAAGAGTGAAAACTCGACGTTGGCGGTAGCGCAACAGGAGTATTATTTCTTTTTCTCGTCGGCAAACTTGTTGGGATACTTGAGTGCTACCCTGGGTCGACGCATAGCCCTCGCTACCATCCACACTCCCAGTGCGATGAAGGGGATGCTGAGCAGCTGCCCCTGGTCGATGCCCCATGTGGCGCGCATCTGGATTTCCCATGCTTCCTGCACGTTCTTGATGTACTCGATGAAGAATCGAGAGCCGAAGATGCCTATCATGAACACCCCGAAGAGCAGTCCCTCGCGCTCCTGGGCATTGCGGCGCCAGTAGAGCCACATGCACAGCCCGAATGTGATGAGGTAGCATGCTGCCTCATAGAGCTGAGTGGGGTGGCAGGGGGCGGTGAAGATGGGCTCGGCGCCGTGCATGTAGGCCCCGATGTTCTCAATAAAGCGGAATCCCCATGGCATTGAGGTCTCGCCGCCATAGATCTCGTGGTTGAACAGGTTGCCAAAGCGTATGAGCGCAGCCACCAGCCCCACGGGCACACACAGCCTGTCAAAGGTCCACAGCATCGACTTCTTGGTCACAAAGCGGCTGTAGAAGAAGATGGCAATCATGATGCCCAGCGTGCCGCCGTGGCTGGCCAGGCCACCCTGCCATATCTTGATGATCTCGCCCAGATGCTGGCTGTAGTAGGCCCAGTCATAAAACAGCACGTGTCCCAGTCGTGCACCCACGATGGTGGCAATGACCACATAGATGAATATCGAGCCCACCCATTTCTCGGGCGCGCCCTCGTGCTTGAAGATGCGCGACATTATCTCATAGCCCACCAGGAAACCGATGGCAAACATTAATCCATACCAGCGGACGGTGACAAAGCTGTCGATCAAGTTGGGGTTAGCCGTCCATGTTATAAAGTTTAGCATAATCTTTATTCTTTTCTTAAGTCGCCACAAAGGTACTACTTTTTAATGAAAAACGAAGTACTTAATAGTAAATACTCGTTAATGTCACACTAGCACACTGCTTAATCAAACAACTTTTTGGGGGACAAACGGGTGTTTGGCGGCAAAACTATACAGCAATATTTTATTGTCCAGGCCAGAAGAACAAAAAAATATTTTCATCAGTTTTAAACACCCCGCGCAGATCTCACTGATTTCACGGATTTTATTTTTAGACTCAAAGAACATATATTTAGAACTGAAAGAACCGAGCGAAGCGAGCTCAATGGAGTGAGCAGCGGTAAGTGGGCGAAGCCCGTGCCGCGACCAGCGAACCTCCATTAAATTAAAATAAATTTTTCTTTTAGTCAAAAAAGCCTTGTTTTACCGGTCGGGACACATTGGTGTATTGTTAGCTTTGGCGGCAAAAAAGTGTGAATAATAGCAAAATGACAGTTTTTATTGCCAATTTGAGCGTTAAATCTTTGTTTGTTCCATACAAATGTACTATATTTGCATACAATAAGTGTGAATATGAAAAAAAGATGTCCCAAATGCGGTAAAGAACTGGATGTTTCTCAAGAGGAACTCGCGATGCGTGAGGGGATTGTGGTGTGTCCGCAATGCCTCACCATGTTTGACGAGGACGGAAATCTGTGCATCGAGGAGCCACGCGGCGAGGTGCGCAGCTATGTCTATACCGCCACGTCGGGACCCATAGATGTGGATGTGTTCAGGTATTGTCCTGACTGTGGCCATTCGTTGCCCGGCCTGGTGAGGTATTGTCCTTATTGTGGCATCATGCTCTACAAGATGCAGGGCATCAGTGTCCAGGGACTCACCTATGCCGCACCTGGCGGACGCAGCGTGCCAGAGGCTGACCCGGCTCCTGAGGCCCCGGGCGATGAAAACGAGAAGTCCGAAGCCTCGCCACAGCCACAGCCTCAGCCTCGCACCAGGGTCATCACCCATGCCCACAAAGAGGCCGTGATGGTGGCGTCGGCCACAAGGATGCGGCACCGCAAGTGGGGCACTGAGCCGGCCGGCATCGTGTCGAGGCTCCTGGGATACTCCACTATCTGTGCTCTCCTGGTGTCGCTGGGATACATCATTTACAACTGTATTCTCATAATGAACGGCTAACAGTCAAATCCTCTTAAATTACCATTAACAGAAACAACATGAACGACAACAAAAACAGATATTGTGTGATAATGTGCGGTGGCGTGGGTAGCCGCTTTTGGCCCTACAGCCGCACGGCTTTGCCCAAGCAATTTATAGACTTCTTCGGCACAGGACGCAGCCTCCTGCAGATGGCGGTGGACCGCATCAAGGGCATCGTCCCCGAGGAAAATATCATATTGATGACTAATGCCCAGTATGCCGGCATCATTGCCCAGCAACTGCCCCAACTGCGCCCGGAGCAAATTCTCCTGGAGCCCGCTCGCCGCGGCACTGCCCCCTGCATAGCATGGTCGGCATGGCACATCAAGGCGCTCAACCCCGATGCCAAGATCATGGTTGCCCCCAGCGACCACCTCATCCTCAAGACCGATGAGTATGGCGAGTGTGTGACCAGGGCTTTTGAGTTTGTCGAGGACAACGATGTGCTGGCCACGATGGGCATCAAGCCCAACCGTCCCGAGACTGGATATGGCTACATCCAGGTGGGAGACCATCTGCACGGTGACTTCATGAAGGTGAAGACTTTTACCGAGAAACCCAGCGAGGAACTGGCCCGCGTGTTTATCGACACCGGTGAGTTCTTCTGGAACTCGGGCATGTTCTTCTGGAGCGCCGATGCCATCATCAGGGCAATGCGCGACACCGCCCCCGACATCGCTGCCATCTTTGACGGCATCAGTGACTATGGCACTGCGGCCGAGGCCGAGGCGATTGCCGGCGCTTATCCGCGTTGCCGCAACATCTCCATCGACTATGCCGTGATGGAGAAGGCACCCAACGTGTGTGTAGAGTGCGTCGACTTTGGGTGGAGCGACCTGGGTACCTGGGGATCACTGTATGACAACTCAGAGAAAAATGACCAGGGCAATGCAACCCAAGGCTGCAAGGCACTGCTGTTCAACAGCAGCAACAACATCGTGTCGGTCAAGGGCGACAAGGTCGTGGTGGCATCAGGCCTCAACGACTATATCGTGGCCGATGTGGACGACGCTTTGCTCATCGTGCCGCGCAATGAGGAACAAAAAATCAGAATCTATGTAAACGAGGCTAAGACCAAGTTTGGTGACAAATACATTTAAATGATATTTCGATGGAAAAAATAGACAATTTAGACAAGAAAATCCTAAAAATCATCATGCAGAACGCCCGCATCCCCTCTAAAGATGTGGCCGTTGAATGCGGTGTTTCGAGAGCAGCCATCCACCAGCGCATCCAGCGCATGGTCGAGGCAGGTGTTATTGTGGGCTCGGGCTATCATGTCAACCCCAGGGCCCTGGGTTACTCCACTTGCACCTACATAGGCATACAGCTGCAGCGCGGCTCTATGTACCGCGACGTGGTGCCTGAGCTGGAGAAGATACGCGAGGTGGTAGAGTGCCAGTTCACCACAGGTTCCTACACCATGCTCATCAAGCTCTATGCCCGCGACAACCAGCACCTCATGGAACTGCTCAACGACAAGATCCAGCACATTCCCGGCGTGATGGCTACTGAAACCCTTATCTCGCTGGAGCAGAGCATCAACCGTCAGATTCCCATTCGCAACGATAATCTGGAGGATTGACAATGAAGGTAGTAGTGCTGGACGGATATCCCGGCAATCCCGGCGACCTGTCGTGGGATGAGCTGGAGGCGATGGGCGAGTGCGATGTGTATGAACGTTGTGCACCTGACCTGGTGGTGCCCCGTTGCCAGGATGCCGATGCCGTGCTGGTCAACAAGGTGGCCATCACGCGCGACATCATAGCACAGTTGCCCCGGCTCAAGTATCTGGGCGAGATGGGCACCGGCTACAATAACATTGACGTTGAGGCTGCCCACGAGCGTGGCATCGTGGTGACTAACGTGCCGGCCTACAGCACGTGGTCGGTGGCGCAGATGACCATGGCTCACCTGCTCAACATCGCTTGCCGCACCGGGCACTATACCCGCCAGGTGAGGGCTGGCCGCTGGAGCGACAGCAAGGACTTCTGCTACACGTCTACACCACTCATTGAGCTTACCGGCAAGCAGATGGGCATAGTGGGTATGGGCCAGATAGGTCAGGCTGTGTCGGGCATGGCACAGGCGTTGGGCATGAAGGTGATGGCATTCACCTCCAAGTCTCAGGACCAGCTGCCTGCCGGTGTGACCATTGCACGCGACCTCGACCACCTGTTCTCTACCAGTGACGTGGTGTCGCTGCACTGTCCGCTCACACGCGACAATGCCGGTATGGTCGACGCGCGTCGACTGGCACTCATGAAGCCCACGGCTATACTGCTCAACACGGCACGTGGCATGCTCGTTGACGAGGTGGCACTGGCTCAGGCCCTCAATGAAGGTAAGATAATGGCGGCAGGCATCGACGTGATGATACAGGAGCCTCCCGCACACGACAACCCCTTGCTCTCGGCACGCAACTGTTTCTTTACGCCCCATGTGGGGTGGGCGAGCCGCGAAGCCCGCGAGCGCATGATGCGCGTCATCATCGACAACGTAGCGGCATGGATGGCCGGGTCTCCGGTCAATGTGGTGTGATAGTGTAACACCCTTGCTTCAAGGTTACTTGTAAAAACATGTGATAGAGCTTCTAAAAATCCCAAGCACCAGGAAATCCTGGAGCTTCTAGAATTTCTGGATATCAGGAATGGCTGGAGATTTTAGTGGGCTTAGGGAGCCCAGCTCCCAGTCGCAAGAACCCATAAAGTGCGGTTTTTTGCTCTAAAGGGCAAAAAACCGTTTCTCTTTGCCCATTCGTTGAAAAAAAATCTGTATCTTTGTAGGTTGAAAACGAAAATACAAAACAACAAGGATATATGAATATTTCTTACAAGTGGCTTAAACGCTATATCGACACCGACCTCACCCCCGAAGAGGTGAGCGTCGCTCTCACCAGCCTCGGTCTTGAGGTGGGTGCTCTTGAACAAATCGAAACAATACGCGGCGGACTGCGCGGACTGGTTGTGGGTAAAGTGCTTACCTGCGTTGATCATCCTAACAGCGACCACCTGCACATCACCACAGTGGACCTGGGCAACGGCGAGGCTCCCGTGCAGATCGTGTGCGGCGCTCCCAACGTGGCTGCCGGCCAGAAGGTGATTGTTGCCACCATAGGCACCAAGCTCTATGACGGCGACAAGGAGTTTGTGATCAAGAAAGGCAAGATGCGCGGCGAGGAATCTTGGGGCATGATTTGCGCCGAGGACGAGATTGGCGTTGGCGCAAGCCACGACGGCATCATCGTTCTGCCCGAGGACGCAGTTGTGGGCACTCCCGCTGCTGAGTACTACGGCATCGAGGACGACTGGTTGATCGAGGTGGACCTCACCCCCAACCGCATCGACGGTGCTTCGCACTATGGCGTGGCACGCGACCTCAAGGCATGGATGCAGCGCAACGGCCGTGCAGGCGAGCTCTCTAAGCCCGCTGTTGACGCCTTTGCAATCGACAAGGCCGAGGGCGCTATCCCCGTTGAGGTGGAGAACACCGAGGCTTGCCCCCGCTACAGCGGTTTGACCATTCGCGGCGTCAAGGTTCAGGAGAGTCCCAAGTGGCTCAAGGACCTGTTGCTCGCTGTGGGCCAGCACCCCATCAACAACATCGTCGACATCACTAACTATATGCTCCTGGGCCTGGGCCAGCCCATGCACTGCTTCGACCTCGCCAAGGTTAAGGGCGACAAGATCGTCGTTAAGACAGTGAAGGAAGGCACCAAATTTGTCACCCTCGACGGCGTGGAGCGCACTCTCACCGAGCGCGACCTCATGATTTGCAACGCCGAGGAGCCCATGTGCATTGGCGGTGTTTACGGCGGTCTGGAGAGTGGCGTTACCGAGACCACTACCGACGTGTTCCTGGAGAGCGCTTACTTCCACCCCACATGGATTCGCAAGACTGCCCGTCGCTTTGCCATCAACAGCGACGCTTCGTTCCGCTTTGAGCGCGGCATCGACCCCAATACCACCGTCTACAACCTCAAGCTTGCCGCTATGCTCGTTAAGGAGCTCGCCGGCGGTGAGATTTGCGGCGACATCGTTGACGTCAAGTCACAGGAGTTCCCTGGCTTCCCCGTTGAGCTCAAGTATGACTACGTTACAGGCCTCATCGGCAAGGATATCGAGCACGAGGTGATCAAGGACATCGTCAAGAGCCTCGAGATGGAAGTGGTTGCCGAGGACGATGAGAAGCTCAGCCTCGTTGTTCCCACTTATCGCGTTGACGTTCGCCGTCCGTGCGACGTTGTCGAGGACATCCTCCGCGTTTACGGTTACAACAACGTTGAGTTCAACGACTCAGTCAAGGGTACTCTCTCGGCTAAGGACAGCGTTGACTTTGCCGACGACCTGCAGGAGCTCATCAGCAACCAGCTCACAGCAGTGGGTTACCGCGAGATCATGAACAACTCGCTCACAGCCGCTGCTTACTATGCTGACTGCGAGACATATCCCGAGGCACACTGCGTACACATCATGAACCCCCTGAGCAGCGACTTGAACGTGATGCGCCAGTCGCTCCTCTTCGGCGGTCTGGAGAGCGTGGCTCGCAACATCAACCACAAGAACCCCAACATGAAGCTCTATGAGTTTGGCAACGTTTACCACTACAACGGTGACGCCGACCAGACCGAGAAAGCACTTGCTCCTTACACCGAGCAACCCATGCTGGGCATCTGGCTGAGCGGTAACAACCACGAGGAGTCATGGGCCGAGCCCGTGCGCCCCGTCAACGTATATGACCTCAAGGCTACCCTCGAGAACGTGCTCACCGGCATGGGCGTTGACCTCAAAACCCTCACCCTGGAGCAGACCGAGGACGACACCCTCGAGCCCTCGCTCACTTACAAGAACCGCGGCGGCAAGGTGATCGCCGTGCTGGGTGTGGTGACCGACGCACAGCTCAAGAAGGCCGACATCGACCAGCCCGTCTTCTACGCACAGGTATACTGGAGCGCAGCTTGCAAGCTCGCTGCTAAGAAGGACATCAAGTATTATGACCTTCCCAAGACCCTGCCAGTGCGCCGTGACCTCGCGCTGCTCGTTGACATCAGCACTACCTATGCCGACATCCGCCGCGTGGTTGAGAGCAGCGAGAAGAAACTGCTCAAGAGCGTGTCACTCTTCGATGTCTACGAGAGCAAGAAGCTCGAGGCCGGCAAGAAGAGCTACGCAATCAGCATGATCATCCAGGACGACGAGAAGACCCTCAAGGACAAGCAGATCGACGCTATCATGCAGAAGATCATCAAGAACCTTGAGTCACAGCTTGGCGCTAAGCTCCGCTAATCCCCCAGCGGGACAGTAGATACACAAATAGCGAGGACGATGTGGCACCACCACACCAATCCTCGCTATTTCTTATATTTATCACACAATTCAAAACGACATCGCTATGAGGTACTTAATGTTTTCATTGCTGACTCTGGTGTTCCTGGTGTGCCCGGCACAAGAATATGTACAATAGGGATGGAATACGGTAGCCGGCCATGAAGGCATGCAAATTCAGGATGATATGGCCGGAATAAAGACGCCAATGCTTTAGTTATGTATAGATAATTAAAAGGAAAATGTCATAGTAGATAACGCTCAGCTAGATCCTGAGTGTGCGCCATGGCATGGGCTGCTGTCTCGAAGCGAGCTTCGGCCTGCAACCTATGCCATGACCCACATTGTGGCTTGACCACAACTGTTATCCACTGTGACGAAAATGCGGCTACGCCTAATAAAATATAAAAAATCATGGATCCGGATCTTCTGGTTGGCGGTTTAGTATGGGCTATCTGGTGGGCATACACAGCGATGTCCGCAGGACATTACCTGGATAACCCCACACGCCGAACGAAGTGGCGTGTGGGGGAGGAAGCATCATCCCGACAACGCGTCTGAAAGACGCTACATCCCATCGTCTACGATCAATGCTACAAAGCGCCTGAGGTGTAGCGTCCTCCAGACGCATAGTTCCTGTTTACCATTTCCCGGCACACCTTCGCTACGCTTCGGTGTACCGGGTTATCCAGGTAAT
Source organism: Muribaculaceae bacterium (assembly GCA_024400935.1). GTDB lineage: Bacteria > Bacteroidota > Bacteroidia > Bacteroidales > Muribaculaceae > Sodaliphilus. The sequence continues at coordinate 28,140 of JAKSLZ010000007.1, read as the reverse complement.
GTCCTGCGGACATCATAGTGTCAGCGAAGTCGTGTGGCGATTTTTTCGCTGGGTGTGAGTTGCATATGTGGGAAAAAGTGAGTAAATTTGTAGGTTAATCATTGTGTGCGCTCGTTGCGGGTGCAGTCTTTGGCGTGTAAAACCAAAGGTAAATGATTGATATACAACTTGTTGACAAATTTAAACAACTAAAAATATACTATACAATGGGAAGAGCATTTGAATACCGCAAAGCGCGCATCATGGCGCGTAACAGCAAAAACAGCAAAGCATTTTCAAAATTCAGTAAAGAAATCACTATGTGCGTGAAGGCTAGTGGTCCCGATCCCGACACTAACTCACGCCTGCGTACCCTCATGGCATCGGCTAAGAGTGCCGGCATGCCCAAGGATACCATCGAGCGCGCTATCAAGAAGGCTAGCGACAAGGATGCTAAGGACTACAAGACTGTAGTTTACGAGGGATATGCTCCTAACGGCATCGCTGTGCTCGTTGAGACTGCTACCGACAACACCACCCGCACCGTTGCTAACCTGCGCAGCTACTTCAACAAGAAGGGCGGCAGCCTGGGCAACTCAGGTTCTGTGTCTTTCATGTTCACTCACAAGTGCTACTTCCACGTTACTCCCAAGGACGGTGTCGAACTTGACGAGCTCGAGCTGGAACTCATCGACTGCGGTGCTGAGGAAATCGACATGGATGAGGAAGAAATCATGATCAGCGGTGCTTTTGAGGCTAACGGTGACATCCAGAAGTATCTTGAGGAGAACGGCTTCGAGATCATCAGCAGTGAGTTTGTTTATGAGCCCAACGATTACAAGGAGCTTAATGCAGAGCAGACTGCTCAGGTTGATGCCCTTATCGAGCTCGTAGAAGAGGATGAGGACGTGCAGAGCGTCTTCACCACTATGCAGGCAGCTGAGACTGAGGAATAATCACAAGAATTATCAAGAAAAGAGCCTTGACTCCCTTGCTGGGGGCAATGGGCTCTTTTTTTTAAGAACGCTCGCTTTAAGAACGCTCGCTTTGCGAGCTATAAGAACGCTTCGCTTTAAGAACGGCACTGGCGTGCCTATAAGGACGCTGGCGCTTTAAGAACGCTTGCTGGCGCAAGCTATAAGTCTAAATTCTTATATCTTAAACTCTTATAGGGCGAAGCCCGTTCTTTCAGGACGAAGTCCGTTCTTATAGGGCGTTAGCCCGTTCTTATAGGACGCTAGTCCGTTCTTTCAGGGCGTCAGCCCGTTCTTTCAGGACATTAGTCCGTTCTTGAAAATTTTAAAATTATGGATTTCATTGAGATAAAAGATGTGGTGAAGCGCTATTCGGGGCACACGGCCCTGGACGGCGTGAGCATGAATGTGCCTCAGGGGTGCATCTATGGCTTGCTGGGACCCAATGGAGCCGGCAAGACGTCGCTCATACGCATCATAAACCGCATCACGCATCAGGACAGTGGTGAGGTGCTGCTCGACGGACGCCCCATTGTGGACGACGATGTCACACGCATTGGCTATCTGCCCGAGGAGCGCGGCCTCTACAAGAAGATGAAGGTGATGGACCAGATTGTGTATTTGGCTCGTCTCAAGGGCATGCCGCAGGCTCTGGCCAAGAGCGAAGCCAAGGCGTGGCTCGGTCGTTTCGGTCTGGAGGAGTGGGGCGACAAGAAGCTTGAGGCGTTGTCTAAGGGTATGGCGCAGAAGGTGCAGTTCATCGCCACAGTGATACACCGCCCGCAGCTGCTCATCTTTGACGAACCGTTCTCGGGATTTGACCCCGTGAATGCCGAGATGCTCAAGAAGGAAATAATGGCATTGCGCGACGGTGGTGCCACCATCCTGTTCTCGACTCACAACATGGCATCGGTTGAGGCCCTGTGTGAGCAAATCACGCTCATCAACAACTCAAAGGTGGTGCTGCAAGGACAGGTTGCCGCCATACGCCAGCTTTACAAGAAGAACATCATTGCCGTGGCTCTGGAGGGCGACGACGTGTTGCCTGTGCAGGACACGCTCTACGAGGTGCTTCCCGCCATGCCCGGCACTCACGAGACCGCCATTAAGCTGAAGGATGGCGTGAGTATCAAGCAGGCGGTGTCGTGGCTCAACGACAACTGCCGCCTCACAGGATTCCACGAAGTGCTCCCCAGCATGAACGAGGTGTTTATAGAAACCGTGAACAAAACTAAAACGCCTGTAGCATGAAGAAATTGAAACTGATAATATCGCGCGAATACATGGCGATGGTGAAGTCTAAGTCGTTCATCCTCACCACGCTGCTCATGCCGTTGCTCATTTTGCTGTGTGGCGGTGTGCCGGCACTCATAGGCTATCTCAACAATGCCGGCAGCGACACCGAGACGGTGGCGGTGATTGACGAGACGGGAAAATATGCCAGAGCCATCAAGGATACTGACCTTTACCACTTTGTGGCAATGAGGGGCGACACGGTGACTAACCTGCACGACTTCTATGACAAGAGCAACGGCAGCATTGCCGCTGTGGTGGTGATTCCTGCCAGAGTGGACTCGCTGCACACGGTGACGATATATAGCGAAGGCACTGTGAACGCTAACCTCAAGTCGACACTCAACGAGGCGCTTAGCGACACTCTCACGCGTGCCCGTGTGGCATCGTATGGTGTGGAGGGGCTGCAGGACATGATTGACAACAGCACGGTGGATGTGGATGTCAAGAGTGTGAAGTGGAGCGACGACGGCAGCGAGAACGAGACCTCTACCGAGATTGCGATGGTGCTGGGGTTTGCCCTGTCGATGCTCACTTACATGTTTGTGCTCATGTATGGAGCCATGATCATGAACAGTGTGGTGGAAGAGAAGACCACGCGCATTGTTGAGGTGATTGTGAGCTCGTGCAAGCCCTTCCAGCTCATGATGGGCAAAATCATAGGCATAGGCCTTGTGGGACTCACACAGCTGGCTGTGTGGGTGGTGCTTATCAACGTGATAGGCGCTGTGGTTGCTGTGACAATGGGTGGCATGGACATGTCGATGCTCTCGGGCGGTGTGCCCATGGCCGCGGGGGCAGGAGAGATGGCCCAGCAGGTCGATGACAACATGGTGCGCAACATCGTCACAGGACTGTTAAATGTCAACTATGGCGCCATCCTGTCGTGCTTTGTATTCTACTTCATAGGTGGTTATCTGCTTTATGGAGCGCTGTTTGCCGCATTTGGCTCGGCGGTGGACCAAGCCAGCGATGCTGGCCAGTTTACCTCGCCCATCATCCTGGTCATGATTATCGCGCTCTATGCCGGCATGGCATGTATAGAGAATCCCAACGGCCCCATGGCAGTGGCTTGCTCCATCATACCGTTCACTTCGCCTGTGGTGATGATGGTGAGGTTGCCCTATGACGTTCCCATGTGGCAGGTAGCGTGCAGCCTGCTGCTGCTCTATGCCACCGCGGCGACATTTGTGTGGGTTGCGGCGCGCATCTACCGCACAGGCATCCTGCTCTATGGCAAGAAGTATAGCTTCAAGGAGATTTTCAAGTGGATAAAGGGTTAAAGGGTTAAAAGGTTAATGGGGAGGCGTCAAGTCTCGGTAGGCGATGCCTACCGACACCCAACACCCCCAAGTAGCAAGTTTTCGTTATCGTGAAAATGCGCAAGCATTTTAGTTTTCGTTTAAAAATAAGATATGGCAGAAAGTAATTTTATTGACTATGTGAAGATATTTTGTCGCAGTGGACACGGTGGTGCCGGCTCGGCTCACCTGCATCGCGCCAAGTATGTGCCCAAGGGTGGTCCCGACGGCGGCGACGGCGGCCGTGGCGGTCACGTTTATCTCAAGGGCAACCGCAACCTGTGGACGCTCATCCATCTCAAGTACACACGCCACATCCTGGCCACTGACGGTCAGGCCGGTGCCGAGAATCAGCTCACCGGCAAGATGGGCGAGGACCGCACCATTGAGGTGCCCTGTGGCACAGCGGTGTATGACGCTGACACCGGTCAGTTCCTGTGCGACGTCACCGAGCATGGGCAGGTAGTGCGCCTGCTGCAGGGTGGCCGCGGCGGACTGGGCAACACCCATTTCAAGAGTGCCACACACCAGACTCCACGCTTTGCACAGCGCGGAGAGCCCGGCGTGGAGAAACACGTGATCATGGAGCTCAAGCTGCTGGCCGATGTGGGCCTCGTGGGATTCCCCAATGCCGGCAAGTCAACGCTGCTGAGCGTCATCTCGGCCGCAAAGCCCAAGATTGCCAACTATCCGTTCACTACTCTCGAGCCCAACCTGGGCATCGTGAGCTATCGCGGACAGCAGTCGTTTGTCATGGCCGACATCCCCGGCATCATCGAGGGTGCCAGCGAGGGACGCGGCCTGGGTCTGCGCTTCCTGCGTCACATCGAGCGCAATGCCGTGCTGCTGTTTATGGTTCCGGCCGACAGCGACGATATCGCCAAGGAATATGAAGTGCTGTGCCGCGAGCTCGAGACCTTCAACCCCGACCTGGTGGAGAAGCCCCGCGTGCTGGCTATCACTAAGTGTGACATGCTCGATGACGAGCTCATCGAGGAGATGCGCGCCGAGTTGCCCGAGGGTGTGGAGACCGTGTTTATCTCTAGCGTGGCTCAGATGGGTCTCACACAGCTCAAAGACTTGCTGTGGCGCACCATCAATGACGAGCGCAACCGCATACCCGAGAACGTCGTGCAAAAGGACCTTGATGCGCGTCATCGCGTGCAGGCCGAGGACGAGTTCATATTCTCTTACAAGGACCTTGAGCCCGAAGAACCCGCAGAGGAAGAGACTCCCAATGCCGGTGGCAAGATGATAGGCCCCGACAGCAAGGAGTGGAGTGACGAGTACTGGGAGAGCGACTACCGCGACGAGAACGATGACTTCCAGGTGGTGAGCGACCCCGATGAGGAGCAGGTGTTTTGAGGTAAAAGTTTAAAAGGTTAAAGGGGAGGCGTCAAGTCTCGGTAGGCGATGCCTACCGCCACCCAACACCCCCAAGTAGCAAGTTTTCGTTATCGTGAAAATGCGCAAGCATTTTAGTTTTCGTTTAATATATTATGCAAGAAAACGTTATTACTAGCCTCACTAATGGCCGCGTGAAGCGACTGGTGACACTTCAGGCAAAGAGCGCCGAGCGCCTGCGCGAGGGTGTATTCATCGTGGAGGGCTTGCGTGAGCTGGAGCGTTGCAGTGCAGCCGGGCTTGAGATTGCCGAGGTGTATTATTGCCCCGCAATCCTGCCGCAGTTGCCTGCAGTGCAGTGCGATGCAGTCTTTGAGGTGACACAGCCTGTATATGAGAAGATTGCCTATCGTGGCGGCACCGAGGGTGTTATCGCTGTGGTAAAGACACGCCACATGTCACTCGCCGACCTCGACCTGCCCGAGCATCCGCTGCTGGTGGTGCTCGAGAGTGTAGAGAAGCCAGGCAACCTGGGCGCGGTGCTGCGCAGTGCCGATGCAGCGGGCGTTGATGCCGTCATCGTGTGCGACCCGTTGACCGACCTGTGGAACCCCAACCTGGTGCGCAGCAGCACCGGGGCGGTGTTCAGCGTGCCCTGCGTGGCTTGCAGCAGCGAGGAGTGCATCGCCTTTCTCAAGGAGCGCGGCATAGCCATCCTCACGGCACAGCTGCAGGACAGCGAGCTCTACTATGACACCGACATGCGCCGTGCCACGGCCATCGTCATGGGTACCGAGGCAACAGGCTTGACCGACGTGTGGCGCCGTGCTGCCGATGCCCACATACGCATCCCCATGCTGGGCACCGTCGACTCGCTCAACGTCTCAGTGAGCGCCGCCATCCTCATGTATGAGGCGGTAAAACAGCGTCAATAGCATGCCCTTTATGAATCTTTAATCATTTGCGGGTCTACTTTAAGGGTTTTTTATGTTGCAGTTATCGCAACTTTGCATTACCTTTGCAGTTGATTTTGAATTAAAAGAATTATAACCAAAATATTAATGGACAAACTTAGTTATGCACTGGGCCTGAGTATGGCTCAAAATTTCATTGGCACTGGCATCAAGGAACTCAACGCAGATGACTTTGCCGCAGCTCTCAAGGCAGTTTACAATGGTGAGGAAAAACTCATGAGCTTTGACGAAGCTAAGAAGGTAGTTACTGATTACTTTACTTCTCTCGAAGAGGAGACAAAGAAAAATAATGCCGAGGCAGGCAAGAAGTTCCTTGAGGAGAACGCCAAGGCCGAGGGTATCAAGGTTACCGAGAGCGGTCTCCAGTATCTCGTGGTTAAGGAAGGTGAAGGCATCAAGCCCACCGCAACCGATGCAGTGACTGTTCACTACACCGGCCGCCTCATCGACGGTACAGTATTTGACAGCAGCGAGGAGCGCGGCGAGCCCGCAACATTTGCTGTGGGTCAGGTGATCCCCGGTTGGGTAGAGGGTCTGCAGCTCATGAGCGAGGGCTCTGCTTACCGCTTCTTCATCCCCAGCGAGCTGGCATATGGCGCTCACGGCGCTGGTCCCATCCAGCCCAACTCAGTGCTCATCTTTGATGTGCAGCTCATACGCGTACAGCGCAGCGGCAACTAAAACACAAAAACAAACAAAATAACAAAAATCTAGATTTAAAAAATTATTATGAAAAAGATTCTTTCTATCGCTCTCGCAGCTGTTGTAGCTCTTGGCTTCACAGCTTGCAACGATAAGGGTAAGGGTGGCGACAGCGCTCTTAACGATTCAATCAGCACCGCTTTCGGTGAGCTTTATGGTAGCGGTATGGGCCAGCAGCTCAAGCAGGACTCAACCATCAAGATGGACGACGTGATGAAGGGCATCAAGGTTATCCTTAAGTCCGACACTAGTGATCACGCTTTCATGGCAGGTATCCAGATTGGTATGCAAATCCAGCAGATGATGGGTGGTGTTAAGCAGCAGTATGGTGTTGACATCAACGAGAAGGCGTTCATGGACAGCTTCATGAAGGCTCTCAAGAAGGATTCTGTTAACCAGGAAGAGATGATGGCTCTGCAGCAGAGCATTGAGCCCATGCTCAAGCGTGCTAAAGAGGCAAAGGCTGCGTCTGACCCCGTGGCTATCAACAACAAGAAGAAAGGCGCTGAGTTCATCGCTAAGAAGGCTAAGGAAGGTGGCTACACTAAGACTAAGAGCGGTATCGTTTACAAGGTGCTCGCACAGGGTAGCGGTGCTAACTTCACCGACAAGGACGTTGTTGAGGTTAAGTATGTAGGTAAGCTCATCGACGGTAAGGAGTTTGACAGCAGCAATGGTGAGGCAGCAGCATTCCCCGTAACAGGTGTTGTTCCCGGTTTCTCAGAGATGCTCAAGCTCATGAAGCCCGGCATGAAGGTAGAGGTTATCATCCCCGGCGAGCTCGCTTATGGTGTTGATGGTCGTGAGCCCAAGATTGGTCCCAACGAGACCCTCGTATTCGAACTTGAAGCTATCGGCGTAAAGAAGATGGACGCTAAGGGTGGCAACCAGGTTCCCGTAGAGGTAGCTCCCACTGAGATGAAATAATAAAACACTCACAATATCTTTTAAAAAGCCGCAGGGTTAGTCCCCGCGGTTTTTTTTTGATGGCGGTAACGCCATAGTAACTTGCATGAGTATATGCCCGGAGAAGGCCGGCATATAGTGGTGGCACCCGGCACTCCTGGCAACACCCGGTATTCCTGGCAAAGGTGGTTGTCCCGGCACATCCGGGAGTTCCGGCATTTCCGGTATTTCCGGGGGTGCCGGGAGATCCGGGAGATTTGGGAGATCTGGGGGAGAGTGGATGGCGGGGCTGCACCTTGGGGGTGCACCTTGGGGGTGGTGGGGGAGTTAGGGGAGTTAGCGACGTTTGTTTTGCTGATAGTTCTGGTACTTGTTGCTGTTGTAGGGGTTGGTACCAAACTCGGTTTCGTCCTCGTCCTCGTCGTTGTTAGAGTTCTTCTTCTTGTTTTGCTGGTCACGCTTGTTCTGGAGCTTGTTCTTGCTCTCCTCGGGCTTGTTCTTGACCAGCTCGGCGGGTTTCTGGAGGTCGTAGGCCGTTGCATAGATGTTCCATGACTCGTCCATGTCCCAGTTCTTGCGCATCTTGAGCCTCTTGGGGAAGTAGTACACCTCTTCGGGCTGCTGGTGACGTGCATAGTTGCCGGTGTCCCACTTGCCGTTGCCGTTAGCGTCCAGGATGAGGCGCATGTAGTAAGTGTTAGGCAACAGGTTCTCAAAGTCGGCTGTGCCGCCTTTGACTATGACGGTGCGCACCACGCGGTCCTGCTGGTCGAGCAGCTCAATGAAGGCGTGGTCAGTGACGTTGACATGCACAGTGAGGTTAGCATAGCTCTCAAGCGGGCTTATCTTGAATTCGCTTGTCAGCGGGTCGTTAAAGAGGCCGTAGACCGACTGCACTGCCAGCGAGTCGATGGTGAGTCGATAAGTGGCTTCGGGCTCCAGTTCCATGGGGAGCATGTAGTTGAGCACGTCGCCGTCGGCAATAGTCTTGAAGGCGGGAACATTGCTCTGTTCCACCCACAGTGTGTCTTGCTTGAGTTCCAGATGCACGCCCTTGGGGTCTATAGCCGCCACAGGCGTTGCAAAGTGTACCTTGATGGTGTCATATACCTCGAGGTTGCCGCGGCGTGCAAAGTCGCACTCCAGCTTGGGTATGTCGGGTTTATCGGCGTCTTCCAGTGCGCGCAGTTCGGCCGGTGACAGTTCCTTGCCTTTTTCCTGTTTCTCTTTCAGCTCGGCAATTCGTTTGGCCTGTTGCTCCTTGGCTTTCTTTTCTTGTGCCTCCTGCTTGAGCTGTGTGCCCGTCTTGCGGTAGGCAAAAGTGATGGTGTCAGTCTTGTGCGACAGGTTGTCGGTACTGTCGGTGTAGAGGTGCTTCATCTCCACCACTATGCTGTCGCTCTTGATGAGTGCCGAGTCAGTGATCCAGTAGAAGATGGAGTCGTTGCGCGGAGTGCTCTCGATGACGCACCAGTCCTGTGCATGCTCCTGGGGCTTGATGATGCGCATTTGCGGCATCTCGGGGCTCTCGGTCGACATGAGTACGTGCAGCAGTGAGCGGCTGGGGCGTGTGGTGGTCTTGAGATAGAGCGAGTGGTAGTCCTCGTTAAACATGGTGAGGAGCACATCGTTAGGGGTGAACATCGTGTGTGTGGCGTTGACAATGGTGTCGATCTTGTTGTCAAAGGTGAACACGGTGTCGACCGATTCATATCTTTGGGCGGCGGGCACGATCACCTCGTCTAGGAATGCGATGTCCTCAGTGCGGGCCATGCGGTAGTTGCCGTCCATGTCGTTGAGTGCAAAGACATGATACTTGCCGGGCTTGAGGTTGCGCAGGGTGAACTGACCGCGGTCATTGGTGCGGCTGATGCGCTCCAGCGGCACATGGGTGAACGCTGAGTCCTCAAGGTTGCTGTGCAGTCCCACCACGACGTGTTTCATGGGCTCCAGATCGCGTGCACGCAGCAGCAGTCCCGATATTTGCAGTGAGTCTATCTCGTCGCCGGTAGAGAAGGCAAAGGTGAACCCTTCCATGGGGTTGCCCTCGTTATTGTCCTCTATGGCGTTAGAGAAGTCGATGTTGTAAGTGGTGTTGGGCAGCATCTCGTCGCGGAACTCAATGGTGACCTTCTTGCCCAGGGCTTTGATCACCGGTGGGTTCTTCTGCACGGGCGACACCGATACCTTCTTCTGCTGGTCCTTGATGTTGACAATCTCGTCAAAGGTGATTTCGATTTTGTTGCCCTTGACGTTTATGGCCCCTTGCGCAGGCGTAGACTTTACATATTGTGGAGGCATGATGTCCAGAGGTCCGCCCTCAGGCGAGCCTATATTGGCGCAAGAGTAGAGCATGAGCCCCACAAGCGACAACACAGCAATATATAATAGTCTAAACAACTTCATGCTACAAAGGTAGTGATTTTTTGTAAAAGATTAAATGTTTAATGGTTTAAAAGTTTATAACATGGCGGTAACTGTCGCTCAAAGGCCTCTGGCGCTGCATTTGAACGAGAACTGGGCGGCGACAAAATAATAGCGGGTGGTGCTCAGTGCACCACCCGCTGGGGATTATGTGTTTCGTTTTATTACTTAGGTTCGAAACTAGTAGTGATTACTTCTTAGCGGCTTTGCGGTTAGCAAACTTGTAAGCCACGGGAGAAGCGATGAACAGAGAAGCAGCAGTACCGATGATAACACCGAGGATCATCGCGAAGATGAAGCTGCGGATTGACTCACCACCCAGGAAGAAGATAACGAAGAGCACGAGCAGTGTAGTGATTGAAGTCATCATTGTACGAGACAATGTGCTGCAAAGTGCCTTGTTGAATGTTTCCTTCTGATCCTGCTTGGGGAAGAGCTTGCGGTACTCACGCACGCGGTCAAATACAACCACGGTATCGTTCACCTGGTAACCGATAACGGTAAGGATCGCTGCGATGAATGTCTGGTCAACCTCCATAGAGAAGGGGAAGATTCCGTGCAGAGTGTAGAAACCGATTACGATGAATGAAGTGAATGCAACAGCTGCAAGTGCACCCAGAGAGAATGCTACGTTGCGGAAGCGGAACAGGATGTAGAGTGCCATAGCGAGCAGTGAGAAGAATACTGCCCAAATTGCCTCGCGAGCCATATCGCTTGCGATGCTCGGACCTACAACTTCGCTAGATACAACGCCGATTGTCTCGTTGCTCACGCTGAAGTCGTTCTGAGTCATGCCGCCCAGTTCGTCCTTCATGCCCTCGTAGAGCTTAGCCATGATCTCGTCGTCAACGTTCTCGTCATTGCTGTTGATCTTGTAGTTAGTAGAAACGCGCACCTTAGTGTCGTTGTCGATAGTAATTACAGATACGTTAGCACCGGGGAACTGGGGAGCCAGCTTAGCCTGGAGTTCAGAAGTCTTAACGGGGTTCTTGAACTGAACAACATAGTTGCGACCACCTGAGAAGTCGATACCACGGTTGAGACCCAGGGTTGCAAACAGAGCAGCAAATACTACAACGCAAACAGCAACGATGGTCCATGCAGCCTTAGCCTTGCCCATGAAGTCAAACTTAACGTTGTCCATGAGTTTCTTAGTGAGGCCTGTGGTGAATGTCATACCGTCAAACCAACCCTTGTTGATGCACCATTCCATCACGAGGCGAGTAGCGAATACTGCAGTGAAGAATGAGCTGAGGATACCTACAACCAATGTAACGGCGAAACCGCGGATAGGACCTGAACCAAGGAGGATGAGGATGATACCGGTGATGATTGATGTCAAGTTAGAGTCGAAGATTGCAGAGAATGCGTTGTTGTAACCTTCCTCTACAGATGTCTTGAGACCCTTGTCGGCGCGAAGTTCCTCTTTACAACGCTCAAAGATGAGCACGTTAGCATCCACAGCCATACCGAGTGCGAGCACGATACCGGCGATACCAGGCAGTGTGAGCACGCTCTGGAACGATGCGAGGATACCGATTGTGAAGAAGAGGTTCATGATAAGACCCAGGTTAGCAATGTTACCTGCCTTAACACCATAAGTGCACATCATGAAGATCATGAGGAGAACGAGAGCTACGATGAATGAAGTAACACCCTTCTCGATAGATTCCTTACCCAGTGACGGACCGATAACGCTCTCACTTGCTACTGCTACACGTGCAACCATCTTACCAGACTCGAGCACGTTAGCAAGGTCATTAGCCTCTTCGGGAGTGAAGTTACCGCTGATCTGTGAGTTGCCACCGTCAATCTGTGAGTTAACGTTGGGGAATGAGTAAACCTGGTCGTCAAGAACGATGGCGATAGCCTTACCGATGTTCTGGCCTGTGATGCGTGACCACTGGCGAGCACCCTCGTCGTTCATGCGCATTGATACTACCTGGCCCTGGAGGTTGTCAAACTCACTGCTTGCGCGAGTCACAGCGTCACCGTTGAGAACGGGCTGGCCGTTAACTGTGCGCAGTGCAACGAGCTGGAACACGTCGCCACCCTGAGTCTGCTGAGCCTTAACGGTCCAAGCGAGCTTGAGGTCGGCGGGGAGGGTAGTCTTAGCAATCTCAGAGTTGATGATCTTGTTCACGTCAGCAGTGTCGCTGAGAGCTACATAACCAACAACGGGAGTTGCACCGCCCTGGAAGTTGAGCATAGCCAGCAGGTTCTTGCTGGTTTCAACCTTAGCCTTGGGAGCAGCCTCTGTAGCCTTAGCGCTGTCGGTAGTGGCAGCCTCGGCAGTGGCTGTTGAGTCGTTCTGGGCAGTCTCCTCAGCCTGTGCCTGGGGAGCGGGAGCACCGTTCTCGGCCTGCTGGCTCAGTGCCTGGAGTGAACCTGCGATATCAGTTGCAGTGTATGTCTCGTAGAACTCAAGGTTAGCTGCACCCTGGAGGAGCTTGCGCACGCGCTCGGGCTCTTTGATACCCGGGAGCTCAAGAAGGATGCGACCAGTGCTCTGCAGCTTCTGGATGTTGGGAGCAACAACGCCAAAGCGGTCGATACGGTTGCGGAGCACCTTGTAAGAGTTGTCAACCATGGCCTCAACTTCCTCTTCGAGAATCTTCTCTACCTGAGCGTCGTTGGCATTGGGCTGCTCTTTAACCTTCTCAACGTTGCGGAATACCTGTGCCAGTGAAGCCTCGGGAGCGAGAGTCTTGTACTCTTTGCAGAAAGACTCAACGAAGTTCTCCTGAGCTGCCTGGTTCTTGAGCACGTTGTCGATGGCCTGGAGGAACTTTTTGTCCTTGTCCTTGTCTGCCAGGTTGTTCTGGTTTGACAGGGCGATCAGGATGTCGGGCACTGAAATCTGGAGGGTAACGTTCATACCACCCTTCAAGTCAAGACCGAGACCAAGCTCTTTCTCACGCACCTTTTGCAGTGTGTAGTAATTAAGGTAAACTTTCTCTTTTCCGAGTGAGTCCATGTACTCGTTGAGCGCTGCGCGATACTTCTCGTTAGAAGTGTCGGGAGTCTTGATGCCTGCAGCGGCGAGTGCCTTCTGCTCTGCTATGTTCTGGTAGTGGTTAGACACAAACGTGAACGACAGATAAAAAGCACAAATCAAAATCAGCGCAAAAGTAATGACTTTGATAAAACCTTTAGTTTGCATTTGTTTGTTAAGTTATTAATTGTTATTGTTTATATTTCTCAGTTTTTAAGTTGTTGATGTCTAATGTGTTAGACTGCGATGCAAGGAGCCCTCCCGCCTTTAAATGAGGCGTAGTGAGTCCCTTACATAACTTTTCAACGTGCAAATATACTACAAATTATTCAAGTGCGAAAGAAAATTGCCGTGCTTTTTGTTGTTTTGCATGCAATTTTGCTATATTCATGCAAGATGCGTGTGTGCCCGACGGCGTATAAATGTGCAAGAAATTAGATCATAAATTTGTGTATTACCATAAAAAGTGGTAATTTTGCAAGCGTTAAAACACACATATATAATATTATAATAATATGGCAGACGAAGACATCATCAGTCGCATCAAGTATCTGATGCAGGAGCTGGGCTACAAGCAGGTGGCATTTGCCGGCAAGATAGGCATTGACACATCTAATCTATCAAAGTATCTAAACGGCAAGTTGCCCATCAGCGACTCGCTCATAAACCGCTTGGTGGTTAACCTGGGGGTGTCCAAGCAGTGGCTTGAGGACGGGACCGACATCCCGTTTGCCAAGGCTGCCCAGACGATTCCCGTGAGTGCCCAGCTGGCAGTGCCACAGCATGGAACGCCGGTCTATGACATTGACGTGACGGCGGGTTCTATGCCGCGGTCACGCATGTTTGCCGACGACCAGATTGTGGGGTGGGTGGACCTGCCCGACGTGGCCAACACCGGGTGCCGCATCGTGAGGGTGAGCGGCGACTCGATGAGCCCCGTGGTGCGCAACGGCGACTACATCGCAATACGCGAGCTCACTAACCTGCAATACATCTTCTGGGGGCAAATCTATGTGGTGGTCCTGGACGACTTCCGCATGCTCAAGTATGTGCGCCGCAACGACAATCCGGCCCTGGTGACCCTGCGCAGCGCCAACCCCGACTATGACGACATGGAGATAGCGCGCGCCGACATACGCGACCTCATGCTCGTGCAACACATAATCCATTTAGACACAAGAATATGACACAATATATAACATCGGCTTTGCCCTGTGGGCTCAAGATGGTGCACATCGCCCGCAAGTCGCCAGTGGCATGGTGCGGACTGGCAGTGAACGCCGGCAGTCGTGACGATGTGCCGGGCAAGCACGGGCTGGCCCACTTTGTGGAGCACACCATATTCAAGGGTACCACCCACCGCCGCTCATGGCACATCCTCAACCGCATGGAGAGCGTGGGCGGAGAGCTCAACGCTTATACCACCAAGGAAGGCACAATGCTCTACTCGCTGTTTCCCGAGCAGCACATGGGGCGTGCCGTGGAGCTCATCGCTGACCTGGTCAAGTGCAGCGTTTTTCCCGCAGCCGAGATAGAGCGCGAGCTTGATGTGGTGCTGGAAGAAGTGGCAGGCTATCGCGACCAGCCCGCCGAGGCTGCCTATGACGACTTTGAGGACTTGATGTTTGCCGGCAGCACGCTAGGCCACAACATCTTGGGCTGCGAGGAGCACTTGCGCAGCATCACCAGCGGTGATTGCCTGGATTATCTCAAGTCGCTCTATGTGCCTGAAAACATGGTGTTTTTCTCAGTAGGCCCCATGCCTGCCGAGCGAGTGTTCCGCCTCGTGGAGCGGCACATGGGCATGATGGACCACAGGCTCAACCGTGTCGTGCCGCGTGTGGCACCAGTGGCGCTGGCTCCACAGCACCGCGAGGTAGAGATGGGGGCGCACCAGGCACACACCATCGTGGGAGCTCAGCTGCCGGGACAGGGACACGGGCTGCGTCATGCCATGGCGTTGCTCAACAACCTGCTGGGCGGCCCCGGCATGAACTCGCTGCTCAACGTCAACCTGCGCGAGCGCAGGGGGTATGTCTACACCGTGGAGTCGTCAGTGACTCAGTTTACTGACTGCGGACTGTTTGAGATATACCTGGGCTGTGACTATGAGGACGTGAAGTCGAGCATCAGGGTCATAGACCACCTCACGGCCGATCTGGCCGAGCACGGGCTCACCGAGCATCAGCTCGACAAGTGCAAGAAGCAGTTTTGCGGCCAGCTGCTGGTTGCTTCAGACAGCACCGAGTACCTGGCCATGAACGCCGGCAAGAACCTGCTGCGCTATGGTGCCATCACCACCGTGGAGCAGGCGGTAGACCGCATCATGGGCGTCACTGTGGACCAGTTGCGCGAGGCAGCTGCGCTCATCACCATGCCCCACTGTTCAGTGCTAACATTTAAGTAGAGAAATAACAACAAAACCCCAAAATTAATATCTGCAATGAAAAAAATGACATTTATCATGGCTGCAATGCTGGCACTCGTGCTCAGCGCATGCGGCGAGAAAGACGAGCCCGCATTCCCCGACCAGGAGCTCAAAGTGGGCGACTTCTTCAAAATCACCAGCGAAGAAACCGGCTGGTATAGCGAAAACGACAAGATTGCGTCGGTCGAAGGCAACGCAGTCACCGCCAACAAAGTGGGCGAGGTGAAGATACGCAACGCCAAGCACTATTTCCGCGTGAACGTAGTTCCCCGCTACACCTACATCAACGACCCATATCTGGCATGGGGCGACTCAAAGGCAAAGGTAAAACGCAACGTCAAGGCTCCGATTTTAAGCGAGACCGACAACTCTATTGAGTTTGGCCCCCTCGGCAACGAGACGTCTACAACCTACTACTTCGGGACTAATGGCTTAGCACGCGTGCTTGTGAACATCTCATCAGGCAAAGTTTCAGAGGCCGAGATACTCAAGTTCCTCAACGAGCGCTACACGCAGATAGGTACCGGCAGCGGGCGAGGTGAGCAATTAATCAACTACAAGTCACCCGACGACAAACCATCCATCACATTCACCAAGTACATATCTCCGTCGCCCCTTGCAGGCACAATGACCATCAGTTACCTCAAGTTTTGACACAGAAGCATGAGGTGAATATATTTCTTCTTAACCCAACGTAACTACTCTGCAATGGTAAGATCTCGCGCAGAACTCGCAGAACTCGCGGAATAACTGGAAGAAATTTCTTAAAATCAGAAGAAATTATTTCACTACCTAATATTATGCAAATAAATTATCCCGCTTTTATCTGCGTTGTCTGCGAGTTCTGCGCGAGATAATCCCCATTGGTGTATAGTTACTAACCCAACATTGACCCCGGAACCTTTTTCAATGAATTTTGTAATGGTGTTTCGGGGTTAATTCTCTGTCTTTCAATGCAGTCATTCCTATAAACCGGATGTAGTACACAGTGACACTAACGCAACGCCACAACTCACTGAACCAGCAAAAAAACAAAATCAGTTCGTCAAAGTTGAGGCAAAATTCACCTCGACAAACGAGTCAAATTCAGCTTGTCCTATTTCCCTTGCAAGCTGCGTTTTGTCCACCAGTCAAACTTCTTGTGTATGAGTAGTTTATGCTTAGCGTTAATGGTGTTTTTCCTCTCAGCAGTCTGGTCATGAATAAAACGTCTCACGGTTAAAACTGTCAAGCCGATGTATAAGTGCTTGTGTTTTAGTAGCATAAATAAATATTAAACACGTTTTTTGTGACAAACTTTTATGGATTGTGATTTCATTGCCGGGTTATATCAATGAACTTCACATACACTCCGCCTTGCTTGGAGCAACCATAGGGCTGCGACAGCCCTGATTTATATGTTATAGAACATATTTTGGCAAATAATGCATAAAAAACACTAGTAAATTAAAAAAATATACCTAATTTTGCACTTCATTCCGCCTTGAGCGCACGCATGAGCGCGTGCGCAAGGCGCATTAACATAAAAACCTTCCGCAGAGCAACCTGCAACAGCCGCCAGTAAACGAGGTACGGCAGGTGGGCTAGAACTAAGGAAAACAATACAGGCAATAACAAACTTAATTTTATTTATAAATTTTTTATGAAACTAAAACTCTTTTTGCTTCTTACGCTCCTGGCATGTCTGCCCGCATGGGCACAGACTGGCCTCAAGGGCGTGGTGAAAGACGCTAAGAGCGGCCAGCCGGTGGCTGGAGTGACTGTGTTGCTCGACAATCAGGGCATCACAGTGACTACAGGTCCCAACGGAGATTTCTCGATCTCGGGGGCAAAAGCCGGTAACGACGTGCTTCTCGTCTTGAGCCCTGACCACAAAGACTGGTCGCAAAATGTTGAAATCTTGAACGGCACCCTCGACAACGTGGGTACAATCAAGGTCGAGCCCGTGTCATTTAACAGCAACGACGATTTTACTTACTCTAACAGTGATATCGTCCTCACCGAGTCACAGCTCGAGGATGAGGAGGGTAACACCCAGGCTGTGGGTACTCTCGCCGGCGCTAATGACAACCCCTTCTACCAGGCAGCAAGCTTTGACTTCAGCCTGATGCGCTTCCGCATGCGCGGTTACAACAGCGAGTACACATCAACATCAATCAACGGCATCAACTTCAATGACGCAGTGCGCGGCCGTTTCAACTACTCAATGATGGGTGGCTTGAACCAGGCCTTCAAGAGCAAGAGCACCGGTATAGGTCTCGACGCTACCAGCTTCGCATTTGGCGACATGGGTGGTGCCACTAACATCAACACCTATGCCAAGGACTATGCTCCTGGTTTCCGCGGTAGCGTTGCCTTTACTAACGGTAACTACAAGTGGCGCGGTATGGCCACTTATGCTACTGGCCTGAGCAAGGACGGCTGGGCTCTCACAGCAAGTGCAGTGGGCCGCTTTGCCGACGAGGGTATCGTTCCCGGTTCGTTCTACCAGAGCGCCGGTTACTTCCTGGCAGTGCAGAAGGTGTTCAACCCCCAGCACAGCCTCGCCTTCACCACATTTGGCGCTCCCACTCGCCGTGCAAGCAACTCGGCTACAGTGCAGGAATGCTATGACCTGGCAGGCACTAACCTCTACAACTCTAACTGGGGTTACCAGAACGGCAAGAAGCGCAACGCTAAGACCGTTGAATCGTTTGACCCCACTGCATTGATCAACTGGCTGTGGACTCCCAGCGTGAACACTACCCTCAACACCGGTGTAGCGTTCCACAAGTCTTTCTACTCTTCTACAGCCCTCAACTGGTTCAATGCTCCCGATCCCCGTCCCGACTACTACCGTTACTTGCCTAGCTACTATGACGGTGAGACAGCCGAGTTCTACACTGACCTGTGGAAGAACCACGAGGACATGCGTCAGATCAATTGGGACAAGCTCTACTATGTGAACTACCTCAACAACTACGAGGCAGAGAAGAAGGGTGCCGAGCCCGCTGCTGCCACTTACTCACTTGAGAGACGTCACAACAACCAGGCTACATTTGCATTCAACACTAACCTCAACACACGCCTCAACGACGTGGTTACTCTGCAGGGTGGTGCTAATGCAGCCTACACTCGTTCTTCTTACTACAAGACCATGGCCGACCTCCTGGGCGGTGACCACTGGCTCGATATCGACCAGTATGCTGAGCGCGACTTCCCCAGCGACCCCAACATGGCACAGAACGACCTTGACAACCCCAACCGCAAGATCTACAAGAACGACCGCTTCGGTTATGATTACAACATCAACTCATTTAACGCTGGTGTGTGGAATCAGATGGTATTCAACCTGCCTCAGTGGAACTTCAACTATAGCCTCAAGGCCAGCTACACCTCTTTCCAGCGCGACGGTAAGATGCGCAACGGACGTGCCCCCGAGAACTCTAAGGGCAAGGGTGAGCTCCACGAGTACATCAACGCTGCCGTTAAGGTGGGCGCTACCTACAAGCTCGACGGACGCAACAACTTCAAGCTGAACCTCTACTACGGCAACCGTGCTCCGCTGCCCAACAACGCTTATGTGTCTCCCCGCATCAAGGACGATGTTATCACCAACCTCAAGAGTGAGAACATCTTCAGCGGCGACCTGAGCTATACATGGAACTACCGCTCATTCCAGGGTGTCATCACAGCGTTCTACACTGACCTGCGCAACGGCACCGAGCGTTACAGCTACTATGACGACCAGTACAGCACATTCATGAACTATGCACTCACCGATGTGCACAAGGTCTACAAGGGCGTTGAGCTGGGTATGGCTTACAAGCTCACTTCATCGCTCACACTGAGCGGTGCCATGAACCTGGCACGCTACCAGTACAAGAACCGTCCCACCGGTACCCGCAGCTATGAGAACGGTACCGAGGCTGATATCACCAAGACTGTTTACCTCAAGAACTTCTATGTGAGCGGTACTCCCCAAGAGGCTTACTCCGTTTCACTCAACTGGGCCGCTCCCAAGATGTGGTTCTTTGAGCTCACAGGTACATATATGGACAAGGCTTATATCGACCTGTCACCCATTCGTCACGAGCAGATGGACAACCTCTACACAATGGCTAACACTGAGGCCGAACTCATCGACATGATGAAGTCTATCTCTAAGCAGGAGAAGCTCAACTCTGCATTTGTGCTGGGCGCAAGCATCGGCCACGTCATCTACCTCAACCGTCGCTCTTCATTGAACTTCAACCTCAATGTTGACAACATCTTGAACAACACCAAGATCATGACCGGCGGTTATCAGCAGGGTCGTTTCGACTACAAGAACTTCACCACCGGCAAGTTCCCCAACAAGTACTACTATGCACAGGGAATCAAGGTTTACCTCAACGTGGGCATCAAGTTCTAATAATTCAATCATCAACGATAATAATAAAAAAGACTATATAAGATTATGAAACGCATTAATTATTACCTGGGCTTATTGCTCATGATGGTAGTTGCAGTGGGCTGTAGCGAGGACTTTGACGTACCCCCCGTTGTAGTTCCTACCGCACAACACCAGGCCAACATGTCCATTGCCGAATTCAAGGCGAAGTACTGGCAGGACGGCCGCAACTTCATTGACACTTGTAAAGAAGAAGTTTACATCCATGGTTATGTAACCAGCAGCGACGCTGCAGGCAACATTTACAAGTACATCTTCATCGAGGACGAAACCGGTGGCGTGGGCATCTCTATCGACGCTTCAAGCCTCAGCACCACTTATCGCGTGGGCCAGGAGGTTGTCCTGAGCATGAAGGACAAGTGGATTGGTAAATACAATGGCCAGTACCTCATCGGTCTTCCCGAGTGGTATGCCGCACAGAGCGTGTGGGAAGCAGGTCGCCTCTCTCTCGAGACTTTCGAGTCTATGGTAGAGGTTAACGGTTTGCCCAAGCCCGAGATGATTCAGGCTCTGCCCACGCAGATTTCTGACTTCCAGGGCAAGAGCGACAAGGATACTCAGCTCAAGTACTCTGGCAAGCTCGTTAAGATCCAGAACGTGAAGTGGGCCGAGGCCGACGGTGTTACTCCCTATAGCGAGGCCGACGCTTCAAGCAACCGCACCCTCGTTGACGAGGCTGGCAACCAGGTTACTGTTGTCAACAGCAACTACGCTACATTCCGCGCTGCCATGCTGCCTCTGGGCAATGGCGACGTGACCGGTATCCTCACCATGACCGGTAGCGACCAGTGGAAGCTCTACATCCGCGACACTGACGACTGCGAGGGCTTCTCAACCGACACCAAGGGTACTGCTGCCGATCCCTACACCGTAGAAGAGGCTATCGAGAAGCAGAACAGCGACCGCAGCGGCTGGGTAACTGGTTATGTTGTGGGTGCTGTAGCTCCCGAGGTTACCACAGTGAAGAGCAACAGCGACATCGAGTGGAAGGCTCCCACTACTCTGGCTAACACTATCGTTGTAGCTCCCAGCGCTGACTGCACCGACTTCAGCAAGTGTCTCGTTGTAGCACTGCCCCAGGGCTCTAAGTTCCGTGAGCAGGCTAACCTCAAGGACAACGACGTGGTTTACAAGTCACAGATCTTCATCAAGGGTAAGCTCGCTTCTTACATGGGCACCCACGGTATCACTGAGAACAGCGGTTCAACCAGCGAATATCGCCTTACTGTAACAGGTGGCGGTGTTACTGAACTCTATGAGGGCTTCGACGGCGGCGCTATCCCCACCGACTGGCTCAACGTTCAGGTTGCCGGTAACAAGGCTTGGTACACTTCTACATTCGACAACAACACTTATGCAGCTATGACCGGTTACAAGGGCACTGCTCCCTTCGATTCATGGCTGATTTCTCCCGCTATCGACATCAAGAAGGCTCAGGACAAGATCCTCAGCTTCCGCACTCAGGTTAACGGCTATGGCAGCACTACTACTCACTTCGAGGTTTACCTGCTGTCAACTAACGATCCCGTGAGCGCTACACGCATCAAGCTCAATCCCACTCTCGCAGTGGCTCCCGCAAGCGGTTACTCTTCATTCACTGAGAGTGGCAACATCGACCTCAGCCAGTATGAGGGCACTTACTTCATCGGCTTCCGCTATGAGGCAACTACCGATGCTAACTACGCTACATGGTGTGTTGACGACATCCGCTTCGGCAAGGGTGGCGAGCCCGGCCCCGGTCCCAATCCTCCCGTAGTAGTGGGCAACCGTGCCGACCTCGAGACTATGAACGGTGGTGCTGCTAAGAGCACCTACGGTGCTTACTCTTCTTCACAAGGCTGGAAGAGCACTAACAGCAACATCCTCGTGGGCGGTGAGGCCGACAACAACCCCACATTCAAGTTCCTGGGCAAGGTAGAAGGCAGCGACACATGGGCAATGGGCGTTACCCTTAACGGCAAGACCAGCGCTGTGGGTACACTCGTATCTCCCAAGCTTGCCGGTGGCATCAGCACCCTCAAGTTCAACTACGCAATGCCTTATGGTGACACCAAGCTCCAGTTCCGCGTTGACATCAAGGACGCTAACGGGAGAACCGTTAAGAGCGAGACAATCACTAACGAGTCTCCCGTTAAATTTGAGGTTTACACATTTGAAATCGTAGGCATCGACCTCGCTGGCGACTTCACCATCGAGTTCACCAACCTGTGCCCCACCGCTCAGGATGCCAACAAGGACCGCGTGTGCCTGTTCAACATCACTTGGGAAAACTAATTAACCGCAACGGTTAATCACCCATAACACCCATGGCGGCCGCCCCTCACACTGAGGGCGGCCGCCTGTTTTTTATGGAAAAGTTTGTGTTTGCGTTAGAAAAAAACTATCTTTGTGCCCAGTATGAAAACATGGATTCTTGACATATTGCTGCTGGCAGCGCTCATGCTCTCGGTCGATGCGCGAGCCGACGAGTGGGCAACGACCATGACGGGTCGTGCAGGGCTGGGCTATACTGCTCAGACGTGGTTTTGCTCGGGGCTGGGCAACGAACTGCAGGCCGACAAGATTAAGGAATATTGGGACCAGGGATACCGCATCACCAGCGCCGCGCACAACGGCAACGGATGGACGGTGGTGATGTCCATGGGCTCGCCATACACCATGCAGACCTACTACTACGCCGCCGAGTGGCCTGAGGAATGGCTCAGGCAACGGCGCAACGAGGGATATGTGATGACCGATGTGACGCAGGGACCCGGCAAGTGGCTCATCGTGATGTCGCAGAGCAACACTCCCAGGCAAGACTACTGGGTGACCGTTAGCTCCAAGACACTGCAAGGCGCTTGGAAAAACGGCTACTCCATCGACAACGTATGCTCACTCGCGACGGGCTGGCTGGTACACTTCGTCAACAACCCCGTGCCACAGCTCGTGAGGTGGACTGACAGCAGCCAGCCCTACGAGAACATAATCGATGAGATGTATGGCAACGGATATGTCATCGACATCATGGAGGTGAACGCGGCCGACGAGATAATGCTCGTGTTCACTAAGCGCGAGGGCGCTCCCAACTACCGCTGGGGCGTGGACATGCTTGGAGGCGGTTTTGAGCAGGAAGTGCAAAACATCCGTGACTTGGGCGGACACATTGCCCACGTGGGCGGCGGCCTGGTGAAGGATTCGCAACCCGCCTCGCTTGTGCAGCAGGCCGATAGCGCTCCCGCTCCGTCCCGCAACAACGCTCCGGCACGTGCGGTTCGCCAGGACGACAATCCGCCTTACACATTCGAGTTCAAGCAATATACAGAATGGGTCGACGGCGCGTGGAAAATCCGCTACGCCCCGGCTAAGCTGGTGATTGACTACGAAACGATAACTATTGAATATGGCAAGCAGACGTGGACCGCACAGTGGAACGACATCTCGTCAGACGACGAGCTCACCAAGGAGCTCTTCCACGACCTGCGACTGGGTCTGGGCGAGAAAGTGTCGTTGGTATTTAGAAACATCGAGTTCCGTGCAGTAGATGAGAACGGCTATGTGTTCCTCAAGATGAATCTAATGTCATGCAAGGACGAAGCCGACCTCGACCCCATGCGGCGCCTCTTCACCAAGGTGGTGAAGGAATACTAAAACTTCTTCACGCAACCAGTTTTTGCGAAGTCCCCGCGCGGATCTCACGGATCTCGAAGATATTATAATTGAAGCAATTTACATCTTCAATATAATTCATCAGTGAAATCTGTGAGATCCGCGCGAGATGTCCTGTTGGTTATAGTTACATTCTTCACGCTACCATCAAAATTTGGGCGATTTTAACACTTCGCGCAGGGCGAAAAAGCCGAATTAGAATTATTTTTCATAAACAGTTATTAGACAAGCGGTTTGCAAATCACGAATGATATGCGATTTTAGGCGTTTTTCTTGACATTAACATTTGCGTGGCGTAACTTTGCAATGTGAAAATCACAGCAAAAACACCACACATTACTATATCGGGCGAGGGAAGATACAAGGCTTCTCTCGCCCGTGTTTTTGTCTAGTCTCCCCCATTCAAAAGACGAAGAATGCCATCACGGGGACTGTCCCTTTGATGGCATTCTCAAACCATTTGACACGATTTCGGGCGTTTTTTTTGCATTTTGAAATTATTTGCTTAATTTTGCGTCAAAATCACAACTTATGAAACGAGGTAAATCCATCTGCAACCAACTCAAGGCCGTGCGCCAAGCCATTGCCGACGCCAACGGCATCGCCTACACCCCCGCCGTGTGCAACCACAAGGGCGATTGCCCCGGCACATGTCCCGCCTGCGAGGCCGAGGTTCAGTACCTCGAGCACGAACTGTCGCTGCGCAGCATCGCCGGCAAAGCGGTTGCCGTGGCAGGCATCGCTGCTGCACTGACATTCACCACGCCGGCAGCCCAGGCAGCGCCGCAAACCGATGCCGAGCACCAGGAGTGCAACCACCAAGAGCGCGCGGAAAAGAGAGCCGTTGAGTGGGAGAACACCACCCCCGCCACCAGCGACAGCATCACCGTTGAAGGAACTATCCTCGACGAAAACAACGACCCTGCCATAGGGGCGGTAGTCATGATACAGACACACCCCACATGTGCAGTATGCACTGATCTTGACGGCCACTTCTCTATCAAAGTGCCCCAAGGTTGCACACTAGCCACAAAGTTTATAGGCTACTACAACCAAGTGATAGAACTACCCAAGCAGTCACAATACAACCTGCATATCAAGGACCCCATCGTCTTGAGTGTGAACGACGAAACGGTAACAACAGGCATCGTCATTACCAGTTACCCCGCTCCCAAGAAAAAGAGCACAGGCGTCATCAAGCCAATCACCACACCAAAGCGAGAAGAAACAAAGGAGAAATAACGAAAAAGACGGTTCGGCATAGCCATCTACGCCACAAACACCACAAAAAAGCAGTTTTTTTTGAAAAAAAATGCCAAAACACTTGGTAGAAACAAAAAAAACACCTAACTTTGCACTCGCAATTAAGCAATGGTCCCCTAGCTCAGTGGTAGAGCAATGGACTGAAAATCCATGTGTCCCCGGTTCAATTCCTGGGGGGACCACCAAAAAGACGTTGACCGCAAGGCCAGCGTCTTTTGTTGTTAGTACGCTCGGCATGAGCATTGTCTAACGGGTGCAAGTCCCGGATCAGGGATCAGCGGATTTTTCCGGTTGGTGGAGCATAGTTCATGAATATAGTGTTATCTTTGCACCATGGATCCAACACTACTACTTCGCGCCATCCTCCCGGATGTGCTGATAGACAACTTTGATGTCGCAAAATTTGATTTTTCCGGTTGGTAACATGACGACGGAGTCGTCACATTGCATCGTAACCGATGGCCGCAGGCCGTCGGAGACAATGAGCACCCCACGACCCGACCTCGAAGGGGTCGCACTTCACCACACGTGATTTATCCCATACCTAAAGGCATGGTCTGTTTATGTTACCTTTCTTCCAGCCATATCGTCCTGCATTTGCAGGCCTTCATGGCTGGCTACCGTATTCCATCCCGATGGGATGGTCCCATGCTTTAGTTACAAAAACTCCACCAACCGAGAAAATCCGGATTCATGATTTTATGTATTTTATTAGGCGTAGCCGCATTTTTCATCATAGTGGATGACAGTTGTGGTCAAGCCACAATGTGGGTCATGGCATGGGTGAAGGCCGAAGCTCGCTTCGAGACGGTATCCCAAGCCATGGCGCACACTCAGGGTCCAGCTGAGCGTTATCTACTATGACATTTTCCTTTTAATCAGGCGTGGTCTGCTTATGCCATTCCTGCCACGTGGGGTGGCACTCTGATGTCCGCAGCAAGGCGATAAACAGGAGGTGGATGCCCTCGGGAGAGAGCATCCACCTCTTATGTCGATCTATTACTTGAGTGCTGTATTACACTGTGAGGATTTCTTTTTCCTTGGCTGCAAAGAGTTCGTCGATCTTCTTCATGAACTTGTCGTGGAGCTTCTGAACCTCGCCTTCGCCGTCCTTTGACACGTCCTCGCTCATACCTTCCTTGATGGCCTTCTTCAAGCCGTCGATGCACTCGCGGCGGGCATTGCGCACGCTCACGCGAGCCTTCTCGCTCTCGGCCTTGCTGTCCTTGACCAGCTGCTTGCGGCGGTCCTCGGTCAATGGGGGGATGTTGAGGCGAATCACCTCGCCGTTGTTCTCGGGCATGATGCCGATGTTAGAGTCGATGATAGCCTTCTCGATCACGCGGAACATGTTCTTTTCCCACGGAGTGATGGCGATGGTGCGCTGGTCGGGGGTGCTGATGTTTGCCACGTTGCTGATGGGAGCCTTGCTGCCATAGTAGTCCACACGGATGCTGTCCAGGATTTTCACGTTAGCCTTGCCTGCGCGGATGTGAGCCAGAGAGTCGTCGAGATACATGATAGCCTCGTTCATTTTCTCCTCGGCTGCGCTGAGATAAAATTTCACGTCGTTCATATATAATAGTATTTATGAATCTGTTTAAATATTGGCCAACAAACATTACCAACAATATTTAAACAGCTTCTTGGTTATTGTTTCAAAGTACGAAAATAGTACATTTCTGCATCATTTACAAATTATTCGCCCTAAAAAGTGAAAAAACCCCCTTTTTGCCCCTTCCGGCCTTGCGGCGATTCCACTCAATAGTGCGGTTGCGCCTCAGCTAGTAATGATGCTTTAATATGTTGTTCTTGTCTATCTAGTCATTCTAGATTGTCTAGTCTATCTAGTTTTTCTTTTTAATTCCTCTTTGAGTCTTTTTATCTCGTCCTGCTGCTCGTAGTAGGCTTTGAGGGCGCGTTGCTTGAAGTCTTCGCAGGCGGCTTGCCATTTCTTTTTCAGACTAAAATAACAAATTTGTTTTTTAGACAGAAGGTCATAAGTTTATTTAGACTAAAAGAACATGAGCGCAAGAATATATTAAGGTAGGTTCTATTATTTATGAGAAAAGATATATTATTATTTCGGTCGCTTTTGAGTCTATTTTGGTATCTCCGACGGTTAATGACCATCGGTTACGATGCAGTGCAACGACTTTGTCGTTGTCAAAAATCTACTCAAAACATCTCTCAAAATCGCCTCGACATAATTAATATAACCTACCTTAACAATGAGAGGCTGAAAGCCGACACGCCCAAAGCTTGCTTTTGGGCACATAACCCCCACCGAAAGGAGTGAAACGACTGCCGGTGGGGGGTAAAGGATGACAAAATCGCGGTTGAAGACCGCCACCTTGTACGTTGCGAGGTAGCGGTCTTCAACCGCAGTATTGTGTGTCATTATCCCTGCCCTGCCTTCGCTTGCGCTCAGTTAGGACAGGGTTATGTGCAGAACCCAGGTTCTGCGTATCGGCTTCCAGCCTCTTTTAGTCTCCCATACTATTTCTTTCTCTGTGCCTTATACTTTGTGCGAAAGAAAGATTTTGGTAAAGTCACGGTGGTGCCTCCCTAAAAAAACTATTGGTGTATAGCTGCCCCCAAAACCGGGATAACCAGAGAAATTTGTTGCAGAAAAATCCAAACAACAGCCTCCCCCAGATAAGATTTATCTTGTGCCTATCTTGTGTACTCACAGCGCTACGAAGATTTTTATGACCAGCGGCAACTTTTAGTTGTGAATTGCTTTCAAATTTTGTATCTTTGTACTTGCAACACAACGGCGAAGTCTACGAGTTTGCGGGAAAAATGGTTGTGAATTGCTTTCAAATTTTGTATCTTTGTACTTGCAACACAACCTTCGCCAAGCACAACTGCAGGACTGCTTGGTTGTGAATTGCTTTCAAATTTTGTATCTTTGTACTTGCAACACAACGCGCGCGGCTAAGCTGGAGGAATACGCAAGTTGTGAATTGCTTTCAAATTTTGTATCTTTGTACTTGCAACACAACCAAGATTGCAAATAGACTTATGTACGATGAGTTGTGAATTGCTTTCAAATTTTGTATCTTTGTACTTGCAACACAACCGTACTTCAGCCGTGATCTTCCTGGACTGGTTGTGAATTGCTTTCAAATTTTGTATCTTTGTACTTGCAACACAACTACGGCAAAGATATACCTACAAGCCCGGAGGTTGTGAATTGCTTTCAAATTTTGTATCTTTGTACTTGCAACACAACTGATGTTGCTTTTAGGACAGGCGGGGCGGTGTTGTGAATTGCTTTCAAATTTTGTATCTTTGTACTTGCAACACAACTAGCCTGACTCATTAAGTGTAACAGTAGGAGTTGTGAATTGCTTTCAAATTTTGTATCTTTGTACTTGCAACACAACGAACTTGCATGCGTTGAACCCATCCCTCTCGTTGTGAATTGCTTTCAAATTTTGTATCTTTGTACTTGCAACACAACAGGAGGAG
>JAKSLZ010000069.1 GCA_024400935.1 Muribaculaceae bacterium | reverse complement strand
TCGTTATCGACTCTAAGAGCTTTGCTACCGGCTCAAGCTCATACAACAAGTTCGGCCTGTTCAACGGCCGCACTGCCGACGAGGCTAACCGTGTGGGCACAGCCACTACTTACTATGCTACCTATGGTCCCCAGAACGTAATCTCTGAGGCCGAGGATGGCTCACTCACCGTTACCTTCAGCACCAGCACAGCAAGCTATGCAAGCGTGACTGCAGGTTGGGAAATTGACGTGCGTCTGCACGAGTACAAGCCCCTGGCTGTTGAGACCGTTGAGGCATCAAGCGCTAAGACCGGCGACATCGTGCGCGGTTCTATCAACGAGCCCATCGCTAAGGTCAAGGTTGACGTTGTAAACGACAACCAGAAGGTTGAGCTCAACAACATCAAGTTCAACACTACCGGTACTACCGCCCTGAGCGACATCAAGGCTGCACGCCTCTACTTCTCAGGCAACGTTGACGACTTCACTACCGACAATCTCGTAGCCGAGACCGCAACCGTGGGCGAAGAACTCACCTTCACCGCCGAGTCTCCCATCGAGATCACCAAGCGCGGCACTTACTACCTGTGGCTCGCTTATGACATCGACGAGAATGCGGCTGCCGGCAACACCGTTGCCGCACAGCTCGTGAGCCTGGATGGCTGCACTGACACTACCACCGTCACTGCTCCCGCCATCACCCGCAACATCAAGGCCGGCTTCAAGGGCACTTACACCATCGGTAAGAGCACCGATGCCGACTACGCTACATTTGCCGCCGCAGTGGCTGCAATGAGCGTGGGCGTTGAGGGCAACGTGCGCTTCGAGGTTGAGGACGGCACTTATGCCGAGAACATCGTGCTCAACTCTATCCCCGGCACTAACGCTAACCACACCGTTACCTTCGTGGGCAAGAGCGGCAACCGCGACGCGGTAGTCGTTACTGGCTCGGGTGCTGTGAACAGCATCACCGTTGAGGGCAGCGAGGTTAAGCAGGGTATGGTATTCGTTAATGCCACTCCTTATGTGACATTCGAGGGCATGAGCTTCGTTCCCACAAGCCAGAGCTATCCCCACGCTGTTCACTACTTCAACAAGAGCGGCAACTTCACACTGCGTAACTGCGTCGTGAAGGCCGATCCCATCCTGAGCGGCTACAGCGGCATGAACCTGGTTAAGGGCGAGTGCACTAAGGCTAACGGCAACGTCAACAACAACGTCACCATCGAGAACAACCTGCTCTCAGGCGGTTACATCGGTGTCTATGCAGGTGCATACGGTCTCGTGGCTAACATGCGCGAGAGCGGCCTCGTGGTTCGTGGCAACACTGTCACCAACGCCGGCTCTAAGGGTGTATATGTAATGGACGAAATCGGTGCTACCGTTGAGAACAACATCATCACCCAGAGCGTTACACAGAAGACCAGCTACAGCGGTATCGACATCTATCGCAACAAGGGTCAGTTTGTGGTTCGCAACAACGTTATCGTCAACAGCCACAACGCTTACAGCAACGGTATCTACCTGCGCCAGGAAAGCGAGGGCAACGCCAACGCTCCCGCACGCGTCTACAACAATGTGGTTGCAATCACAGCATCGCCCACCAACAGCACTGCCGGTGCACAGATCAACAGCGACTGCAACAACATCGAGTTTGTTTACAACACCGTGAGCGTGGCCGGAACTAACGGCTACACCTTCTACAACGGTGGCAGCACAAGCAAGTGGGAACACATGCTTATCGCTAACAACATCTTCCAGAATAACAGCACAAGCGGCATGGGCGCGCTCTTCTACAGCGACGAGTTCATGAGCAAGGCTGTTATCGAAAACAATGCTTGGTATGTAGCTACTGGTACTATCGTTAAGGACTATGCTACTACAATCGACGCTCTCAACGGCCACGACAAGGCCCAGAACAACTGGGTTGAGCAGGCTGAGTTCCTGAGCGAGACCGACCTCCACCTCATGAGCGCAGGCAACCTGGTTAAGGGTACTGCTATCAGCTATGTGGACACCGACGCCGACGGCAACGCACGCGCCGAGGTTCCCACAGTGGGTGCTTATGAGTATGCCGAGGTTATCGAGGAGAAGCCCGAGATTGCTGAGGGTTATCCCACCGTCAACGGCATCACCGAGAACAGCGCAGTGGTTAAGAGCAACTGGAGCGTGGGCGGCAAGCTCTACGCTAAGGTTGTGGCTCAGCCCGCAGGCGAGGCAACATCGGCTCCCGCTGCAGCTCCCAGCGTAGACGACATGCTCGCAACTACACCGGTTGACTACACTGCAGGTACCGACGCCGAGAGCACATTCAGCGACCTCACTCCCAGCACTACCTACAAGGCTTACCTCATGGTAGAGAGCGCACTGGGCGTGAAGAGCGACATCGTTGAGACCGAGGCATTCACTACCCTGCGTCACATCGAGCCTCTCAGCCTCTACATTGAGGCCATCAGCGACACTATCAACGCTGGCGAGACAAGCGCTGTTTATGCACTTGCCGAGGGCGGCGATGAGCCTTACACATGGCAGTGGCGCGACCAGATGGGCAATATCGTGGGCGACGCCGAGATGGCCGAGGTTACTCCCGACTACACCCGCGCTTACTTCGTTAAGGTTACCAGCGCCGACGGCCAGACCGTTGAGGGCAAGACTGCCATCATCGTCCACGGCGACGCAGTGACCGCTACATTCGACGACTGGTATCTGCCCGAGGAGACAGCCATTATCCCCGTCGATGACGACGTGCTCTACAGCGGTTCTTACGGCTTCCACGGCTTCGGCGGTTCTTATGGTACCTCTACTACCTACTGGAACGGCTTCGCATTTGCCAACAAGACAGCCAACACATTTGCTAGCCTCAACGACCAGTACAATACCTCTATGGGTGGCGGCCGCAACAGCGCAGGCTACGGCATTGCTTACCCCTATGGCGTATACAGCATCGATGTTACCAACAGCGTTGACGGCGACACCATCAAGGGTATGTACATCAGCAACAATGCTTATGCGATGAACAGCATCCTGCATGGTGACGGCTTCAGCCAGCCATTCAAGCAGGGCTCATGGTTCATGGTAACCGCAACCGGCAAGGCTGCCGACGGCACAAGCAAGACCGTAGACTTCTATCTCGCCGACTATCGCAGTGAAAATGCTGCCGACCACTACGCACTCGACACATGGCAGTGGATGGACCTCAGCTCTTTGGGCAAGGTTAAGAGCATCTACTTCACCATGAGCGGTAGCGACAACAGCCAGTGGGGACTCAACACTCCCGCTTACTTCGCTATGGAGGACTTCAACGGCGTGCGCGACGAAGCGATCGCTGTGGTTGAAACCACAACAGGCGAAACAAGCGTTGACCTCACTGAGTACTTCGACATCAACACCGTGAGCGGCGCAACAGTTGCTTACACCGTCGATGCCGTAAGTGGTGACGAGAATATCGCACTGGGCGTTGAGGGCAATGCACTCAACATCAGCGCTGATGAAGCCGGCACACGCACTGTAGTCATCGCAATGACCCAGAAGGGACAGACCCAGTATCTGCGCCTCACAGTCAACGTGACCGCTTCTACCGGAATCAACGACCTCAAGGTCAACGGCAACAACGCTTACAAGGTTATTGAGAACGGCCAGGTAATCATCGTGAAGGGCGACAAGCGCTACAACACAATGGGCCAGAAGGTCGTAAAATAAAATTCCAAAAGGTTGAATATATAGTAACAAAATAGTAACAACCCAACTCTTTCTGCCAGGTGGCCGGTCACAGCAAGTGTTGACCGGCCACTGTTTTATCATCTGCTCAGGTTTTAGATTATAACGAGGCGATTTTAAAGGATGTTTTTGATTAGACTTTTATGACATCACCGTTGCTCTGCATCACAACCTACGGCCGCCGACCGCCGGAAATACCATAACATTCTCAAAAGCGACCGAAATAATTAATTTACTTTTATCAGTATTAATAGAACCAACCATTAGTCTTTCGTTAAAAAAATTTCGTATCTTTGCACAAAATATTATAGAAACCATTTAGAAACAAGATAAAACTATGGCACTTCAATGTGGTATCGTGGGTCTGCCCAATGTGGGCAAGAGCACCCTTTTCAACTGTCTGTCAAACGCTAAGGCCCAGTCGGCCAACTTCCCCTTCTGCACCATCGAGCCCAATGTGGGCGTGATCACCGTGCCCGATGAGCGTCTCAACGAGCTGGCCAAGATATGCAACCCCAAGCGTGTGGTTCCCACCACAGTAGAAATCGTTGACATCGCCGGCCTGGTAAAGGGAGCGTCTAGAGGCGAAGGCCTGGGCAACAAGTTCCTGGGCAACATCCGTGAGACCGACGCCATCCTGCACGTGCTGCGTTGCTTTGACGACGGCAATGTGACACACGTCGACGGCAGCGTGGACCCCGTGCGCGACAAGGAAGTCATTGATCTGGAGCTGCAGCTGCGCGACCTCGAGAGCGTGGAGACACGCATCTCTAAGGTGCAGAAACAGGCCGCTACCGGCGACCGCAACGCCAAGGTGCAGTATGAGGTGCTCAAGCGCTACCAGGAGGCTCTGCAGGCCGGCAACAATGCACGCAGCGTGGAACTGCTCAACAAGGACGAGGAAAAGATTGCCCACGACATGTTCCTGCTCACTAACAAGCCTGTGCTCTATGTGTGCAACGTGGACGATGCCAGCGCTGTAAACGGCAACAAATATGTCGACGCAGTGCGCGAGGCCGTTAAGGACGAGAACGCCGAGATACTCGTTGTGGCAGCACAGACCGAGAGCGAGATCGCTGAACTCGAAACTGCCGAGGAGCGCGAGATGTTCCTCTCTGAGATAGGTCTGGAAGAAAGTGGCGTAAACCGTCTCATCAAGGCTGCCTACAAGCTGCTCAATCTTGAGACTTTCCTCACCGCAGGTCCTGATGAGTGCCGTGCGTGGACCTTCCGCAAGGGCAGCAAGGCGCCGCAGTGTGCAGGCGTCATCCACACCGACTTTGAACGCGGCTTCATCCGTGCCGAGGTCATCAAGTATGAAGACTACATCAGCTATGGCAGCGAGGCTGCTGTCAAGGAAGCCGGCAAGATGCACGTCGAGGGCAAGGAATATGTGTTCCAGGACGGCGACATCGTGGTCTTCCGCTTCAACGTATAAGACAATTCAACCCACACGATACAGAGTGGCCGCAACCCATGTGAGTTGCGGCCACTTATTTTGTGCCCGGTAATATCTATATTTCACACTGTCATCTCGCCACACAAGGGACATTCCAGATAGGTCTTGACGCTGTCGCTGCTCAGCCCCAGGCCGAAGAGATACATCATCTTAGTGATAGCCGCCTCGCTGGTGATGTCGTTGCCGCTGATGGCTCCGGCTGCCGAGAGACGCTTGCCTGTCTC
The DNA here is from genome assembly GCA_024400935.1 of Muribaculaceae bacterium. Lineage (GTDB taxonomy): Bacteria > Bacteroidota > Bacteroidia > Bacteroidales > Muribaculaceae > Sodaliphilus. The sequence goes on along the minus strand of JAKSLZ010000069.1, from coordinate 9,914 downwards.
ATACAGCCCGTTGTGCACACCACCGTTGACACACTGGCTCACATTGAGCACCACCAATCCGCGACGTGTAGCCTCACTGATGGCATCGGTAAACCACTGCTCGCTGGGACTGTTGCCGGCACCATAGGTCTTGAGCACAATGCCCTTGATGCCGGGCGTGTTGAGCAGATAAATGAGCATATCGCGTGTGATGCCGGGATGCAGCTCCACAAACATCACATTGGGATCCATGCTATAGTGCACCATGAGTGGGCGCTTAGACGGCGAGCGATAAAGCGCATCACTGTTAAATGCAATGCCCAGTCCTATATGAGCCAGGGCTGGATAATTGTTGCTCTTGAAGGCATTGAAGTTGTCGGCGCTCATCTTGGTCGAGCGGTTGCCGCGCCACAGATAGTTCTCAAAGAGGATGGCCACCTCCTGAACCATGGGGGCACCGCTGGCATCGGTGGCGGCTGCCACCTGAAGGGCGGTGATGAGATTTTCCTCACCATCGGTGCGCACCTCGCCTATGGGCAGCTGCGACCCGGTGATGATGACAGGCTTGTGCAGGTTCTCGAGCATGAAACTCAGAGCCGACGCCGTGAAAGCCATGGTGTCAGTGCCATGAAGCACCACAAAGCCGTCATACTTGTTATAGTTGACCTCAATGGCACGGGCAATCTCGGCCCAATGGTCGGGATTCATGTTGGCACTGTCAATGGGAGCGCTGAACTGGATATTGTCAATGTCATAGTCCAGCTTCTTCACCTTGGGCACATTGTCGATGAGATGGCTGAAGTCAAACGGCTGAAGCGAGTGAGTCTCCTGGTTCTCAATCATACCTATGGTACCTCCAGTGTAGATAATCAGTATCTTAGGTTTTGAATGCTGTTTCATTGCAGTTAAAGTTTTTTAGTGGCGCACAAAGATAACACAAAAAAAACAGGAATACAATAAATTAAACAAATATTTTGTTCCCAAGGCCGCCACCACACGACTATACACCAACGGGGATTATCTCGCGCAGAGAGAAACTGTGTGGATATTAGGCTGGAAGCCGACAGGCATAACCCTGGTTCGGCACATAACCCTGCCCTGCCTTCGCTTGCGCTCAGTTAGTACAGGGATAACGATACTCTATACAAGCTTTAGGCGTGTCGGCTTTCAGCCTCTCATTGTTAATATATTTTTCAATTAAAAACAATCAGTGAGATTTTCTGCGCGGGGTATTCCATTGCTGTGTAGTCACCATGTAATCGTAACTATACAGCAATAGGACTATCTCGTGCAAATCTCGCTCTAACTGACAGAAATTAAAAGAAATTTGAAGAAATTTTTTTACTTCGTATTCTTATTCAGACTAAAAGAACATAAAAGACACGAATTTTAATTTTAATTTCTTTAAATTTCTGTAAGTTTTAAGCCTGGTTTTGCCCATTGGAACCCATTGGTGTATAGTTACATGTAATCCTTTTACTGTTAATTTATGTAAAACCAGTGGTAGCATTGTGCTACACTAGCATTTTATTTGTAAATTTGCGTTGAAAAAAATAAGTGGTAAAAGATTAGATTTAGGAAAAACATTATGGCACAGATTAAAACCATAGGTATTCTCACATCGGGAGGCGATGCCCCCGGCATGAATGCCGCCATCCGCGCGGTCACACGCGCAGCTATCTACAACGGGTTTAAGGTAAAAGGTATCTATCGCGGATACAAAGGTCTCATCACCGACGAGATCGTTGACTTCAAGACCCAGAACGTGTCTAACATCATCCAGCAGGGCGGCACAATCCTCAAGACTGCACGTTGCAAAGAGTTCACCACCCCCGAGGGACGCCAAATTGCCTACGAGAACATGCGCAAGCATGAGATTGACGCACTGGTAGTCATCGGCGGTGACGGTTCGCTCACCGGAGCCCGCATCTTTGCACAGGAATTTGACGTGCCCATCGTGGGCCTTCCCGGCACCATCGACAACGACCTGTATGGCACCGACCACACAATAGGCTACGACACCGCACTCAACACCATCATGTGGTGCGTGGACCGCATACGCGACACCGCCACCAGCCACGAGCGCCTGTTCTTCATTGAGGTAATGGGCCGCAATGCAGGTTTCCTGGCCATCAACGGTGCAATTGCAACCGGCGCCGAGGCCGCTATCATCCCCGAGATTGCCACCCCCGAGGAGCAGCTCGACCAACTCATCCAGAACGGTTTCCGCAAGAGCAAGAACTCTTCAATCGTGCTTGTAGCCGAGAGTCCCCGCACAGGCGGTGCCATGGCTCTGGCCGAGCGAGTTAAGGAAAAGTATCCGCAGTATGACACCCGCGTCACCATCCTCGGTCATCTGCAGCGCGGCGGATCGCCCACAGCTCAGGACCGCATCCTCGCATCGCGACTGGGTGCAGCAGCCATCGATGCACTCATCGAGGGACAGCGCAACGTCATGATAGGCGACGACGACGAGAAAATCGTCTACGTACCCTTCTCCAAGGCCATCCATAAAGACAAACCCGTGGACCCCGACCTGGTAGAAACCCTGCGCCGCCTCTCCATCTAACCCCGACACCCTATAGTATTACAGGCATGAAACTGATTCATTTTGTAGCGATCATTGCAATTTTGCTGGGTATCATGTCTACGTCATGTAAAAAAGCCACCTATCTCAAGATTGAAAAAGACAATATAAGTTTTACAATTAAAGGCGGAGAAGACTCTGTTCTCGTGAGTTGTGATGCTGATGTCATTGTGAAAGACTCCCCTGAATGGACCGACGTAAAACTTGATAACGCAACTCTCATCGTTACCGTGGGTGACAATGATGATAAGGCAAAGCGCGATGGCGTGATTACACTAGAATCAGGCGACTTGCAGGCAACGATTACTGTGACACAAGACTTCCAGGCAACCCACCTAGAGGTTTCAGAGCTAGAAGTAAAAATGTCCAAGGAAGGCGGCACGCATGAGGTAGCCGTTGACTGTGACGGCGACGTGATGGTCTCAGCCCCGGGCTTTGTCACCGCTACCTATGCCAACGGCAAGCTGCACCTGGAGTGCGCGGCTAATAACGAGGGCACCAAGAAAGACTCCATCATGCTCACTGCCGGAGAGTTCACCGCATCGCTGGCAATTACCCTTGAGGGATCAATATGCAAGACCTGCAAAGGCACCGGCAAGGTAACGTGCAGCAAGTGCAAGGGCAAAGGATACTGGGAAGAATACTCTTACGATGAAGTTTTTGAATCCTATGGCGCATTTGGTTGCACAAAATGTGGTGGACGCGGCTGCTGGGACAACGTTGAGGGCGACTACTACTCTCCCTTCCACAAAGGCTCGGGCAAGGTAACCTGCCCCACTTGCAACGGCAAAGGCCACTGATGCCTGATTTTTTAAAGAAAGACAATCCATACAATGTGTTGCGCCCGTATTTTCCATAAAAGAAGATACGGGCGCAACCTGTTTTGAAAAAAAACAGCCAGTATCGCATGGGGTTTGGGAATTATTTAGTATATTTGTCACTTATTTGACAATGTTCATGAAAAAAGCATTTTTTTACATTGTGACTACAGCGGTCTTGACACTGGCTACAACTAGTTGCTCAGGCAATAAAATTGTCACGGGTGGTGTGACGGGTGGCGACCAGGTGGAGGCACTGGCCAAGCAGGCGGCTGAGCAGATTGCACGGTGCGACCGCAGCGACACTCTTGCTATCCAGGCGGCGATTATGGAGGCCCGCGCCCAGCGCAGCGCCCTGGCGCTTGCCGGACACGAGGATGATGCTGAGGACTTTGACGAGGCTCTGCACGACCGTCTCATGGAACTGGACGCTCAACTGTGTAATACAATCTTTGCAACAAAATAATTACTGCAATATGAAGACAACAATCTTATCTTTAGTACTGGTGCTGGTAGCGGCAATGTCGTTAACCAGCTGTGGCGGATCAAGCGACAAGGGCACCCTGGCTGCCAAACAGCTGGCAGCGGCAATGGGCAACAACGAGGCCGTGAAGAAGGTGGCCAGCGACTATGCCGCCATGATCGACAGCCTCATGCCTGGCCAAAGTTGGGTGGTTACCGGCGCTTTCTTTGACGCATGCACTAACGACACCATGCTGGTGATGGCACAGGCCATAGCTCTCAGCCCCGAGGACCTGGGTAAGGAGACCTCCAAGTTTATCATCGAAGGACTTGAGGACGGTTCCCTTGACGCAAAGAAAGCCGCATCGCGCCTGGCTCTGCTGTCGTCATCGCTCACTATGCTCGAGCGCACTGATGCTCTGGCTACTTGCTTTAAAATAATTGACGAAGATGCGGCATCGCTGTCAGAGGACAAACGCATGGCCGTGTATGCCCGCAGCTGCCGTCCCGAGAAGCTGGGCGACGACATGAAGCGCGAGCGCGAGCTGGGCAACAGCGCCGACCTCGACCGTCAGGCCAAGATTGTTGAGACCATACTCACAGGAGACGATTTGAACACATTTAAAGCTCATTACTACGCAAAATGAAGACCTTCGACCAATATCTCGCCATTGTAAACGAGGCTGTTGATGCCATCAAGTCGCGTCATCCTCAAGTTCCGGCCAACCTCTATGACCCCATCTACTACACGATGGCTCTGGGAGGCAAGAGACTGCGCCCTGTGCTCACCCTCATGGCTTGCGAGGCTGTGGGTGGCAAGGTGAGCGATGCCATCATGCCGGCTGTGGGACTGGAGCTGTTTCACAACTTCACGCTGCTGCACGACGATGTGATGGACCGTGCCGACGTGCGCCGCGGAGAGCCCACTGTGCACTGCCGCTGGAACGACAACGTGGCTATCCTAAGCGGCGACGCCATGCTCACTATGGCTACCCAGCACATTGCACACGCACGCCCCGACGTGCTGCCTCAGGTGCTCAAGCTCTTCAACAAAACTGCAATGGAGATCTATGAAGGTCAGCAATGGGACATGGACTTTGAGAGCCGCAACGACGTGAGCATCAGCGAGTACATGGAGATGATACGTCTCAAGACATCGGTACTGCTGGGCTGCGCATGCAAGATGGGCGCACTCATGGGTGGTGCCAGCGAGCATGATGCCGACGCCCTGTATCGCATGGGTGTAAACACCGGCCTGGCATTCCAGCTGCAAGACGATGTGCTCGACGTGTGGGGCGACCCGTCCACATTTGGCAAAGCCACCGGCGGCGACATCATGAACAACAAGAAGACCTACCTGCTGCTCAGCGCACTCATCGAGGCCGACGAGGACGACGAAGCCGAGCTCAAGCGCTGGATTGCCGACACCAAGGCTCGTCCCGAGGACAAGATTCCTGCCGTGAGAGGCATTTATGAGCGTCTCAACCTCAAGGAGATGGTGGGCAACGTCATCGACCGCTACAGCCGCAAGGCTCTCGACGACCTTGACAACACCGAGTCGCTCAACGACGAAGCCAAGCGTGCATTTGCCAACCTGATACTAAAACTCATAAAGCGCGACCGATGATCGACACCCACAGCCACATCTACTGTGACGTCTTTGACGAGGACCGCGACGCAGTGGTTGCCCGCGCCATCGAGGCCGGGGTGACACATGTGATATTGCCCAACGAGAACCTGGACAGCGTGCCGCTGCTCAGGAGCTTGCACAGGCAGCATCCCGAGTACACATCTATGGCTATAGGCCTTCATCCTGAAGAAGTTAAGCCCGACTATCGCGAGGTGCTCGCAGCCATGCGACCCATGCTCGACAGCGGCGAGTTTATCGCTGTGGGCGAGATAGGCATGGACCTATACTGGGACAAGACCTACCGCACCGAGCAGATGGATGCCCTCAAGATGCAGTTGCAGTGGTGCCAGGAAAAGAACATGCCATTCATCATGCACTGCCGCGACGCCATGGACGAGGTGATAGAGGTGCTCGACTCGCTCGATGGCGAGATGCCCCGCGGCGTGTTCCATTGCTTTGGCGGCGATGCCGGCGACATTGAGCGACTGCGCCAGCGTGGCGACTTCTACTACGGCATAGGCGGCGTGGTCACCTTCAAGAAAAGTACTCTGCCGCAATTGCTGCCTGTCATAGGGCTTGACCGCATTTTGCTTGAAACCGATGCCCCCTACATGGCACCTGTGCCTCACCGCGGCAAGCGCAACGAGAGCAGCTTTATACCCTGCATCAACGACTTCATTGCCAAGTTGCTGGAAATCGGTCCAGAGGAAGTGTCACAGGCAACTGACCGCAATGCCCGCGACCTCTTCGGCATCTAAGGGGTAGAAGAACCCACGGCCACAAACCTCACAAAACAGTACTATTTTAAGCCTTTTGTCTATAAAAATTATGTTTTTGTAGGCAAATTTGGCTTTTTGCTTTACAAAACATAACGTTTTACCATAAAAATTTACTAACTTTGTAGCCCAATATACTATCATTTTAGTCTAGAATTTTTACTAACTAATTAAATACACATCTATGAAGAAAATTTTTACTACAGTTTTCATGGCTGCATGTGTTATCGCAGCCAGTGCCCAAACAGTGAGCACTGTATCTGACGAAATGCAGCTCCTGGGTGAGTCAATGTCGCCCAACTGCAAGTATGTGGTGGGTACAAACTACTCAACCTTCACACCCACAATCTGGGTAGTGGATGGCAATTCTTATGTAAACTTCAACGAGGTTGAAGAAGGCCAGTTCCACGGCATTAGCAACGACGGCGTCGCAGTGGGTTCTAAGACCTACGCTATCAAGGCCAACCTTGACGGCACATGGAGCGAACTGTATGCCGACAAGGGTGAGCTCATCGAGGAAGATTGGGGCTCATACTACACCGGCGAGGCTGGTTCTGACGCTTGGGCTATCACTCCCGACGGCAGCATCATCGTGGGTGACTACTTTGACGCTAACTACCTGACACGTCCCTGTCTGTGGATTGGAGACAAGCGCGTTGACCTCCCCATGCCCGACGCATCATCGGTTCCTTTCGAGTTTGACGGTGCTGGCGCACGCTACATCAGCGACGACGGCAAGGTGATTCTCGGTTACCTCAACGACAACTACGGCCTGTGGCCCGCTTGCATCTGGCGCCAGAACGAAGACGGCACTTACACTCCCGACCCCATCTGCAAGGATTACTATCAGGAAGAGCCCGGACAGGGCAAGCCTTTCATGACATTTGAGGGCCGTGGCCTCAGCGCTAACGGTGAGTGGATTTCACTCGTTGTTTGCCCCGAGTATGACATGTTCAACTGGGAACAGCCCACATTGCAGTGCGCTCGCCTCAACCTCAACACTAAGCAGCTCGACGTTTATGGCGACGGCTCACAGGTTATCGCTCTCTACGGCATCGCTAACGACGGTACTGCTGTAGGTTTTGAAGACAACGGTTCAATGTTCGGCCGCAAGGGTGCTATCTGGTATCCCGAGCAGAACAAGCCCGTAATGTTCAGCGACCTCTTCCCCGACAACGACTACTTCAACAGCCTCGTGGGCGACATGGCTTGCAACGCTCCCGGCGTCATCACTCCCGATGCTAAGTACATCCAGGGCTTCGGCATGGGCAATAGCGAAGACATGCCCATCTCTTCTTACATCGTTGAGACTCCCGAGAAACCCTTCGTAGGCATCAACGACTTGACAGTAACTCCCGAGACCAAGGCAGTTAAGGGCGCTTATGACCTCACAGGCCGCCGCGTCAACGAGAACAGCCTCACTCACGGCATCTACGTTATCGACGGCAAGAAGGTTGTGAAGTAATCACGCATCAGGCGATTTATCATCGCATCGATATCACGCACCCTTGTGGCAACCGCCCCAAGGGTGCGTTTTTCTTGTGCAGTTGCATTATTTGCACTACCTTTGCACATGCAAATGAACCAAAAAGACAACCAGCAGTACCACAGGGATTTGCAGCCCTCAATGAAGAGGCGCTGCTACATGCACAACTACAACGAACCGGGAATCTACATGTTCACGCTAGCCGTTGACGGGCGCAGGCGATTGCTGGGAAGGCTCGTTGGCGTCCCCTCATGCCCGCACATAGAGCTCACGCCACTTGGCGAGGAAGTGACAAAGTGCATTTATGGTATCTCCAAGCACCACCCAGCAGTTGAAGTGTGGAAACACATTGTGATGGAAGACCACATACACGTGCTCGTGTGCGTTAGAGAAAAAATGAAGCACCACCTGGGCCAAGTCATCGCCGGTCTCAAGGCAGGCTGCAGCAAGGCCTATTGGGAACTACACCCCGAGCTCTCGCTCGAGACACCCAGCCATGTGCCAAGAGCGACAGCCAGCCATGTGCCGGGAGCGACAGCCAGCCATGTGCCAGGAGCAACAGCCAGCCATGTGCCAGGAGCGATAGCTCCTGGTAAAAAGAAACCCCTCTTTGAGCCAGGCTACAACGACCGCATCCTGTCACGTTATGGCCAGCTTGACGTGTTGAAACGCTACATCGACGACAACCCGCGCCGCTTAGCGGTGAAACGCGCAATGCCCCACCTGTTCAAGAAATACCTGCACATCGTCATAGGCAAACAGGAATATGCAGCATACGGAAACATCTTCCTGCTGCGCGAGCCAGAGAAAGAACAAGTGCAAGTGCACCGCAGAGATAGCGACCAAGAGCACCAAGAGCACATGAAGCAATGGAGAAAAATCATAGAAAATGGCGGTGTACTCGTCTCGCCATTCATCAGTGAGAGAGAAAAACAAGTGCGTGACATGGCCCGCGAAATCCAAGGCAAGCTCATCATCCTCAAAGAGAATGGATTCCCTGAGTATTTCAAGCCATCTGGATGGGAATTTAACTACTGTGCCACAGGCAACCTGCTGTTACTTGCTCCTTGGCCACACCACAACCAGCACACGACTATCACACGCAAGCAATGCCTGTCCCTAAACGACATGGCCAAAGACATTTGCAACATCACCCTCGAAGAAGCCAAGATAGTAAACTAACACAAACTCAAAGGGAGCATATTAAACTTTGTTTAGGTAGGTTCTATTAATTATGTCGAGGCGATTTTGAGAGATGTTTTGAGTAGATTTTTGACATGAAGAGGGAGTGAAGCGAGCTTCATGACCGACTGAATGTCAAAAAGATACCAAAACAGGCTCAAAAGCGACCGAAATAATAATTTATCTTTTCTCATAATTAATAGAGCCTACCTTTAATATTTTTTTGATTGATAGTGAGGTGAAATTGGGGAAGATTTGTTATCTTTGTAAGTTATTATTAAAATGGGATAATCCATTAAAAAACCAATTATACTAATGAAACGATTTAACCTCTCTCTCGTTGCTGCAATTATCATGCTTGCTATGAGCAACATAGCAATGCAGGCAGCACAATTTCTCACTCCCAAGAGCGAGTTCCGCTCGGCTTGGGTAGCTACTGTGTGGTGTCTTGACTGGCCTGCCGAGGCTTCGCGCGGCACTGGCGAAGTGAACGCCACCAAGATGAAACAACAACTCAACGTGCTGCTCGACTCGCTGCAGCGCAACAACTTCAATGCCGTTAACTTCCAGGTGCGCTCGATGTGCGACGCTTTCTATAAGTCAAGCTACGAGCCCTGGTCGAGCTACATCAGCGGCACACGCGGTGCGGCTCCCGCATTCGATCCTTTGGAATATGCTGTGGCCGAGTGCCACAAGCGCGGTATGGAGTGCCACGCATGGGTTAACCCCTACCGTTTCTCTACCGGTAGCGACTGGAACACTGCACAGGACCAGGAACTCAAGAACAACGGCTGGCTGCTCACTTATGGCTCAACCATCATCCTTGACCCCGCACAGCAGCGTTGCATTGACCGCATCGTGAACGTGTGCAAGGAAATCATCTCTAACTATGACGTGGATGGTCTGCTCTATGACGACTATTTCTATCCCAACGGAATACCCAGCAACAGCACTGCCGGCGACTACAAGGAGTGGCAGGAAAGCGGCACATCGA
>JAKSLZ010000068.1 GCA_024400935.1 Muribaculaceae bacterium | reverse complement strand
ACGTCGGTAGCGACGTATGCGCCCGAGCCCAGAAGCACGTCGGGGTGATAGACATACTTGGCAGTGCCGTCATATGTTACGCCATCCACGGTGACAGGCTCGCTGCTTGTCACGGTCATCTTGTAGCGGTTGCCGGTGATGTTGGAGCCAGTAACGAAGTCAAACGCACCCTCCATGATATTGAACTTGCCCCACTCGCTGTTCTTGAACATGTCCACGCATCCCACAGGCACATAGACCTTGCACGACGAGGGGATATTAGTGAAGTCTATAGGGTTTGAACCTCCATTATATTCTTTCATTTTGGGATTGTTTACAATTATCTCCTCGAGGTAGTTATTCTTAGCCATGAAACCAGGTACTGGCCTATCAAGGGTAGACGGTAACAAAATACGCTTAAATGAATTGTTATATAATGATTTCTCGCCTAAAGAAATTAAGCCATAAGGCAAAATCACATCGTTAGCGATGCGGCAGTTTTCAAAGGCACTACTACGAATATATTTAAGTGCAGGAGAGAAGGTAACTTTTTTCAGTTGGGTTATGTCCTTAAAGGCGTTAGCTTCAACCTCATAAATATTTTTACCCATTACCAACTCAAAATCGGCATTCATGCCATCGCGACAAACGTCACTACCGATTTTAGACACGATAAATTTTTCACCTGTGCGTGGATCGGTAATATAGTCAGGAATCGTAAGAGTTCCGGGCAAGTTGACATTTGATATATGGGTCAAAGTAGCTTCAGAGATAGGGATAGCAGGGGCCTTATGTACAAGGACGCAAAAGCGACATTCTCCGAAATAAATGTCCTTACCCTGAGCATCCTTTGACGAGAACAATGCATAGCCACTAAAATCAAAGGCATCTTCATATATGTTGGGGAATTTGCTCCATGGTGTGTGCATCTTGTATATAGGCTTCCTACTTGAAGGAACATGAAGATTACCTAAAACAGCCACACCGAAAAACTCATCGCTGCTGACCTCAGGTGCCTCGCGAGGCCCCATATACAGGTCTCTTGCAGCACAGAAATAAAATGCATCTTTGTAAAATTTAGTAACCGTACTTGGAATCTTGAGCTCATCAAAATATGTAAGATTAAAAGCCTCTCCATGTATCGTAGTTATACCGTATGGAAGATATAATTTCTTCAGCTTACTGTATCCAAAGGCATTGCCCCATATTGTTGTAAGTGAATATGGGAAATCTTTTTCTAACATGTTACCTTCGAGTCCAGGCGGACACCTATAGAGAATTGTCTTTTCCTTATCATACAATAATCCATTAAGACTGCTGAATTTGGAATTTGCTTCATCTACTGTGATTGAAGTCAAATAATCACAATTATTCACGCATGTGTTTTCAAAATATGTTACACTTGCGGGGATGTGAAGGGTTGTAATCGCAGTGCCAAAGAAGGCATAACTCGAGATAGTACTGATTGTTTTACTATTAATTGTTATTTTGGAGAGATTGGAACAGTTGTAGAATGCATGGTTACTAATCACCTTTATACCATCGTTGAACTCCACGCTCACGATGTTCTTCTGCTCCTCAAACGCTTTTTCAGCCATCTCGGTCACGGTGTAGGTGTAGCCCTCATAGCCTATGGTTGAAGGAATAACAAGATTAAGGCCCTTAGCAGCCTTTCCTGCCGAGGAAAGTTCAGTCACCTCGACGGTACCCGTGTTGTCATATTTCTCGTCGGTAACAAGATAAATCAAATCACCATTCACGATGTATTGTCCCACAGCAGCCGACGCCGTAACGGCAATCAGCATTGACACAATTAATAATGATATCTTTTTCATAATTGATTTGCTTTTTCAGCTATCTGTTTTAATCTACAAAAATAACTATTTTTTTTCAAAATAAACTCGTTTTCAAAGAAAACGTCATTTTTTTCGGCAAAATCAAATAAATTAGATAACTTTGTGATTTGAAAAGAAAATGGTAACTATTCACCAATACTCCTTTTTTGAATATCCCGCGCGGATCTCATTCTTTTATTTCAGACTAAAATAACATAAAAAAGACATAAATTTATTTTTAATTTCTTTTAATTTCTGTCAGTTATAGCGAGATCTGCGAGAGATAATCTGCGCATTGGTGTAAAATAACAAGGAAAATTTAAGATAAACAATATGAAAGCTATAACCAAGTTGATATTCGTCCTGCTCATGGCCGCTGTGGCCACGCAGGCTGTAGCTGCCCCTCAAAAGGAGTACAGCGAGAAAGAACTCTACATGGCGCAGTTTGTGAAAGCGTTCAAGCAGGCCTACACGTTGCCCATGACCGCGTATGACGGCGTGGTGCTCACCGACTTGTCGTGTAAAGGCAACGGCATCTATTTCCACTTCAACATCACCAAGCCCGAGCTATATGACACCTACAGCAATGAGTGGAGATTTCCTGTAACGATTCGCCAGTTCCTGGCCCAGCTCGTCTCGGTGGACGACAGGTTCAACCTGCATAAAAACCGCGTTTACATGGGCATCAAGACCTTCGACGCCAAGGGCAAGAAATTGCTGGTGACAAGCGGCGCGATATATTCGGGCATGCTGCTGCGTGCCACAGCCCCAAACGAACCGCTCAATGAAGAGGAGCTCGCCAAAAGGAAAATCGAGGTGACCGAGCAGGCTGCCGAAATCCTGCGCGGTTTTTTGCCCTACTCAATTGACCAATACTCAAAAATCGAGTCTATCACAACCAAAGGCCCCGAAATCACGTGCCACATAAAATCATCTATACCTGTCTATAATATTGATTTTGAGGAGCTAACGAGGATTGACCGAGATTACATATATGTGTGGCTCACTGAAGTCTATACCGATGAGTCACTGACCTTGATGTCCTACTACGGGGTACATTTCAAATGGGTCCTTGAAGACTTCCTCGGGGACGCGGTTGCCTCTGCCCAACCCATCAACCTGCTGGTTGGTCCCGCCACTAAAGCCGAATATCTGGGCTACACCTATATGTGTTACGCCAGTTACTTTGAAACGAAATCAGGCATAAAGAACTTGAAAATCCAAGGCAACAAGCTCACCGGCGAATACATCATCCCCAACGACTACAAGGACGCGTCGACAGCAGCGTTGACTAAAAAGCTGATCGAAAGCTTCAACTTCGCGTGTTACGAGCGTTGCTTCGACATATTTACCTTTGCCTCGGTGGGCGGCGAGATTGAGTTCAAACTACTGAACTCCAAGAAGAAACCCACCGGCATCACCATCCACCTCACCCCCCAAGAAATCCTGCAATACCCCTCCGAGTAATAGTTAATTTAAAATCAGCGCAATATGAAAGCTATAACCAAGTTGATATTCGTCCTGCTCATGGCCACCGTGGCCATGCAGGCTGTGGCTGCCCCTCGAAAGGAGTATAGCGAGAAAGAACTCTACATGGCGCAGTTTGTGAAAGAGTTCAAGCAGGCCTACACGTTGCCCATGACCGCGGGCGACGGCGTGGTGCTCACCGACTTGTCGTGTGAGGGCAACGGCATCTATTTCCACTTCTCCCTCAAGAAGAAAGAACTCTACGACGGCAACACACACGAGGAGGCTAAAGCATTGGGTTCGTTCCTGGCAAAACTTCTCCCCCTGAGCACAAGGTTGGACGTGTATCAACACCGTGTGTACCTGGGCACAAAAATCTTCGACGACAAAGGCAAGAAATTGCTGAGGGCCTCTGAAGATTATGTAACATATATTCTGCGTGGAGCCAATCCCGACGACCAGTTACAGGCCGAGGCCAACAAAAGGGCCGGTGAAACAGTTGAGAATATAGCCAGCGACCTGCGCAAGCTGCTGCCCATCAAGCTTGATGAAAAGATTATTATCCACAGCATCACAACGACAAAAAGCCGAAACATCGTGTTCCACGTGTCCACACCCAGTTCGTTCCAGGTAGAAAACGTATTAGTATTCCCTTTATATGACTTAACAAAAAACCTGATGCGTATGAAACTTGTGGGAGGGTATTCCGAAGAATCCCTTGCCCTGATGGCTTATTACAATATAAGTTTCGTGTGGAAGTATGACTACCTGCACTCCCCCAATGAAGTTAGTCTTACCGCCACCGAGTTGCTGCTATGCCCTCCCACCAAGCTTGAAATGCTAGGCAACATCTATATAGAAGAAAGCACGTATTTTTTTATCGACAAGTTCAAAGAAAAATACGGGTTTAATAACATGCAGTTTGATGGACGCAAGCTCACTGCCAATTACTTTGTGATGTCTCAATACAAGAACAAAACTGAAGAGGAGCTGCGCGAGAAGGTTGTGGAAGAATTCAACATGGAGTGTAGCACTTTGTGTCCTAATTTATTTGAATTTGCCGCATTGGGCGGAGAGATCGAAATCACCCTCTTGAACAGCAACAACAAGAAACCCATGGGCAAGACACTGCACCTCACCCCACAGGAAATCCTGAAATACGCCCCCAAGTAAAAATATATTCTTATCCCATACCTTCCACCCAAAATGCTACAACAGGGACAGTCCCCACTGTAGCATTTTTGAGTTTTATTTACAAGAATGCTACAACAGGGACAGTCCCCACTGTAGCGTTTTGAGGTTTTACTTACTAACAGACATCCCTGACAGGTTAAGAATTTTGGATTCTATTCCTAAATTATCATAAGGATTTTGGATTCCATTCCTAAATTATTATAAGAATTTTGGATTTTGCCCATTTTTTACTAATTTTGCATGTAAAATCTCATTTGACATGATACATCGAGAAATACAACCAAAAATAGAGCAACTCCTAGGTGGCAATAAAGCAATTATCATCATGGGCGCACGGCAAGTGGGCAAGTCTACTTTATTGAAAATGCTGCTGGGAAACAGGGAGGGGGTCCTCTGGCTCAACGGTGACGATACCGACGTGCAGACGTTGCTCGCCGGCATCACCTCTACCCGGCTGCGCAACGTCATAGGGGGTAACGACATTCTGGTGATTGATGAGGCACAACGCATTCAGGACATAGGGATGAAAATCAAACTGGTCACCGACCAGATTCCCGGAGTCCAGGTCATTGCAACCGGTAGCAGTTCATTTGAGCTTGCGCAAAAAATAAACGAGCCGTTGACAGGCCGAAAACGCGAGTTCAAAATGTTCCCTGTAAGTTTTGCCGAGATGGTTTCACACACCAGCATGCTCGAAGAGCTACGCATGATTCCGCACCGCATGGTATATGGTTACTACCCCGAAGTGGTAAACACCCCGGGGGAAGAGCGCGTTGTGCTTAAAGAGTTGTCTGATTCATATCTATATCGCGACATACTGTCGTTTGACAAGGTGCTCAAGTCGGAAAAACTGGTTAAACTGCTAAAAGCATTGGCTTATCAGATAGGTTCCTTGGTAAATTATAATGAACTGGGACAACTGGTGGGTATCGACCCCAAGACGGTGGAAAAATATATTGATATTTTAGAGAAATCCTATATCGTGTTTCGCTTGAGATCTTACTCAAGAAACTTAAGAAACGAGCTCAAAAAGAGCATGAAGATATACTTTTGGGACCTAGGCATACGCAACGCGGTAATTGGCAACTTTGCACAAGTAGAGAACCGTACCGACGTGGGCGAGTTGTGGGAAAACTATGTGGTTGCCGAGAGGCTGAAACAGAATCAGCTAAAAGACAACTTTGCACAACCCTGGTTCTGGCGCACGCAACAACAAAGCGAAATTGACTACTTAGAACTAATTGACGGACAGCTGACGGCATTTGAATTCAAGTGGAACGAACGCAAGGCGGCCGCCAAATGTCCCACAAGCTTCACTACGGCTTATCCCGAAGCAACGTTCAGTGTAGTTACACCTAAAAACGTTGACTCATTTTTGTTGTAACAATTCAAAGGCAAAAAGAGCATGGTTTCAGCAAAATGTTGTAACTTTGCACGTTGAAAAGGAAACTTATACACAATGGACAAATTGAACCTTACATATGACGCCCCCAAGGGGGAGTTCAGCAAACTGCTGTTTATCGAGACCTACGGTTGCCAGATGAACGTGGCCGACAGCGAAGTTGTGGCCAGCGTGATGAAGATGGCTGGATATGACACCACCGAGGACCTGGACCAGGCCGACGCAATCTTTATCAACACCTGCAGCATTCGCGACAATGCCGAACAGAAGATCTTTAACCGCCTCAACCAGCTCAACATCATGCGCCGCAAGCGTCAGCGCCGCCTCATCGTGGGCATCATAGGCTGCATGGCCGAGCGCTTGAAGGAGACCCTCATCAACGACTATGACGTGGACGTGGTGGCCGGCCCCGACTCTTATCTGGAGCTGCCCCAGCTCGTAGGCATGGCCGAGAACGGCGAGAAGGCTATCAACGTGGAGCTGTCTAAGACCGAGACCTATCGCGACATCATCCCCACCCGCGTGGGCGGCAACAAGGTGAGCGGTTTCATCAGCATCATGCGCGGTTGCAACAACTTCTGCACCTACTGCATCGTGCCTTACACCCGCGGTCGCGAACGTAGCCGTGAGCCCCAGAGCATCCTCAACGAGCTCGCCGACCTGCGTGCACGCGGTTTCAAGGAGGTGACGCTGCTGGGACAGAATGTCAACTCTTACCTCTACAAGAACGAGGACGGCTCGAGCGTTGACCTGGCAGGCCTGCTCGAGATGGTGGCCGACGCCGCTCCCGAGATGCGCGTGCGCTTCACCACCAGCAACCCCGAGGACCTGAGCGACGAAATCATCGCCGTGATGGCAAGCCGCGACAACATATGCAAGCACATCCACCTGCCGGTGCAGAGCGGCTGCAACAAGATTCTCAAACTCATGAACCGCAAGTACACACGCGAGTGGTATCTTGACCGCATCGCCAAGATCAAGGCTGCAATGCCCGACTGCGGCATCTCGACCGACATGTTCACCGGTTTCCATGACGAGACCGAGGAGGACTTCCAGGAGACACTGAGCCTGATGCGCGAGGTGGGCTTTGACTCGGCATTCATGTTCAAGTACAGCGAGCGCCCCGGCACATTTGCCAGCAAGAACCTGCCCGACAACGTACCTGAGGAGGTGAAGATTGACCGCCTCAACCGCATGATCGCGCTGCAAAACGAACTGTCGCTGTGCAGCAACCGTGCCGACGTGGGCAAGACATTTGAAGTGCTCGTGGAGGGCTACAGCAAGCGCTCTAAGGACGACATGTTCGGCCGCACGCAGCAAAACAAGGTCATCGTGTTCCCCGCCGGCGACACACAGGTGGGCGACAAGGTGATGTGCACCGTCGAGAGCGCATCAAGCGCCACGCTCAAGGGCAAGAGAGTGTAAATCCATCACTAACTACTATAACCTCTAGATAGTCTAGGTCTCCTGGATTATCTAGTGTTTTTTTATAACGACTATGCAAGAGAAACTGTGGAACAGTAATTTCATCAAGGTGAACATAGCTAACTTTATGCTATTCTTTGCCTTCTACCTGCTCATGCCATTGTTGCCGCTCTATCTCAAGGAGACGTTCCATTCTACCAAGGACGTGATAGGTGCCGTGCTGAGCGGCTACACCATCGCGGCGCTGCTGTCGCGCCCGTTCAGCGGTTTTCTGGTCGACACCTTCCCGCGCAAGAAGGTGCTGCTCACGGTTTTCTTCCTGTTCTTCATCTTCTTTGCCGGATACCTGGCTGCGGGCTCGCTGCTGCTGTTTGCCATTGTGCGCACGCTGCACGGAGCCCCCTTCGGCGCCCTAACCGTGGCCAACAGCACCGTGGCCATCGACGTGTTGCCGTCGTCGCGGCGCAGCGAGGGCATAGGCTACTATGGCCTGAGCAACAACCTCGCAATGGCTACCGGCCCCACCGTGGCAGTGTATGTCTACAACAGTCTGCACAGCTTTGAGTTGCTATTCTGGCTGTCGCTCATCGTGGCCGGCACGGGTATGCTGGTCGACAGCACCGTCAGGTTAACGACACGTCCTGCCGTTCAGGGTAAGCGCAAGATGTCGCTCGACCGTTTCTTCCTGGTGGCTGGATGGCTGCTGTTCATCGACATGATAGCCTTTGGTTTCTCCTATGGTGTCATCAGCACTTACCTGGCCATCTACAGCAAAGAGACGATGGGCATCACCAGCGGCACCGGCACTTATTTCCTCATCCTGGCAGCGGGACTCATCCTGTCGCGACTCGAGGGTGCCTCGTCGCTGCGCAAGGGCAAGATAGTCTATAACGCGGCCATAGGCATGGCCATCTCGGTAGTGGGCTACACGCTGTTTGTGGCCGTGCCCAACATGTGGGGATACTATGGCTCGGCAGTACTCATCGGCCTGGGCAACGGACACCTGTGGCCAGCATTCCAGAACATGTTTATCAACCTGGCTCCCAACGACCGACGCGGCACGGCCAACTCCACCCTGCTCGTGTCGTGGGATGTGGGCATAGGGCTGGGTGTGGTCATCGGCGGTTTCTTTGCCGAGCACCTGGGATATGCCGCAGCCTTCTGGGTGGGAGCCGCGGTCAATGCAGTGGCAGTCTTACACTTCTACCTGCACAGCAGGCACCACTACCACGACCACAAGCTGCGATAGCAGCATACAAATCTCCACAATGGAAATTTTTATTTGCTCGTTTCATATAAAATATTTAACTTTGCGTGTTAAAACCCCTAATTAATTAACAACGATAAAACCATATAAGTTATGTACGGAAAAATGCAAGAGTTCCTCACTCAGGAACTTGCCGACATCAAGGCTGCCGGCTTGTATAAAAACGAGCGCATTATCACCACTGAACAACGAGCCGACATCAAGGTGCAGCCCGATAGCGAAGTGCTCAATTTCTGCGCTAACAATTATCTAGGACTCTCTAACAATCCACGCCTCGTGGACGCTGCGGTCAAGACAATGAAGGACCACGGCTATGGCATGTCGAGCGTGCGCTTCATCTGCGGCACCCAGGACATCCACAAGGAACTCGAGGCCTCTATCGCTGAATATTTCCACACTGAGGATGCCATCCTCTATGGTTCATGCTTTGACGCTAACGGCGGTCTCTTTGAGGCACTGCTCGGTCCTGATGACGCCATCATCAGCGACGCACTCAACCACGCATCGATCATCGACGGTGTGCGCCTGTGCAAGGCTAAACGCTACCGCTATGCCAACGCTAACATGGAAGAACTGGAGCGTTGCCTTCAGGAGGCACAGGCTCAGCGCTTCCGCCTCATCGCTACTGACGGCGTCTTCTCAATGGACGGCAACGTGGCTCCCATGGACAAGATATGCGAGCTCGCTGAGAAATATGACGCCCTGGTGATGGTCGACGAGAGCCACTCGGCAGGCGTTGTGGGCCCCACAGGCCACGGTGTTGCCGAGCAGTTTGACCTCTACGGCAAGATTGACATCTTCACCGGTACCCTGGGCAAGGCATTTGGCGGCGCAATGGGCGGTTTCACCACCGGCCGCAAGGAAATCATCGACATGCTGCGCCAGCGCTCACGTCCCTATCTGTTCTCTAACTCTATCGCTCCCGGCATCGTGGGCGCAAGCATCGAGATGTTCAAGATGCTCAAGGAGAGCAACGCACTGCACGACAAGCTGGTCGAGAACGTGAACTACTTCCGCGACAAGATGCTGGCTGCAGGCTTCGACATCAAGCCCACACAGAGCGCCATCTGCGCCGTTATGCTCTATGACGCTAAGCTCTCGCAGGACTTCGCCGCACGCATGCAGGAAGAAGGCATCTACGTCACTGGTTTCTACTATCCCGTGGTTCCCAAAGGCGAGGCACGCATCCGCGTACAGCTCTCGGCAGGTCACGACCGCGAGCATCTGGACAAAGCCATCGCCGCCTTCATCAAGGTCAAGGGCGAGCTGCTGAAGTAACAGGGTAAAAGTTTAAATGTTTAAAAGTTTAATCGTTTAAAGGTTTATTCATTTAACCGTTTAACAATCCGAGAACTCCGAGATCTCTGAGATCTCTGAGATCTCTGAGAACTCCTAGCCCTCCGAGAACCCAAAACTAAAACAACAACTAAAGACAATGAAAAATATTCTTATCATCGGTTCTACGGGCCAGATTGGCTCAGAACTGGCAATGAAGCTGCGCAGCATCTACGGCGGCAGCAACGTGGTGGCAGGATATATCCCGGGCGCTGAGCCCAAGGGCGAACTTGCCGAGAGCGGCCCCATGGAGGTGGTCGACATCACTAATGCGCAGCAAATTGCCGATGTTGTCAAGAAATACAACGTCGACACTATCTACAACCTCGCCGCACTACTTAGCGCTGTGGCCGAGAACAAGCCTCTGCTGGCTTGGCACATAGGCATCGACGGACTGCTCAACGTGCTTGAGGTGGCCCGTGAGAACAAGTGTGCGGTGTTCACCCCCAGCTCTATAGGTTCATTTGGTCCCAATGCGCCCAAGGACGGTACTCCGCAGGACACCATCCAGCAGCCGCGCACCATGTATGGTGTTACCAAGGTTTCGGGCGAGTTGTTGAGCAACTACTATGCGCTCAAGTTTGGCGTCGACACACGCTCGGTGCGCTTCCCCGGCCTCATCAGCTATGTTACCCCTCCTGGAGGCGGCACCACCGACTATGCAGTCGACATCTACTATAGCGCCGTCAAGGGCGAGAAGTTCATCTGCCCCATCAAGGCCGGCACATTCATGGACATGATGTATATGCCCGATGCACTGCGCGCTGCCATCGAGATCATGGAGGCCGACCCCACCAAGCTGCGCCACCGCAACTCGTTTAACATCGCCTCGATGAGCTTCGACCCCGAAGTAATCTATGCTAGCATCAAGAAGTACATACCCACCTTTGAGATGGAATATCAGGTAGATGCACTGCGCCAGGGCATTGCCGACTCGTGGCCCAACAAACTCGACGACACCTGCGCCCGCATGGAATGGGGCTGGAACCCCGAGTATGACCTCGACTCAATGACCCGCGACATGCTCGACAAACTCTCCAAACGCCTCAAGTAAAACGTTAAACTAAGGAAATAACCACAGATTAAACAGAATTCTTTTTTCTTTGTGGGAATTTTCAACAAATTAAACAGATTATTCATGACTTCTCTGAAATCACTATGATAAACGATGAGTTCATTTACAAAACCGAAGGATGGAATCTCATTGGAGCCGCTATGGAGGTCCATAAACAGCTGGGGTGTGGATTTCTTGAAAAAGTGTACCAAGAGGCACTTCAACAAGAATTAACTATGCGCGGAATACATTGTGAAAGAGAAAAACGATTTTCTATCATATATAAAGGTGTACAATTGAAACAAACCTATATTGCAGATTTTGTATGTTATGACAAAATAATCGTTGAAATCAAAGCAGTAAACGAGATTACCGACCAACATAGATCTCAAGTCTTTAATTATCTTAAAGCCACAGGATTACTTGTGGGTTATATTCTAAATTTCGGACAAACAAGTCTGCAATTTGAACGACTTATAGACTTTAAGAACAAATAAAGTTTATTTGGTTAACACCAATCTGTTTCTGTGATTTATTCAAAATCTGATCAATCTGAATTGAATTCCCTTATTTCTGTTTAATCTGTGGTTACAATGAAAAATCTGATCAATCTGAATCGAATTCCCTTATTTCTGTTTAATCTGTGGTTACAATGAAAAATCTGATCAATCTGAATCGAATTCCCTTATTTCTGTTTAATCTGTGGTTTTTAAATTGTTATAGTCTATGAAGATTGTAGTTTCTAGTGGCGCGGGGATTAGCGCTGAGAGCGGCATCACCACCTTTCGCGATGCCGGTGGACTGTGGGAGAACTACCCTGTGATGGATGTGGCCAGCGATGAGGGCTTTGCCCGTGATCCGGCCCTAGTGCACCGCTTCTACAACGAGCGACGCGCCCAACTCGTTACCGTCAAACCCAATGCAGCACACAAGCTGCTGGCTGAGCTTGAGAAAAATCACGACGTGCAAATCATCACCCAGAACGTTGACGACCTGCATGAGCGCGCCGGATCAACCAAGGTGCTACACCTGCACGGCGAACTCATGAAAGTGCGCACCATGCACCAGCCCTACAAGTTCTACCAGCTGCCCAGCGACCAGCTCACCGACGAGGGAATGTGCACCTCGCCCGACACCTGCAACCTCAACGGCGAACACGTGCGCCCGCACATCGTGTTCTTTGGCGAGGACGTACCCAACTTTGCCCCTGCGTGCCAGTTGGTGCAAGATGCCGACGTGTTTGTAGTCATTGGCACCACCCTGTCGGTATATCCCGCTGCTGCACTGCTGCAGTATGCCCCCGAGACGGCCAAGGTATTCTACATTGACCCCAAGCCCGCCAAGGTGCCCAGCTGGGTGACCGTGATAGCCAAGCCCGCCACTGAGGGCGTGGCCGACCTGGTTGAAATACTAAAATCTTACGAATGAAACAACTTATCCTCATAATGCTCGCTGGTTTAATGTGCTTAGGTGCATCGGCAGCGAGTTTTTCTCAATCTCTCAAAGCCCTCAACGACCCCCGTGGCAAGCACGTGGTCGTGGTGGCTCACCGCGGTGATTGGCGCAATGCACCCGAAAATTCGCTGCCAGCCATTCAGCACTGCATCGACATGGGCGTAGACATGGTGGAAATAGACCTGCAGAAGACCCGCGACGGACACCTCATTCTCATGCATGACTTTGACGTGAACCGCACCAGCAACGGGCAGGGACGCGTGTGCGACCTCACACTAGAGGAGATCAAGAAACTGCGCCTCAAGAACGGCATGGGTCGAGTCACCACCGTGCAGATACCCACCATCGAGGAGGTATTTGCCCTGGCCAAGGGTAAGATACTCATCAACGTTGACAAAGGCTATGACTACTTCGGCGAGGTATATGCCCTGGCCAAGCAGATGGACATGGTGGAGCAGATAGTTATCAAGAGCGGACACCGCCTCGACAAGGTGCAGCGCGAGAACAGCGAGGCACTGAAAAACAGCATCTACATGCCCGTGGTGACACTCGACAGCGACGGCGCCGAGCAGTTTATCGACGAGTGGGCAACAGTGCATCCCGTGGCAATAGAGTGCTGCTTCGGCCGCTTTGGCGAGCGCGAGAAGGCACTCATCCAGAAGATACAGGGCTACGGCATCAAGGTGTGGATCAACTCGTTGTGGGCATCGCTGTGTGCCGGCCACGACGATGATGTGGCTGTGCTCGACGGCAACATCAAGGACTCCTGGCAGTGGCTCCTCGACAACGGCGCCACCCTCATCCAGACCGACCGCCCCGCCCTCCTCATCCAGTACCTCAAAAAGAACCACCGCCACTAATCGCATAGACTGTATTAATCAATAAATTACACAAAATACACAAACTTGTGTCACACAAACTTGTGTATTTTGTGTTTTTGTTATATCTTTGCCACATAAACACTAACTACTATGGCAATTAAGAAAAGCAGTTTCGTTTTTGGCGTTTCGGTAAGCGACTATAACTTCATTGGTCGAGAACAAGAGTCACGCCAGTTGAAATTAAACTTTGAAGAAGGCATAAACACCGTCATCATTTCGCCTCGACGCTGGGGCAAAACATCTCTGGTGCAACATGTGCGCAAAATGATTTCGCCAGATGTCATAACCGTATACGTTGACATTTTTGGCTGCAAAAGCGAATATGAATTTTACAACACATTAGTTGAAGCGGTTTTGAAACAAACTGCTACAACTATGCAACTCTGGATGGATAACGCCCGTGAATTTCTCGCAAGATTGTCCCCAAAAATCTCTTTTGCACCCGAACCGGCAAGCGAGTTTTCGGTTGCCTTAGGAATCACACCCAAAACACACACTCCACAAGAGGTGCTTAATCTTGTGGAATCTATAGCAGAAAAAAAAGGCAAACGCATTGTGGTTTGTATTGACGAGTTCCAGCAAATAGGCGAATGGAGTGACTCTATTTCTACACAAAAGAAATTACGTTCAATATGGCAACACCACAAACTGGTTTCTTATTGTCTGTTTGGCAGCAAGAAACACATGATGAGTAATATTTTCCAAGACAAGAAAATGCCGCTTTACCAATTTGGTTCTTTGATGTTCTTGCCCAAAATTCCCAAGAAGGATTGGGTGAAGTATATCGTTTCGCATTTTGCCGAAAGGAAACGCACAATATCTGATGAACTTGCAGGAGAAATATGCGACCTTGTAGACAGTTATTCGTCTTATGTGCAACAACTTGCATGGCATGTTTTTTCATTAATAGACGAGGGTGACACCATTACCGAAGCACATATTCACCTGGCAATGCAGAATCTCGTGGATAGTTGCGAATTACTTTTCCTTGAGCAAACAAATCCGCTAAGCGAATACCAGATGAACTTTCTCAGGGCTCTCTCTGCAGGAATTAAAGAACGGTTTGGCGAAGCTTCGATACGCGAAGAGTTCAAACTGGGCAGTGCATCTAACATTCCGCGACTGAAGTCGGCATTAATCAAGGCCGATCTCATCGAATCAGACGGGAGGCTGATGAATATCACCGATCCCGTTTTTGCATATTGGTTTAAAAATAGATTTCTATAATAATACAACAGAATGAAGACCAAACTTTTACTCTTGGCGCTGGTGTGCGCCGTGTGTCTGCCCGCGTGGGCAGGAAAGATTGTGACCGACAGCATCCAGAGCAAGGTACTGGGAGCTACGGTCAAGTATAATGTGTATCTGCCTAACGGCTTTGACAAGAGCGGCAAGAAATACCCTGTGGTTTATCTGCTGCACGGCCTATATGGCGGCTACAGCGACTGGGCCAAGAACGCCAACGTCAACGAGGTGGCCGACGAACTCATAGGCACCGGTGAGGCCGCCGAGATGGTCATCATCATGCCCAATGCCGGACACCACGACATACACAACGTCTATAACGGCTACTTCAACATGCCCGGATGGAGCTATGAGGACTTCTTCTTCCAGGAGCTCATCCCCCAGGCTGAGGCCAAATACCGCGTCGTGGGCGACAAAGGGCACCGCGCCATCATGGGTCTCTCGATGGGCGGAGGCGGCAGCACCGTCTATGCCCAGCGTCACAGCGACATGTTCTCGTCGTGCTACGCCATGAGCGCATGGCTCGACCAGCAGGAACTCAACGACAAAATGCCCAAGGACAAGTTCTACTATACCTGCCTCAGCGTCAAGGAACGCTCGGCAGTGGCCTACGTGGAGAACGCCACCGAGGAGCAGGTGAAGCAACTGCGCACGGTCAAGTGGACATTTGACTGCGGCGATGACGATTTCCTCATGGACCTCTCCGTAAAAATCCACCAGGCAATGCGCGCCAAGAAGGTAAAGAGCGAACTGCGCATCAACAACGGCGTCCACAACTGGGAATACTGGCACCTGTGCCTGCGCAAAGCCCTCCCCTTCGCCTCACGCAACTTCAACAAGTAACCACCCAAAATGCCATCAAAGGGACAGTCCTAGGCTGTCAAGTTTGTTTGGAAATGATGTCCCAAAAATCACAT
>JAKSLZ010000067.1 GCA_024400935.1 Muribaculaceae bacterium | reverse complement strand
AGATCCCAGTAGGGGTTCTTGTTGTACTGGTCGTTACCGTTCCAGGGCTGGTATTCGCCGGCGCTGGTCTGGTAGTTCTTGAGCCATTCCTGGTTGTAAGAGTTGGCCAGTGTCATGAGGTTCTTACCGATGTTGCTCTGTGAGTCGCCCAGTGCGGGACGGTTCTTGACATCCTCACGGGTGTAGTTGCCTGTGAAGTCAAAGTCAACGTTGCCCAGTGAAGTGTTCACGCGCAGGTTGAAGTTGTCACGGCTCATGTGCGTGTTGGGCAGGATGTCCTTGTTGCGCATGTCGGTGAAGGTGAAACGCATGCCGGTCTTGCCAGAGTTAGCGCTGATGATAGCGGTGTTCTGTGCAGTGAGACCAGTGCGGAAGAAGCCAGTGGTGTTGTTGGGATAAATCATGAAGGGACGCTCCACCTTGTCAAAGTAAAGCATGGTGTTCATGTCACCCTTGGGACCCCAGCTCATGTTAGTCTGTGAGGTAGCGCTGTGAGAGTACTTACCGCCGTTACCCTGACCGTAGATCTGCTGAATGTTGTCCCACTTAGCAAGCTGAGAGTCGAAGGTGAGTGAGCCGTTGTACTCAACGCTGAATTTGTCCTTGTCGGCCTTCTTGGTGGTGATGAGGATCACACCGTGAGAAGCGCGAGAACCATAGAGAGCCGATGCAGCCGGACCCTTGAGGACGGTCATGTTCTCGATGTCATCGGGGTTGATGGCCGAGATGCCGTCACCCAGGTCATAACCACCCTCGGTGCCTGCGCTACCAAAGTTGGTGTTGTCCAGGGGCACACCGTCTACTACATAGAGAGGCTGGTTGTTACCAGTCATCTCGGTGTTACCACGCAACAGCACGCGGGTAGAACCCGATGCACCGCCGGCGGTGTTGCTCACTACGAGACCGGCAACCTTACCGGCCAGTGAGTTGATCACGTTTGTTTCCTTTGCCTTCTGCAGGTCTTCGCCCTTAACCTCGGCGAGACCATAACCCAGGGCCTTGCGCTCGCGCTTAACGCCCAGCGCTGTTACAACAACCTCTGAAAGCAGTGTGTTGTCTTCCTTCAGGGTGACTGTGATGGGCTCGCCTGTCACTGTCACTTCCTGTGTAGCATAACCTACATAAGAAATAACCAGGACGTCGCCTTTCTTTGCCTTGACAGAGAAGTTACCGTCAATGTCAGTTGCAGTACCAATCTGAGTTCCTTTCACAGCTACGGTAGCGCCTATAACGCCGCCGTCGGCATCAACGACCGTACCGGTCACTTTGCCTTCCTGTTGTGCTGCTGCGGCAGGGACCTCAGCAGGGGCCGCCGATGCGATAACAGGCGTTGCCGCGCCCATTGCCAGCATCATTGCACCCACACAGGCTGCACGTTTCATGTTAGTTTTTTTCATACTGAATTTAGTTAATTAATTATTTATTGTGATTTGTTGTTTTCGTTATTTTTGGGGCGCACGGTCATAGATGCTCTGCTGTGTGTAAGAATCATCGGTGTTGTTCCAGGTGTCGACCATGAGCTTCACTATCTCGGCTCCGTTGTAGATAAACTTGCCGTCGTCATGTTCCATCAGTCCGAAAGCATCGTCGCCCACCTTCTTGTAGCCGTTGTCCCACCACAGCACGGGAATCTTGCGGTCGCGCAGGGCCTTGATGGTGTACTCGATGTAGTACTTGCGGAAGTTCTCGGCACGGGTGTTGTTGCGGTGAACACAGCCATATTCGCCCAGGTAAACGGGGATACCCTTGCGCACAAACTTGTTGTACAGGCGGTTGAGTGTGTTGAGATAAACAATCTCGCCGGCCTTGTCGGGAACGACATCGGTGCCGGTGTGGCCCCACTCGCTGTACTTGCCTGAACCGGCATAGTCCCAGGGGTCATACATGTGCACGGCCACCATGATGCGGTTAGGTGTCTCGTCCTCGGGGATTGCGAGGTAGTCGCAGGTGAGTCCGGGCTGGCACACATATCCGGGAACGCCTATGTAGCGGGTCTTGTTCTCGCCGCCGGTTGAGCGAATCACGTCTACACACAGTTGGTTCCACTCGTTGAGCACGCGGTATTGCTGGCCGCCGTCGGTGAGGTTGGCGCCGCTGCCCCACTTGCCGTCCTGAATCTCGTTCATGGTCTCAAAGATGAGCCAGTCGCCCTCGTTCTGGAAGCGGTTAGCGATTTGCATCCACACCATTGCGAGTTTCTGCTTGATTTCCTGGTTCTTCTTTTCGTCCTTGGCAGCTGCTGCCAGGTCGAGCCAGAAGTAGCCCTGCTTGGCAGGGTCGGTCTCGGCACCAAATCCGTCGTGGTGGATGTTGATGATACACTTGAGGCCGGCTTTCTTAGCATAGCCCGCTACCTCGGCAACGCGGTCGAGCTGTGCCTTGTCGATGCGATAGCCGGGAGCTTTGTCGATGTGACCCATCCAGGTTACCGGGATGCGCACACAGGTGAAGCCTGCCTTCTTTACTGCGTCAAATGTCTTTTGGGTGGCGCGGGGGTTGCCCCAGCATGTCTCATTGCTTATGCCGTCGACATGAGCATCAAGATTGTTGCCAAGGTTCCAGCCCAGTCCCATGCTCATTGCAAACTCGATAGCCTCGTTTGCCGCGCCGTTGCTACCTGTACCGGGAGTTACGCCGCCGTCATCGGGGAGAATCGTGCTCTGCGAGTCGCAAGCGGTTATGGGAGATACCGACATCCAAATGCAGAAGATTAAGAAAATTGTTTTAAAAGTTCTCATTTGTTTAATATGTTAATACTAAAATTTTATCCTATTTATATTTATAAGGTGACGGTCACCTCGTGCTTGCCGGGGGTGTAGGGCACGAGTGTGGGTTGGTCGGCCATCTGCTTGCCGGCGGGGTTGAGCACCTTGATGGTGTACTCTGCCTCGCGGAACTTGCGCACAACGGTAAACTCCTTCATCGTTGAAGGGATGCAGGGGTTGATGACCAGTCCGTCAAATGTGGGTTGGATGCCCAGGATGTGCTGGGTCACGGCCAGCCAGTTCCAGGCTGCTGTGCCGGTGAGCCATGAGTTCTTGGCTTCGCCGGGTTTAACGCTCTCCTTGCCTGCCAGGCACTGTGCATACACGTAGGGCTCAGTGCGGTGCAGCTGCTGGTCCTTGATCCATGCCGGGGCAATCTTGGTGTAGTGCTCCCAGGCGTCGTTGCCGCGGCCGCACATCGTCTCGCCTATGATGATCCAGGGATTGTTGTGGCAAAAGATGCCACCGTTTTCCTTGTATCCCATGGGATAAGACGACTGCTCGCCCAGCTCAATGTGGTAGCGGGTGTAGGCCGGGTAGTTGAGCACCATGCCGTGCTCGCTGTCGAGCAACTGCTTCACTGAGTCGAGTGCGCGCTCGGGCATGCCGTCTTCCTTGCCCACCTGGGCCATTGAGCACCAGCCCTGGCTCTCGATGAATATCTTGCCCTCGTCGTTCTCGTGCGAACCAATCTTGTTGCCAAAGAAGTCATAGGCGCGCAGATACCAGTCTCCGTCCCAGCCATGAGCCTTGATGGCATCGGCCATGCCTACTAACTCTTTCTCGGCCGATGCCATGTGGCTTTCTATATTGTTATTGTGCGTATCGTTGAATCCGTTAATCACCATGTGACGGGCACCTATGGCCTCGAGCAGCTCTACATACTGGTGTCCGCAGTAGATAAACAGTCCTGCAATCATCAGTGACTCGGCCTTGCTGCCCTCGGTCTTGTTCTCGGTTGTCTGGAAACTCTCGTTGGGGTCCATCGAGAAGCAGTTGAGGTTGAGGCAGTCGTTCCAGTCGGCGCGACCTATGAGCGGCAACCCGTGGGGACCCTTGTTTTCCACTACATGGTTAAACGAGCGGCGCAGGTGCTCCATGAGCGACACTTCGCTGCCGGGCTCGTTGTCAAAGGGCACTGGCTCGCTCAGGATTGAGAAGTCGCCGGTCTCCTTGATATATGCCACGGTGCCATAGATGAGCCACATGGGGTCATCGTTGAAGCCACCGCCTATGTCGTTGTTGCCGCGCTTAGTGAGAGGCTGGTACTGGTGGTAGCATCCGCCGTCGGGGAACTGTGTTGATGCTATATCAATGATGCGCTGGCGCGCGCGTGAGGGAATCTGGTGCACGAAGCCCAGCAGGTCCTGGTTGCTGTCGCGGAATCCCATGCCACGGCCTATGCCACTCTCAAAGAAACTTGCCGAGCGCGAGAAGCAGAAGGTGATCATGCACTGGTACTGGTTCCAGATGTTGACCATGCGGTCCAGACGCTCGTCGCCGCTCTTGACGGTGTACTTGCCCAGCAGGCCGTCCCACAGCTGGCGCAGCTCGTCATAGGCCTTGTCTACCGCCTCGACTGTGGCAAAGCGTGCTATGGTCTCGTGGGCATTGTGCTTGTTAATCACTGCATGACTTTCCCACTTCTCCTCTTCCTTGTTCTCGACATAGCCGAGCACAAACACCAACGTGCGGCTCTCGCCGGGCTGCAGTGTTATCTCCATATAGTGCGAAGCAATGGGGCTCCAGCCGTGTGCCACGCTGTCGGTGCTGCTGCCGGCCATGACTGCCTGGGGGGCCTCAAAGCCGTTATACATGCCCACGAATGCCTCGCGGTCAGTGTCAAAGCCATCAGCCTGGGCATTCACTGCATAGAATGCATAGTGGTTGCGGCGCTCGCGGTACTCGGTCTTGTGATATATCGCCGTGAAGTCCTGCGCCTGCTCTACCTCTACCTCGCCGGTCGAGAGGTTGCGCTGGAAGTTCTCCATGTCGGTCTGTGCGTTCCACAAGCACCACTCAACAAATGAGAACAGCTTGAGCGTCTTTGTTTCGTTGCTGCGGTTGGTGAGTGTCACCTTCTGCACCTCAGCCCAAGTGCCCAGGGGCACGAAGAACAGTGCCTCGGCCTCAACGCCGTTCTTGACGCCGGTGATGCGGGTGTAGCCCATGCCGTGGCGGCACTCATAGCTGTCGAGCGCAGTCTTGCAGGGTTTCCAACCAGGGTTCCACACTGTGTCACCGTCCTTGATGTAGAAATACTTGCCGCCGTTGTCCATGGGCACGCCGTTGTAACGATAACGGGTGATGCGACGGAACTTAGCGTCCTTGTAGAACGAATAACCACCGGCAGTGTTACTTATCAGCGAGAAAAAATCCTCATTTCCCAGGTAATTAATCCAGGGAAACGGAGTAGCAGGATTAGTGATAACAAACTCTCGGCGAGCGTCATCAAAATAACCATATTCTGTAATAGCCATAAGCAGCTTATATTAGTTTCTTTCGTTAAGGTTGTATTTGACATTGCAAAAGTATTAAGATTTAGCATTTTTATATTACTCTATTCTATCAATAAATGCCACAAAGTTGACTATTATCAACCCTGTGGCATTTATTGTGTGCATTTCGGATAGAATAGTGCAAGCGTCACGACACGCTATCCGTGTTTTTCTACATCAAATAAGCATTCTTTTTGTAACTTTCGCGGAATTCGGTGGGAGTAACTCCTTTGACAGTCTTAAACGTGCGGTTAAAGTTAGAAATGGAATTGAAACCGCACTTGAAACTGATTTCCATCACCGTCATCGTGCTGTCGACAAGCAGCAGTGTGGCCTGCCCTATTCGCACGTCGTTTATGTAATTGGAAATCGAGCGGTTAGTGCGCTGCTTGAAGAAACGGCTCAGCGCATTGGGCGTCATGTTGACCATGCCCGAGAGAGTTTCCATTCTTATCTCCTCGTGGTAGTGCGAATCGATGTAATCCTTGATCAGCTGGACGCGTCGGCTAGTCACCGGAACATCGGCATGAGAATAGTGCGACGACGCCAGGCAGTGATAGTCGCCCGAGGTGGCAAGGTCATACAGAATGCCTAGCAGTGTCTGCATCGACAAGAACGACGGCTCACTGTTAACCAGCGAGTTAAGGCGCTCGTATACAGTCATGATAGCCTTCATGCCAAAAGCGATGCCCACCTGGGTGTTTTCAAACATTTCCTTCATGGGCTGCATCACGCGACGGTTCATCCACGAGTCAGAGAACAAGTCGGGCGGCATCTGGATGGTAATCTCGTGTATTGACTCCGACTGGCAGTTAGACTGTTCCCACACATGCTCCAGGTTGCACCCCACCAGCGCGAGGTCATACTCGCCCAGCACCTCAATGTTGTCGCCCACAATGCGGCGCGCCCCAGCGCAATGCTCCACAAAGTTGAGTTCAAACGCATTGTGCTTGTGCAGCGGATAGTTGAAGCACGGTTTGTGGCGCTCCTGCAGATAGTAACAGTCTTTGTCACTAATAGGTGGGATCTCGATGATTAGTTTTCCTGTTGTCTGCATAGGTGTTTATGATAATATTATGATTTAATTAGTCAAGTAAATATAGCACATTTCAATCACAAAGTTACTGTTTTCTATCCAAAAACACAAATATTTCCCCACCTTTTATCCAAAAATAAAGCAAAGCATGACTTTTGCTGCATAGCTAACTGAATTTCTCAATGCGCTGTTATGGGTAAGTTTTAAGTAAAATAAAAAAACTAATTTATGACTAGAACACACAAGCACAAAATAACGGATGAAATATGAAAAAAATTGCACATTTTTTTAAAAATCAGTACCTTTGCACCTGGTTTTTGTAAAAAACATAACATCATAAATTTTTTAAAAGTAAATAAAATGAAGAAAATCTTTACTCTACTGGCAGTTTGACTTGTATCTCTTTCATCTACCGCCCAAGACGTAGTGACCTTTGAAGGTGACTATTTCTCTTCTAAGATTGATAATCCCCAGTATATGGGTCCTCAGCTCTATGGCGATGGCTCTTACAACTGGACTGATGCGAAAACTACTCTCTCTTCAGAACTCACTGACCTTTACATGGACGGTTGCTTCTGGGGTGGCGGCGTGGCTATCTCTAACTACATCGATGCAAACATCGAAAATAGCAGCTACAATAATCAACTCGCTATACCTGTGAGCAACGGTTCTGAGAACTTCGCTGTTGTATATGGTGACTATAGCTATGTTTATTTCAACGATGGCGAGCCTCGCGTCATCAAATCTATTGACGTTTGTCCCACATCTTACGTCCTCAATTCAGAGACAATCGGCGATGGCACCTCAAATACTCTTCAGAACGATCCCAACGGATGGTTCAAGGTGACAGTCGTTGCTGATGACGATGAAGATAACTTTGTAGAGTTCTACCTCTGCAAGGACGGTGTTGTTCAGAAGGATTGGAAGACAGTTGACCTCTCGGCTCTGGGCAAGGTCACAATGCTCACCTTCTATTTCTCTGGTAGCGACACTGGCAGTTGGGGACTCAACACTCCTGCTTACTTCGCTTTAGACAATGTTAAGGTAGGCGAAGACTTTACAGGTATTTCTTCTTTGCAGAACTCTGAAAGCAGAACACATGATGCCTACAACTTGTTCGGTGTTCGTGTAAACGAGGACTACAAGGGAATCGTTATCCAGAACGGTAAAAAAATATTAAGAAAGTAAAAGCTTCGCTATCATTATTTTAGGAATTTAAAGAAAGTGTATTTTGCGGAATTTGCAAAATACACTTTTTTTTCAAAATTATTGCTGTCTGGTAAAAAACATTTCGCTTTTGATTCCGGGCAGTGACAAGACTCTGGTTTTTTATAAAAAAGTACGCTGACGCAATCACTGCGGCAGCGCACTCCTTCACATTATTTTATTATGTGCCCTAGGAAAAAATGATTTACAAAGTTAATATAAATCTTTAGATTTACCCCCCCCTATTTGTTAATTTGTGTTAATACGAATTTGTGGCTGACATGACCGCCACCTTGCATGTTTCGAGGTAGCGGTCTTCAACCGCGATTTTGTCACACTTTACTCCCCCACCGGCAGTCGTTTCACTCCTTTCGGTGGGGGTTATGTGCCCAAAGCAAAGCTTTGTGCGTGCCGGCTTTCAGCCTCTCTTTACTAATGTTTCAATTTAAAAAAAATCCGCGAGATCTGCGCGAGGTAATCCCCGTCGGTGTATAGTTGCGTGCCGGAGGTCAGTTGGCCTTGCGCAGGGTGGTCATGTGCTTGAGCAGTGTTTCGCCCAGGCCTATGGTGTAGCCCTGTGAGATGAATACCACGCGGTTAAAGGTGTCGGCGATGATGAATACCGGCAGGGTGGGGGACTGCAGGTGCATCTCGCGGCACAGCTCGTTGTAGATGTTGCCGTCGATGTCGGTGCCCATGTGGGTTGATGACGGCAATGCGGGGAACTCGGCGGCGTTGAAACGACCCATTTCATCCTTGTCCTTAAATAGCAGCACGATGGGCACGCCCAGTGCCTCGAGTTGCTGCTTCACTGCAGCTATGTCGCGCAGTGCGTGGTTGGTTGGCTCGTTGTTGGGGGCGATGAGTCCCAGCACATAGTAGCCGCGTCCTGTGGTCGAGAGCAGCGACTTGGTTCCGGCCTGTGCGTCGTCATATAGGTCCTCGCTGTTGAAGTTTCCTATCACCGTGAGGCCCTCGTCGGTAGTGGGCATCTCGAGCGTCATTGCTGTTGCCTTCCCGGCCTCGACCGGAGCCACCTCGATGCGTGCCATCACGCTTCCGTCGGCCAGTCGGGTGCCGCTGGTGAGCATGTAGGTGCCTTCATCCAGACTTACACCGTCCTTGAGCGTGCTCGCCCAGGTGTCTTCCTCCTCATAGTTGAGCAGCACAGGTGCCCCGTCGTTCAGTTTTGATACTGTAAAATGAATGTAATACTTGGGGTCGGGGTTGTTAGTGCCGTCGGTGTATGAGGCCTTGAGGGTTCCTGTGGGCGGCATGGCCTGAGCCTTGTCGCTCTCAAACTTCACGTCTACCCACTGGCCGTGGTCGTAGTACTGCACCTTCATGGTGACTGCGTCGATGCGCGCGGCATGGCCCATGGTGCGGCACAGTGCCACGAAGAAGATGTTGCGCGAGTAGCTGTCGCACAGGCGGCTGTCCCACACACCCACGGGTGTCATGCGCAGGTGCTGCGGGTTGCTCTTCTCGTCGATGCTGATATTCTTCTTTACCCAGGCGATGATGCCTGCCACGGTGCCAAATTTCTTCTTGTCGCGGGCGCTGAGCTTAGACTGCAGGTAACCCTTGTAAGGAGTGAGGTGCTCGGCTGCGACGCGTGGATTCAGAACATATTTATTGTATATTTCTTGTGTATATCCCTTGTTGGCTGGCGTGTTGTTGGCGTCCATGAGCACATCCATGGGAACGTCGCGCAGGTCCTTGTCGCTGATTACGCCCAACAGGTCTTTGGGGGCAAAGTTCAGACCCTTCTTTGCCAGGAATGCAGTGATGCACTCGTGGTTGCCGCGGGATTTTTGTATGAAGGTGTTGTCGCTCTGGGGGAATGTGGCGACATATCCATTTCTCATTGCGTCCTCGGCAGCCATGCGTTGGTCGTTGGCACGGCGCTGCTCGTCGGTGACGGGCGGCAGGTTGTTGCGCTCCACGGGCGGGGTAATCTTCACACTGGCGGTGAATGCCTCCTTGCCGTTGTGGTCAAGCGTGATTGTGCATAGTCCGTTGTCGCGCATCGAGCACACGGCAAAGCCGTAGTTGCCGTCCTTGTAGGCCCATGCCAGCAGGTCGCCCTTGCCCGCCTGCATGTAGGTCTTGCCCTGGGCGTCGGTTGTTTTTTTAGAAACGGTATAGAACTCGGCATAGTTATATATCTTGAACTCAACCGTTGCACCTGCCACAGGCTTGCCGCTGCGGTCCTTGACGATAACCTCGCGGCGCGCGATGGGCGCATAGTTGGCAGTGACGTCAATCTCGGTGAAACAAGATGTGCGCTGCATCACCTCCTCGGGACCGTCATAGTTGCCAAAGGCCTTGGTGTGCATGAGCATGCCGCGCGAAGCGGGTGCGTTGAACCACCCCAGATTGAGCACCGGCTCGGGCTCGCATGCGCCCAGGAAGTGCCACTTGCCGTCGGCCCAGGCCTCGACCCATGCGTGGTTGTCGTCGGTGTGTGCCCATCGCGGTGTGTAGACCTGGCGCGCGGGTATGCCCACCGATCGCAGCGCAGCAACAAGGAATGTGCTCTCCTCGCCGCAACGGCCATAGGCTGTGCGCACCGTTGCCAGCGGGCTGCTGGTGCGCTCGTCGCTGGGACGATAGGTCACCTTCTCGTGGCACCAGTGGTTCACCTCGAGCACTGCCTCGCTCATCGACAGATTCTTCACGCGGTCCTTGAGTTCGTCAAAGAAGACCATGCGGCTGCGGTCCAGATGCTCATTGTTGACGCGCACCGGTAGCACAAAGTGCATGAATTCGCGCTCGGGGATGCTTGCTCCCCACGGCATCTCGGCGCGGGCGCGCAGTGTCGTGGCTACGTTCTCCTCATAGAAACTGCGGGGATAGTCGGCCTTGTCGGGCTGAGGCATGTACTTGTAAAGGAAGTCCAGGCACGCCTTGGCGTCCTGAGCCTGTGCTGTGAAAGCGAGAGCCAGCAGCAGCGATGCGATGGCAAGAAGTCTATTTTTCATTTATGCTCGAAATAAGTGATTTAACTTTGGTTGGATCGGTTGTGAGGCCGGTGCGCACTGAGCCATGAATCTCGGTGGCTCCTGTGGCATCAAGGATGTGGGCGGCATTGTTCTCGTTCACGCCGGCTCCCGGCATGATGATGATGCGCCCTGAGGCCTGTTCCACCAGTTGCCTGATGAGGTCTATCCCCTGCCCTGCCGAGTCCTGTTGTCCCGAGGTGAGCAGGCGAGTGCAGCCCAGGGCGATTATCTGCTCCAGGGCTTCAAGCGGACGGTTACAGCGGTCAAAGGCACGGTGAAACGTCACCTGCATGCCGTGGGCAGCCTGCACCATGCGGCGGCAAGCGTCCAGGTCGATGTCGCCCTGCGGAGTGAGTGCTCCCACTACCACGCCGTCGACACCCAGAGTGCGGCACATATTGATGTCGCGCACCATGCAGTCCACCTCGTCGGCAGTGTACACAAAGTTGCCGTCGCGTGCCCTGACGAGCACATGCATCTTCTCGGGCCCTAGCCTGCGTGCAGCCTCAATGAGCCCCGCCGACGGAGTGACGCCGCCCTCGCTCAGAGCCGCGCACAGTTCGATGCGCTGTGCCCCGCCGCAGCGAGCCGCCTTAACACTCTCAATCGTCTCAACACAAACCTCCAGTATCTTCATAACCGTTGTAGTTTTTATCGTCACACAAAGATACATCATTTCCCCCACATCCGCAACATTTGGGTTGCTTCAATTAATCATGTAGTGACGTTTTTGATGGATATTTAGAGCAGATTGTAGGCAACAACAGGTCACGAAGCATGTTTCGTGACCTGCGATATATAACCAGCCGTGTGCTCGATGGGAGCAACTCACTCCTTTAGCAACGGCTTGAGTTGTGTTATGAGTTTTTCAGTAAAGACAACAGCTCCCTTGTGGCACAGATGGAAGTTATCTCTAAAATAATCGGGACTGTCTATCAACAACCGTTGGTTTTGGATTAACGGCAGGTCATATTTGCGAGCCAGCGCCACAATGGGGTCATAGTGGTGCTCATTGCGTATGTACAGCTCGGGGGAGATAGAGAGAATGAGTTTGATGTTTTTCTCCTTACACTTCAATATGAACTTCTCGATAGCGTCTACACGTGATTGCTCGGGCGTGTAGCGTGTGGTGTCAACCTGCAGCTTGATGGGGCCTGATGGGGCTTGAGCCGGTGAGTAGCCGTGGTCGTCGTGATAATTAGAATAAAAGACCCCTAGAGTCTTAGCAAGGACATGAGAGTTGTGGCGATATAGATGCGATGCCTGGTGCAGAGGGTAGTCTTCGTTTACCTGTGCAAAAAACTCGTCGGCCTCGTCGTCGATGCCCAAGTATGGGCCGAACTGATTCAAGTAATTAGTGTCATGAGGATACAGGTCCTGTACATATAGATCCAGCAGTATCACTTTGGGAACGTGATACTTTAACAGCAGGCACAGCTCAAAGTAGAAGGAATAGATGTTGCCTGATTTCTTGATTCCCGCATTATACAGGTCAACCCCCAGCGAGTCAATCATCATCTGCGACACATAGTGGTGATGGCAACGTGATGTGCCCATGAGCAGGAAATCGTTATTGCCATGCATCATGGTGTTCATCTTCTGGTTGAACTCGATGTTAGAGTGCTCGCCAATAACCGACAATGCGTAGCCGCCAGCCCTGTCGGCAACAAACACGCCAAGCAAACAGATAAGTATGGTGTAATAGAATCGTTTCATAGTTTAAAACTGGAAATAGATGAATGTGTTGCCGTTGAGCGTTCCAAAAAGAAGTATGAACGTAGCCATGCCGATGAAGTAAGCACACCTGTAGGCCAGCCGTGGCGAGTCATATGGAGCAAACTCCAGTCCTTTTTCTTCTTTATAGTCACGGGCCAGCAGGCCGGCAACGCCCAGCGCAATGTATGCCATCAAGATGGGCGAGAAGTAGGGCATACCCGGGTTGGTAACTATCCCCTTCATCATGTATACGGCCTGCGCCACTGTCTGGGCACGGAAGAACGCAAACGCCAGCATTACAAGCACAAAGGTCATGAACCAGTGACACAGCCGGGCAACACCGGTCCAGTCTTTTTTGCTCCATCCCATGAAGCGTTCAATGCACAGGTACATCCCGTTAAGGGCGCCCCAGCAAACGAACGTCCAGTTGGCTCCATGCCACAAGCCACTGAGCAGGAACACAATGAACAAATTGAAATAGGTCCTTCTGCCACATCGGCTTCCGCCCAGAGGGATGTAGACGTAGTCTTTGAACCACGTGGTAAGCGAGATGTGCCAGCGTCTCCAGAAATTAGACACCGAAGTCGCAAACATGGGCTGGCGGAAGTTTTGCATGAGGTCATACCCCATGATGCCGGCACACCCGATCGCGATTAATGAATAACCGCTGAAGTCGCCATAAATCTGGAAGAAAAACAGCAGTGATGCAACCAGATAAGACCCTCCGTTGTGCATCTCATAGTTATTGAAAATCGCATCCACATATTCTGAGCAATGGTCGGCAAGGACTAGCTTTATGAAATAACCGCACAGCATCAGGTTGAGTCCTCTCAGGGCCTTTTTGCTGTCAAACTTAGGCAACTCCCTGAACTGAGGCAGCAAGGTGTAAGAGCGCTCGATAGGGCCCGCCACCAGTTGCGGGAAGAAACTCAGATACAATGCATAGGTGAAAAAATTGCGCTCAGCGTTAACTTTCTTGCGATACACGTCCACAACATAAGAAATAGACTGAAACGTAAAGAATGACAACCCTATGGGCAGTATCAAATCCAGTTCTACCGGGCTCAACTTAAAACCCATGAACGAAGCCAGCATCCCTAAGTTATCCATCGCAAACCCATAGTACTTGAACACTAACAGGAACGACATGCTCACCACAATGCTGATGGCAACAAACGGCTTCTTCCATTTCTTGTGGTCACACTTCTCGATGCCCAGTGCACACAAATAGGTGGTTATGGTTATGGCTAAAAGTATCAGTGCATACTCGCACTTCCAGCTCATGTAGAAATAGTAACTCAACCCGAGCAAGTACAAGTTTGACACCACGCGACGACACTTCAACGGCACAAAATGATTGATGCCGAAGAACAGCGTGAGCGCTATGAGAATAAATATCAAAAAGTCAAAAGAATTAAACAGCATGATTCTTTATACAAAAGTTCGTTTGTTGTTGCAATTGTATCGACTATTAGCCTAATACTAACAAATATAAATACATGATGACGTGGAAAATAGCAGAGTTTTCAGTGTGATGTAGTAGTTAAGAACACAAAACCAAAAAAGACTCCACCATGTTCACTGATGACAAAATTACTGAAATTTTCCTAATGTGCGATGCATTAGTCCTTAAATTTGATGAGTTTTTTAAAAACACACCACCATCGCCAGCTTACTAAAACCACCGCAAGCAATAGAGAAGGCTATTAGAGTTTTTTTATATAATGTTGTGATTGATAAAAAAATGTTGTATATTTGCAGTTGTAATCCGTTAATTAATAATTGAATGATATGAAAAAACTATTTTTGCTTATAACTATGCTCAGCTGCCTGCAGGCGAGTGCGGCGATGCGAGGCGACGTGAACGGCGACAACAATGTTGACGTGAGCGACATTAACATTGTCATCAATGAGATACTGGGTAAAGGCGGCACATACAATGCCGATGTGAATGGTGATGGCACAACCGATGTGAGTGACCTCAACATTGTCATCAACATCATCCTGGGTAAGGACGTAGAGGAGGAACATGAGTGTGTTGACCTGGGTCTGCCCAGCGGTACATTGTGGGCAACCTGCAACGTGGGTGCAGAGAGGCCTTCTAGTTTCGGTTTGTATTTCGCTTGGGGCGAAACCAAGGGATATGCCAATGGCGAGACACATGATTTTTTCTTGGAAAACTATAAGTGGATGACTCCTGGCAAATCAAGTTCCTATTACTTCACCAAGTACACTTATGCAGACAATATTACGTCTGGACATTGGTACGATGGAGACACTTATGTGGGAACAACTGTTAATGGCGTGACTTATAAGAATCTTAAAGAACTCCTTCCCGAGGACGATGCTGCGACTGCAAACTGGGGTACAGAATGGCGCATGCCCTCTGGAGAAGAGATTGAAGAACTCATCGACGAAAGGTATACCAAAAATCGGTGGGATTTATGTGATGGCATTTATGGCTGTTGGATAGAGAGTCTTAGTAATGGCAACCAAATTTTTCTTCCTGCGGGAGATATGAGATGGTTTGCTGACATGGTATACAATGACAATTCCAATTCGGGATTCTATATGACACGTGAGCTGTTTTTGAATTCCATTAGCAATCGCAACCTGCGCGTTAGTGAAGATCAGGTTACTGCTGTTTCCGCAGTGGATCGTAACTATGGTAGAAATGTTCGTGCCGTGCGAGTAAAAAAGGCCAAGAGATAAAACGCGTGTCTTTTAATAGACCAAGCATAAAATTGTAAAACATTAAAATTGAATAGAATGAAGAAACTGTTATTGCTTATAGCTATGCTTTGCTGCCTGCAGGCCAACGCTGCGGTGAGAGGTGACGTGAACGGCGACAATAATGTTGACGTGAGCGACATAAATATTGTCATCAATGAGATTCTGGGTAAAGGCGGCACATATAATGCCGATGTGAATGGTGACGGCACAACCGATGTGAGCGACATCAATATTGTCATAAACATCATTCTGGGCAAGGATACGCCCGAAGATGACCATGAGTATGTCGACCTGGGTCTCCCCGGCGGCGTGCTGTGGGCATCATGGAATATCGGTGCCTCTAAAGCCGAGGACTACGGCTTATATTTCGCCTGGGGCGAGACAAAGGGCTACGCAAAGGGCGAGAGCCACAGTTTCGACTGGAATAATTATAGCTACAAAGAGGATAGAGACCTTGATGCTGCACATGACGCTGCGACCGCCAACTGGGGCGCAGGCTGGCGCATGCCCACCCTGCAGGAGATAAAGGACCTGTATAATAGAAACTACACCACCACCGAGTGGGTGACAGTAAATGGCGTTAATGGTCGCAAGATAACGAG
>JAKSLZ010000066.1 GCA_024400935.1 Muribaculaceae bacterium | reverse complement strand
GGGCTCCGGGGAGGTATTTTATGCTATTACGAGTTTTACCGGACAGCAATAATTAATAATGAGAAAAGATAAATTATTATGTCGGTCGCTTTTGAGTCTGTTTTGGTATCTCTGACGGTCAATGACCATCGGTTACGATGCAGTGCAACGACTTTGTCGTTATCAAAAATCTACTCAAAACATCTCTCAAAATCGCCTCGACATAATTAATAGAACCTACCTAT
Source organism: Muribaculaceae bacterium (assembly GCA_024400935.1). Classification (GTDB taxonomy): domain Bacteria; phylum Bacteroidota; class Bacteroidia; order Bacteroidales; family Muribaculaceae; genus Sodaliphilus. Next base: position 15,412 of record JAKSLZ010000066.1, on the reverse strand, counting down.
AATTAATTGAGGCTGTGTCATAATTGAGTTTTATGGCACAGCCTCATATTGTGTCGAGGACAAGCTCTCTATGTCTTGTTGAATGATGTTATGCGGTCATCTTGTTGAGCTTCTTCAAGAGGGCAAACATCACGAAGGCGCTGATGAGGCACAGGGCGATGAGGATGGCCCAGTTGTACATCAGCGGAATCTTGTTCCACAGCATTGAGGGGATACTGCTAAGGTAGTTACCTATGGCAGTGGCCACACACCAGCCGCCCATCATCATACCCTTGTACTTGGGAGGCGCAACCTTAGAGACAAACGAGAGTCCCATGGGCGAGAGCAGTAGCTCGGCGATGGTGAGGGTGAAGTAGGTGGACATGAGCCATGAGGGTGACAGGATGCTCTGGGTGCCTTCGCCCAGGTCCACGGGTGAGGTCAGCCCCACCGATGCCATGGTGATGACACCAAATCCCAGTGCGGCAACGAGCATACCCCACGCGATGCGGGCGGGGGCGCTGATTTCCTTGCCTCTCTTCTCGAAGGCACCGAAGAACGCCATTGAGAACGGCGTTAATGCCACCACGAAGAACGGGTTGAACTGCTGGAAGTCGCTGGGCTGGGCGTTGATGGGATCGGCCATGTCGGCATAGAGCCAGTAGGCACCGCCCCAGGCTGCCAGCGTTGCGATAGCGCACATCAGCTTGTTCTTGCCGGTCTCGCTCTGGAAGAATCCAAATCCAGTGTAAACCGAGAATGCGAGCAGTGCAAGCGAGAAGATGTTGAAGCCAAATCGCATGCCGCCCTCCACGGTGAGGTTAGTGTACTTCTTAGCGAAGAAGGTGAGCGCTGAGCCGTTCTGGTGGAATGCCATCCAGAAGAAGATTACCACAGCAAACACGAGCAGCAGGGCCACGATGCGGTCGCGGGTCTGCTTGGGGGTGAGCTCCTCGACGGGAGCGGCATTGACAGTGTCCTTGGCCTTTGCGGCAGTGACGTCGGCGTGCTTGAACCAGCTGCGGGTGGCAAAGTAGATGATAGCCGAGAGGATGAGCGACACGCAAGCTACCCCGAAGCACAGGCCGTAGCCGCTGTAAAGCGCTTCGAGATACTGCGGGGCCTTGTCGCCATAGGTGGCCACTGCGTCGGCGGTGTACTGGAAGCCATAGCCCTCGAGGTGCTTGTTTGTGATCCAGTTGGCCATTGAGGGAGCGAACATCGCACCCATGTTGATTGCCATGTAGAACAGCGAGAACGCTGAGTCGCGGCGGCTGGCATACTTGGGGTCGTCATAGAGGTTGCCAATGAGCACCTGCAGGTTGCCCTTGAACAGGCCGGTACCCAGTGACACGGCGGCAAGACCAGCAAACATAGCTATCTGGCCGGTCATGTCGGGGCCGGTGGGGACGGCGAGTCCCAGATAGCCCAGGAACATCACAACAAATCCGGCTACCACACAGCGGCCGTAGCCAATCTTGTCGGCAAGCATGCCGCCAAAGAGGGGAGCAAAATACACTACTGCCAGGAAAATGGCATTGATTTGTCCGGCTACACTTTCGTCCCAGCCAAACTTAGCCTGCATGAACAGGGTGAAGATGGCCAGCATCGTGTAGTAGCCAAAGCGCTCGCCGGTGTTGGCAAGCGCTAAAGCGAATAGACCTTTCGGTTGGTTCTTAAACATATTGTTGTTGTTTTCTTTTCTTTTTTCTCGGCGTAAAAGCGCCGAGCACTCAGTTAGTTAACGTTGCCGTTATAGTTGTCGTTATCGTTAACGTTGCCGTTATTTAGTCACGCGTTCGAGCCACTTGAGCATGCCCAGCATGACGCCCATAGAGATGAGGCAGAAGCCGGCAAATACTGCCCAGCACTCCCACTGCTGCGGGAAGCTGTTGAGCATGGTTACACCCATGGCGATGAACAGGTTGCCGATAGCGGTAGCACACAGCCACAGTCCCTGGCAGATGCCCTGCAGGTGCTGGGGAGCAATCTTTGATACGAACGACAGACCCAGCGGAGAGATGAACAGCTCGGCGACGGTGAGGAAGAAGTAGGTCACGATGAGCACCCAAGGACCGGCCTTCATGGCTTCCTTAGTAGCCTCGGCAAGCCCCTTGAACTCCTCGCCTGAGGGATAACCGTTGACAACAGAGATTGCGATGAGGAAGAGATAAGCGCAAGCGGCTACAAACATACCCAGGGCAATCTTCTTGGGAGTCGAGATCTCTTTGCCTTTCTTAGACAGAGATGCAAACACGATCATGATGATGGGGGTGAGCACGATCACAAAGAACGGGTTGATGCACTGCCAAATCTCAGGAGCGATAGCGTTAGTGTCGCAGAAGTCACGGGCAAACACTGAGAGAGACTGGCCGTTCTGGTGGAATGAGAACCAGAAGAAGATGGCAACGCCCAGCACTGCAAACAGAGCGTAGAGGCGCTGCTTGATTTCCTTAGCGTCGGCAGCAACTTCAGCCTGGTTGGTTGCAGAGGCTTTTTCTTTCTTAACGGGGTTGGGGAGCACCTTGCGTGTAGCCACGAAGATAACAAGTGACAGGATCATAGCAACAGCCGATGCGATGAACGAGTAGTGTACACCAGTGTTGAAGCTCTCGAGGTAGCTAGTGCAGAATGTAGTCATGTCGCCTACCTGGCCGCCATCGATGAGCGAACCCTGGGCAAGTGTAGTGAGGTTCTGCATGTCGTCGGCCTTGAGGTTGTTCTGCAAGAAACCATGGCACAGACGGGGAAGGTCGGCATTGTAGATGAAGCCGTCAAGCTTGAGCATTGCGCTGCGCAGCAGGGGTGCCACGAAGGGAGCAATCACACCGCCGATGTTGATGAACACATAGAAGATCTGGAAACCGCTGTCACGGCGAGACTTAGCAAGCGCGAGCTCTTCGGGACCCTTCTTTGCAGCCTCGGCCTCGTAGTTGTCATACATCTGACCAACGATTGCCTGGAGGTTACCCTTGAACAGACCGTTACCGGTGGCAATGAGCACGAGCGAGAAGCAAGTGAGCACGAGAACCCACATGGGCACTGCGCCGGGGTTGCCGCCAAAGACGGGAACAGCAAGGATTACATAGCCTGTTGCCATCACAACGAGACCGGTGATGATGGTGCCTTTGAAGTTCTGCAACTTGTCGGCAACCATACCGCCAGGAAGGCTAAGCACATAGATGAGGAAATAGAATACTGAATAAATCCAGCCTGCAGCCTCATCGCTGATGCCAAACTTTGAACACAGGAAAAGCAGGAGCACTGCATTCATGATGTAGTAGCCAAAACGCTCGCCCATGTTAGACAGCGCGGCCGAGATAAGTCCCTTGGGGTGATGTTTCTTAGCCTCGACAACATAGTACACGAGGAAAGGTATAACCACCACAAGAATCGCGATGAGCATAGCCACCATGCGATTGTTGTTCCATAAATCTAGTAACATAATTCTTAGATATTTTAGTAGTTAATAATTTATTGCTGGGTTGAGTAGGCGAGGGCATAGGCCTTGATGCGCTTGATCATTGCCACCAGGCCGTTGCTGCGGGTGGGCGAGAGGTGGTCGTGCAGTCCTATGCGGTCGATGAAGTAGAGGTCGGCATCTAGTATCTCGGCGGGTGTGTGGCCGCTCAGCACGCGCACCAGCATAGAGATGATGCCCTTGACGATGATGGCGTCGCTGTCAGCAGTAAAGCGCAGTACGCCGTCCTCAAAGTCGGCCTGGAGCCACACGCGGCTCTGGCATCCCTCGATGATGTTGTCGGCGGTCTTGTACTGCTCGCCCAGTGCCGGCAGGGCGTTGCCCATGTCGATGATTACCTGGTAGCGGTCCATCCAGTCGTCAAAGCCTTCAAACTCCTCGATTATCTCGTCTTGAATATCGTTTATGTTGTTCATTGTCTATAATTAAAGTTTTAATGAGCAAATTTACGCATTTTTCTACAATAATGCAAGAATTAGTGACATTCTTTGCTCGGCGTGGTGTGTTTGTAGCTATAACTGTACGTCAATGGGGATTATCTCGCGCAGAACTCGCGGGGACATTAAGGACTGAAAGAACCGAGCGAAGCGAGCTCAATGGAGTGTGCATCGGTAAGTGGACGAAGCCCGTGCCGCGACTAGCGAACCTCCATTAAATTAAAATAATTAAATTTATGTCTTTTTTTATGTTCTTGTAGTCTGAAATAAAAGAGTGAGTTCCGCGCGGTGATTGTGCAAAAAAGGAGTGTTGTAGACATATCACCGCTTAAGTCATGCAGATATAAAACTTGCCGGATTTATCTGCTATAAAGAAAAATTTCCTTAACTTTGTTGCAATCTTGTTGTAAAATCCTAAAAAATGGTCATAACTTCCAAAATTCAGGTATGACCATATATAAATAATGTGTGTACCTTTGCACTACAAATCATGCAAATTTGGTATGAAACAATTATTTATCCTTGCGCTATCGGTACTTTTGCTTAGTGCCCGCGCCCAAAACAAGACTATGAATATGAACGAACAAAGCATCTCGGTGACTCAAGAATGGGACAAGACATTTCCATTGAGCGAGAAGGTTGATCACAAAAAGGTTACCTTCAAAACACAGTATGGTTTTACCCTTGCGGCTGATCTTTACATTCCCAAGGGTGCCAAAGGCAAAATGCAGGCTATTGCCATAAGTGGCCCTTTTGGAGCCATCAAAGAGCAATGCTCTGGTCTTTATGCCATGACAATGGCTGAACGTGGTTTTATCACCTTGGCGTTCGACCCGTCGTTTACCGGCGAGTCTTCGGGAGAACCTCGCCGCACCGCATCGCCCGACATCAATACCGAGGATTTTCTTGCTGCCGTAGACTATCTCTCTATGCGCGAGGATGTTGATGCTGGGAAGATAGGTGTCATAGGCATCTGCGGCTGGGGTGGCATCGCCCTCAATGCGGCAGCCATCGATCCCCGTATCAAGGCAACAGCCGTAATGACCATGTACGATATGAGTCGAGTGAGCGGTAATGGTTACTTTGATGCAGACAACAGCGAGGAGGCACGTTTTGCTGCACGCAAAGCTCTTGCCACAGAGCGCATGAAGGCTGCACAGAGTGGCAGCACAACTCCCGGCGGTGGCGTTGTTGATCCATTGCCAGAAGATGCCCCTCAGTTTGTAAAGGATTATTATGACTATTACAAGACCCCTCGTGGCTATCATGAGCGTTCGGGCAATAGCAACGATGGCTGGCACACCTTCGGCTGCCAAGCATACTCAAACACGCGATTCCTTTATTATATCAATGAGATTCGCTCAGCAGTACTCATCGTTCATGGCGAGAAGGCTCACTCACGCTACTTCGGCGAGAATGCTTACGAGTACATGATTACCGGCAAGGCAGATGGCTATGATGCTGTGCGTAAGCCTAACCCTGTTCCTGGCAATAAGGAGTTAATGATCATCCCAGGAGCTAGTCATTGTGACCTCTATGACGGAGGCAAAGACAAGGTTATTCCTTGGGATAAGTTGGAATCTTTCTTTAACGATAACTTGAAGTAATGCAAGATATACATTTAGAAACTATTCAGCAATATAATGACTACAACGGGATGGAGACGCTTCATCCCCTTGTAAGCGTTATTCATGTAGAGAACACTGAGCACATCAAGGAGTGCATGATGCACTATGGCTTTTATGCAATCTACTTGAAGGAGAACAAGGGGTGCAAACTCTCGTATGGCCGCACCGAGTATGACTTCGACGAAATGACCGTAACCAGTTTTGCACCAGGTCAGGTAGTAACCGTAGAACCTAACCCTGAGGTTCCGTTTGCCAAATACATTGGTCTGGCATTCCATCCCGACCTTCTCAATCGCACATCATTGGGCAAACAGATGAGCCGCTACGAGTTCTTCGATTATACCAGCAACGAGGCTCTGCATCTCTCCGCACAGGAGGTGGAAATCTTCAAGGGTGTCCTTGCCATGATAGAGCAGGAACTGCATCATGCCATCGACAAGCATACACGCGAACTGGTGGTTAGCCACATCGAACTCCTTCTTAACTACTGCTTACGCTTCTACGATCGCCAGTTCATCACTCGTGAGGAAATCAACCACAGTGTAGTGAAGAAATTCCTCTCCCTTCTTGATGATTACATTGCCGACAAGGCAGAATGTGAGGGCTTGCCCACGGTCGCCTACTTTGCCGACAAATGCTGTCTCTCTACCGGTTACTTCGGTACACTGGTAAAGACCGAAACCGGCAGAACTGCCAAAGACCTTATCAACGACAGAATTCTTGCAAAAGCCAAAGAAATTCTCCAATCGGAGACATTATCAGTCAGCCAAGTAAGCCAGCGACTCGGCTTTGAATATCCACAACACTTCGTCCGCTTCTTCAAAGCTCTCACAGGAAAGACGCCAACGCAATGGAGAGCGGCATAAAATTAATATTGGAAATGAAAAATTATCGATCACTCTTTTCTGGTGTTGTCATGGCCTTCTTAATGATGTTATGTCAATGTGAAGTTGCCAATGCGGCAGCAAGCGGCAACAAGACGCTAATTGTATATTACAGCTACACGAACAACACTGAGCAGATTGTTGATGACTTGAAAACGCTTGTTAAGGCTGATGTCATCGAGGTAGAACCCGTAAACAAAAATCTGGATTATGCGGCCAACGGCTATGCAATTGGCACTGAACAACTGAACAAAATCAAGGCTAATCCGAATGACGAGAGCAGTTATCCTGCCATCGATCCTGTGACCGTGGACATGAGCAAGTATAACACCGTCATCATCGCTACCCCACTGTGGTGGAGCCAGATGGCGAGCAACATGCAGACATTCCTCTTCAAATATGGTAAGGAGATGGCTGGCAAGAATATCGGACTCATCGTGAGCAGTCACAGTAGCGGCATAAGTGGCGTGGAAGCCGATGCCAAGCGTCTTGTGCCTAACGGCAAGTTCTTCGCTAAGAGCCTTTGGATAAACGCATCAAAACACTCTCAGCGCAAGGCTCTCTTAGAGCAATGGCTGAAAGACATCAACTATAACGAAAACGCAAACGCAAACGGCAACACAATGAAACTGCAAGTTAACAACAGCACATTGAAGGTGATACTCGCCGACAATGCCGCAACAGAGGCTCTTCTCGAACGATTGAAAGAGAGTGCGATAACTTACAACGCCCATGATTATGGTGGCTTTGAGAAAGTGGGAGCACTCGGTTTCTCGCTACCTTCTAATGACACCTACATCACCACCGAGCCTGGCGACATCATGCTCTACACCAGCAACCAGCTCTGCATCTTCTTCGACAGCAACTCGTGGGATTATACCCCAATTGGCAAAATTGAAGGAATGACCATGCAACAGCTAAAGGACGCCTTCGGAACAGGCGAAGTAAGCATTACGCTCTCACTCGACAACTCGGCAGGCATTACCTCTGTCACCGTAGACCAAGCAAAGTCGACTGGTATTTTCACATTGACCGGCCAGAAAATATCTGAGATTCCTGAGAAAGGAATATACATAGAAAATGGGGTTAAGAAAGTAAGGAAATGAAAAAAATAATATTGTTCCTCCTGCTTCTGTGCCCCATTATAGGTATGGCACAGGAACAGATTAAGGCAGACAGCACAATGATAGTTAGAATCAGTGAAATAGAAGTTTATCCCGAGTACCTGCAAGAGTACTTGGAACAGGCCCACACAGTAGGGGCAACTTCAGTTAGAGAAGAACCGGGGGTAATATGCATCTACCCCATGCAGCAGCTCCGCAACGACTGCCAGATTCGCATTCTCGAAATCTATGCCTCGCAGGAAGCCTACCAACACCACATTAAGACTCCGCATTTCCAGACCTACAAGCAAGGCACCCTCCACATGGTCAAGAGCCTTGACCTCGTGGACATGCGACAGATGGCACCTGAGTGCCTTCCTCTAATCTTTAACAAAGCAAAAGAATGAAACGATTACTCTCACTCATATTTTTATTATTGACAATGGCAACAACAATATCAGCACAGTCGCTAACCGACCGTCAAAAGCATCTGGCAACTATCGCCGCACTCGAGGCACAGGGCAACCTCGCTCGCTTAGAGCCTGCCATCACAGCGGCTCTTGACGGCGGCGTAACAATCAATGAAATAAAAGAAGCATTCTCGCAACTTTATGCCTACACAGGTTTTCCTCGCTCATTGAATGCACTTGGGGTATTGGGCAAAGTACTTGAATCAAATAACGGCAAATGGACTGAAGGCAAGCCTTGGACTCGTCCTGCCGTTTGGGATGATGCAAAGAAAGCATTAGAACAAGGTACAGAAGTTCAAACTGCCTTAGCAGGACAACCGATAACAAACACATTTAGCCCACAAAATGACTATTACCTCAAGTCTCACCTCTTTGGAGATATTTTCGCCGGTACTCAGTTAAATGCGGCTGACCGAGAAATTGTTACCGTAGCCGCTCTCTCTGCCATAAAGGGTGCAGAGAGTCAATTGGCATTCCACAAAGGAGCGGCCGTAAAGATGGGAAATAAGCAAGAAACTATAGATGAACTCTGTAAGTTTCTGTCTATGAACGGTCTCTCACAATGCGACTCATCTTCTGATGCACAAGCCGGCAACTGGCCCAAGGGCAATCCAAACGATGCCTATGCCCAATATTTCACAGGACAGAGCCATCTTGCGTCTATTAAGCCTAAGAACCTTGCAGAAGGTGAAGAGGCTATTCAGAGCTACGCAAATGTGACATTCGAACCGGGCTGCCGCAATAACTGGCATATCCATCACGGAGCGCACCAGATTCTGATCTGCGTGAGCGGTGAGGGCATTTATCAAGAGTGGGGGAAAAATGCCATCCGTCTCCATGCTGGTGATATCATCGACATTCCTGAAGGCGTAAAACATTGGCACGGAGCAACAAAGGGCTCTTGGTTCCAGCATCTTGCAAGCCATGTCCATGTGAGTGACCCTGAAAGCAATGAGTGGCTCGAACCCGTTAGCGACGAGCAATATAACGAAGCCAACGAGTAAGATAAAGCGATATTGCTGTCCGGTAAAATTTACAACATAAGCCACAACACCCTATAACACAGCCACCTGTAGTCCTTTGACAGAAATGAGGCTAGGTGGTGTAGAAAAAAAAGAAAATGATTTCTTTTGGGTTTATGGCTGGCGCCAATAAACCGTGCTCAAGGGAGTGAGCAGCGGTGAGTGGGCGAAGCCCGTGCCGCGAGTGGCGAACCTCCCTTAAATGGCGGACTCCGTCCACAAAATAAAAACACTCTATCTGTCAGGTAATTCCATTTTGCTTGCGGAGCAAGCCATTTTCTATGCGAAGCAATTAAATTAAACCCAGAAAGTTCATTAGGAGCAAATGGCAATATTTTGCTTCTCATGGGCATGATTTTGGCTATCTTTCGCTCACATGGGAACCCCTATGCTCATTCCATATAGCCCAAATCCTGACATAATGATAATTTGAATCTTATCCATGCCCTAATGCACTTTCTGGGTTAAAGATAAAATATTTTCTTTAACCGGACACTAATGTTTCTAAATAGAGATCAGCGTGGGGGAGTAAACCAAGCTACTCTGTCTCTGTTTCTCGTTTGGCCACATTTGTGAGCATGTGGGCATGTTGTCGGTGCAAGTTGTCGGTGCATATAAAAAGCCCTGCCGTTGTGTTGACGGCAGGGCTTGCAGTTATCTATTGTGATGGTTTATCAATAGAACTTGATGAGGTCGCGTTTAACCTTGGTTGCCTTACCCAGCACTGCAATCATGCCCTGGGGGTTAGAGAAGATAGCTGCACCGCGGCTCTGAGCGAAGCGGTTGTTGAGCTCTTCCTTAGAAGGCTTGCGAGCGCTCTTTTCTACCTTAGTTACCTCAAATGCATATACGCCATTCTCACCCTTGTAGAAGCCTGTAGTGCCCTGCTTAGCGGCAGCTACGCGACCGATGATACCGCGCTCGTTCTCGAGCTTAGCGGTGTTGTCGCTTGCAAAGATTACCTGGGTTGAGTCGCTCTGAACACCCATGAGCTTAGCATATTCAGCTACGTTCTTAGCCTTGCCCTTGTACTGAGCCTCGAGAGCATCGCCCTTCTTGGCGTTGCGCACCTTAGCGGTGAGCTGCTCCTTAACGGTCTTAGCGGTAACGGGCAGGTAGTCGCCGTCATATACATCGTCGATAGCTACTACGATGAGGTAGTCGTTGTTGTCAGTGAAGATGGGAGAAACCTCGCCCTTCTTGTTCTCAAACGCCCACTTGATGGCCTTGCGGCTGTCCTTGATGCCCTGGTAGGGGTTAGTGCCCAGCTGGGGAGTGTTCTCGCCCACTGTGATCTCGATAGCCTGGTAGCCGGCTGCAGCAGCGTTCTTAGCGAAGTCAGCAGCGGTCTTGTTCTTGTTGATATACTTCTGGAGCTTGTTGCGCAGGTTGTCGCTTGTGCGAGTGCTTGCATAAGCCTCGTGGCTAACAGTTGCATAGGTGTAGAAGGTAACGGGAGCCTTCTTTTCTACGACCTTCATGAGCTGAGCGCCCTGTTCGTTAGAGATGAGTGAGAAGAACTCTGAACCTGCACCTGTGATCTTTGACTTGATAGAGTCGGGATAGCTAGCAACCTGGATCCACTGGTCGGCCTGTCCCTGTGCGCCCTTAATAGCCTTAGCTACCTCGTCGATGGTCTTGCCGCCGTTGAGCATAGCCAGTGCGCTGTCCTGTGCGCTCTTCTTGCCGGGAACTGCTACAAATGTAACCTTAACAGAGTCGATTGAGCTCTCCTGGTTCATGAGCTTGTACATTACATAGTTGCCGGGAGTCTGAGTTTCGTCCTTCTTTACTGAACCAATTGCTGAGCCGGTGAGGAAGTCCTTGAGGTTAGCGGGAACCTTGCTTGCCTCAACCTTAGCTGTGTCAATCTTCACTGTGCCGAGCAGGCGAACAGAGTCGATGCCACGGCCCTTCTGCAGAGCGGCATAAGCCTTGTCGGCAATCTTCTGAGCCTCGTTCTTGTCGGTCTGGTCGGGATCTACGCTAACTGCGATGAAGTGGATAGCACGGTTTTCCTCTTCGATAGCAAAGAGGTTCTTGTCCTTCTCCCACTGAGCCTTGAGTTCAGCATCGCTAACGGGATACTTGTCGTCGGCCAGAGAAGCGAATTCCTTCTTAACAAAAGCGATGTGGCTGATGGTAGACTCGTCTTCCATCATCTGGGCGCGGTCGAGGTCGTTAGCCTGGAGGCCGCCAGCGACGAGAGTCTGGAGCTTAGCCATCTTGTACTGCTTAGTGATGTTGTCCTTGAGTTCTTCCCACTGAGCCTTGAGCTGGAGCACCTGGTTGGGGTCAGCACCAAACTTGCCGGGGTTAGAGATGAACTCGTAGAGCTGTGCAGGGCTCTCGGCACCCACCTGCTGTGCCATCTGGCTTACAGCGGGAGCGGCGTTCTTACCGATCATGAGCTCGCTGATCTCTGTGTCAGAAACACCGATGCCAACCTCAGCATACTCCTTCTCGAGCAGCTTGTCGCTGATCATCTGTTCCAATACCTGCTGCTGGCGTACAGCCTGGTCGACCTGACCCTGGGGGTTGTTCTGGTCGGCTGCAGCAGCTTTCTCTACTTCCTTCTGGAAGTCCATGATGTCAATTTTCTCGCTACCTACCTTAGCGGCGGTGCTGTTACCGGCGTTACGGCCAAGAGCCTCGACTGCTACCTCTACGATAAACGCGAGAAGCGCGCCGCCAATCACGATGGCAAGAATTTTCTTTCTTTGCCTAATTTTCTCTAATACTGCCATTTATCTATAATTTTTTTTATTTATTTTCTTAAATTGAGTGAATTTTAGCCAAATAAACACGCAAAGATACCTATTTTTTGCGTGATGCCAAAATAGTTAGCGGTTTTTTTGCTCTTTTTTTAATTTTTATTTTTTTAGCAGTAACATCTCAGCAAGAGGATAATCTTGCACCGGTCACGCAGATCACGCAGTTTTTTTTGTTTTTATTTTAGTCTGAAAGGAAGATATTGCTGAGTGTTAACGCAACATCCCACTGTAACTATACACCAATGGGGATTATCTCGCGCAGAACTCGCAGACAACGCAGATAAAAGCGGGATAATTCATTTGCATAATATTAGGTGGTGAAATAATTTCTTCTGATTTTGATAAATTTCTTCCAGTTATTTCGCGAGTTCTGCGCGAGATATTACCATTGCTGAATAGTTACCTTCCCGCTGATGTACTGTTATTTTTTCAGTAATTATGCGTTTCAGCCCTTAGGGGTGTCCTCGGCGGGTACTTCGATGACGGCTTTGATGCCCTCACGCATGGCCCTTGACAGCGGTCCGTCGCTCTTGAGGATGCCCAGCACGCCGCGCATGTAGTCGTCCAGGCTCTTGTAGCCCAGCAGTTCGGCCACGCCCGAGTCGCCCAGCAGAGGCTTGTGGTTGAACACCTTGAGGATGCCCTGGTAGTCGCCCTCGTGCAGCAGTGTGTGGAAGCGGCGGCAGGTGTCCTCATAGACTCCGCGCGGATTGAGCTCGTTGACCAGGTCCATCATGTGGTCTTCCAGAGCGTTGATGGTGCGGAACTTCATGTCGATGCGCACCTCCACGTCGTGCTTGACGCGGTGGCGCACGTGTTGCAGTGCCTGTTGCTTGAGCATGGACTCAAAGGTGCGGAACACACGCTCCTTGACACGGCCTATCACCGCTGCCTCGTTGCGGTGCTTGTAACGAGCCACGCCGCGCATCACGGCCTCGAGCAGGAATATGTTCTCGACCTCGGCCACCTCGGGCACCAGGATGTTCTTCTTGCGCAGGTAGGCCACTTCCTGATCGGTGCGCCGGTCGCGGTCCACGATGCCCCGGCTGTCGATGTGGTGGAACTTGTGCATGTCGCCAAAGGAGCGCACCACCTCGATGACTTTGTTGCAGCTGCCCAGCGGCTTGACCACGTGGTCAGGGAAGATGAGCGGGTAGAGCTTGGAGTCGATGCTGTGGGTCTCGTCGCCCTCGATGAAGAGCACGGGCTTGCGGCTGCCCAGGATGTCGTAGTAGAGGGCGTCGTCCAGATTGTTGCTTGACGGCATCACCTCATAGTCCCATGCATGTGCCGCAGGGTCAAACGACTTGACCCAGATGCAGTGGTTGTTGACGCGCGACGATGCAAACTCCACGTCGTGCGTGTTGTAGATGAAGGTGCAGTCGGGGCGCATCTCCTCGATGGCGTTCCACAGCGTGAGCATGGTGCTGTGGTGGATGAATATCTCGGGGTCGTCAACGATGATGGCGGCATCGGGCATGGCATAGAGCACAGCCGCAATGTGGTAGAGCACAGCCTTCTCGCCGTCGCTCAGCCTCACTGCCGTGAACTTGTCGTTGCCGGCGTCGTTGCTGAACATGAGCTTGCCGTTCTCGCGCAGTATCTTGTTCTTGGGGAACACGGTCTGCCACACCTTGACCACGGTATCGAGCTTGGTCTTGGGAAACTCCACGTCGTCCTGCATCATGCGGTGGGTCTTGTAGCTGAGCAGCTGGTGGAACTCGTCGGTGATCATGATGTAAGACAGTTTGTCAAACTCGTTGTTGGCCGAGTTCTTCAACAGCGGGTTGGCCTCGTTGATGCGCATGAAAAGGTCGTCGATAGAGCCGGGCAGTATCTCTCGCTGCCTGCGTGCGGGGTACATGGCCCGCAGGGCCGATATGCGGTAGGCCTTGTTGCCATATTCTTTTACCAGCGCGTCGCAAAATCGGCTCTTGCCCGAGCCGTTGGCGCCTATGATGGTTATCTGGCGGGTGTCGTGCAGTGTTTCGGGTTGTGCGCCATCGATGCGGCGCGGAAGGTTCAGATCCATATATTAAGAATGCTTAAAGCCGTGGTTAAATCTTGTTGAGAATCCATGGCCGCGGAACGAGCGTCTTGATTTTTACCGTCTTGTCGAGGTCCTTGAGGAATGCGGCGGCATCTTCCTTGGTGTCAAAGCCCTTGATCACCACAAAGTATTTCTTCTCGGGGCCGCCATACAGGAGATAGCTTGGGAATCCCTCCTCGTTGCGCAGGCGGTTGCGGTAGCTCTTGGCATTGAACGACTGCTTGAACTCGGCCACGACGATGTTGTAGGGGTGAGCCACCTTCACGCTGTCGTCATACACGTTGGCATACATGCGCAGCATCCTCACGCTGTCACCGTTGATCTCGTGGGTGGCGCGTACCCTCTCGGTCTGGATCGCCTCATAGGCCTCGGCGCCTATGCCGTCCCTGTACTTGTCCATGGCCTTGTCATAGGCCTGCCTGTAGTTGTTCTCGTTGCTGTGGCATGCGGTGAGCGACATCGTCAGTGCCGCGGCAACAATCGCTATGTAAAGAGTAATGCGTTTCATCAGAGTGTATGGTTTTAAATGATTTGTCCTTGAATGTTTTTCTTGTCGTCGCCCAGCTCGATTACCTGGCAGTGCGTCACGTTGCCCTGGTCCAGGGTGAGGGTGAGCAGCGTGCGCACCCGTTGCCAGCCTTGGCGTCCGGCAGCACCGGGATTCACCACCAGCACGCCCAGCGAGCGGTCGGGCATCACCTTGAGGATGTGGCTGTGGCCGCACACCATGACCTTGGGCTGCGACAGCTGCAGGCGGCTGCGCATTCCCGGTGCGTACTTGCCCGGGTATCCTCCTATGTGCGTGAGCACGACCTTGACCCCCTCGGTGGTAAAAATCTCCATCTCCTTGAAGCGCTTGCGCAGCACGCCACCGTCGGCATTGCCATAGACGGCGCGCACCACCGGTACGGTCTCTTCCAGCCGGTTGATGACAGCCTCGCTGCCTATGTCGCCGGCGTGCCACACCTCGTCGCAGTCGGCAAAGTACTGCGTGTACCTGTCGTCCCACCACGAGTGAGTGTCGCTGATGATGCCTATCTTCTTCATGTCTCAAGTCATGCCCGCAGCCCCGGCGGTGATGTCGCGTGGGCAGAGAGCTCAATGTCTATATATTATTAATAATGTGTGCTTGCACCGGTGCCAGAGCCGCCACTTGTGCTAAGCATAGGGCAAAGGTAGTGAATATTTTTATAAATTGTTTCGTGTTTTCGATATTTTTCGTAACTTTGCACCGCAAAAAGCGCCTGTGGCGAAATTGGTAGACGCGCTAGACTTAGGATCTAGTAACGCAAGTTGTGTAGGTTCGAGTCCTATCAGGCGCACAACTTGACATTGAATGGAATGTGTTGCACGAGCGGCGCATTCTTTTTTTGTGTACCCAGGATCAGTAAAAGGGGCTCTGAGGATTTTTCGGTTGCTGGGATAAAGGTGCCATAAGCAGGCCTTGCCCTAATGCACTTTCTGGGTTAAAAGGAAAATGTCATAGTAGATAACGCTCAGCAGGATCCTGAGTGTGGGTCATGGCGTGGGATGCCGTCTCGAAGCGAGCTTCGGCCTGCACCCCATGCCATGACCCACATTGTG
>JAKSLZ010000065.1 GCA_024400935.1 Muribaculaceae bacterium | reverse complement strand
ATCACTCGCTATTGACGAGGTCAAGGAACCCGACTGGGGACGCGCCGAGATTGCCGAGTCCTATATGGTGGGACCAGGTATCCACTACCAGAAGTTGCTCTTCCGCGAGAAACCGCTCATCCTGTGGTTTGCCGAGATTGACCTGAGCAACCCCCACAACAAGGTGGAGCAGGTGGAGAGCCGCAACAGTGTGCCCGACGTGGCACGCTGGGACTTGCCCACGTTCTACAACGAGAATTCGCGCGAGGGTCATCATGTGAAGCTGGCATGGAACCACGACTTCTTCAGTTATGACGGCGGCATGAACATAGGCAACAACATCTCTAACGGCCAGATGACGCGCACCCCCTGGGGACGCTCTATGCTGGGCATTTCCAAGGACAAGAAGGCCGAGGTGTTCTATCCCGCGATGGACCTGCATCTCACCGCTGCCGACGGCACAGTAGTCAACATCGACTACTTCAACAGCAGCGCATGGGGCACCGAGGGCGACTGCGTGTATTTCAACACCTTCAACTCTCGCACCATAGGCGACGACGGCCTCTACATCAGCGTGCAAGCCATGGACGAGTGGACGGTCAACGGCAAGGATATTCGTTGCAAGGTGCTTGAGGTGTCTGAAAGTCCATTGCAGACGTCGGCCACCAATGACGTAATCCTGTTGCGCGGCAGCAAGCGCCATGCATGGGACGGTCATGTGAAGGCTGGCGATGTCATCACCGTGACACAGCGCTTCACCAGCAACGCCTGGGGACGCACTGCGCCTGCCGACATCATCAACGGCTTCCACGGTTATCCCAGCATAGTGCACGACGGCAAGTTCCACGATGGCGAGTACAACGACTTTGAGAACGGCCGCGAGTATGAGAAATCATCGCGCGTAATGGCGGGTATTTCGCAGGACAAGACCAAGCTGTATATCGTGACTACCGAGATGTCAACAGCAAGCCAGGCTGTCGACTGCGTTGAACTGGCAAGCTGGATGGTGCTGCACGGAGCTTGGGATGTGGTGAACTTTGACAGCGGCGGCTCGGCAACCATCTGCATGGACGCTGAGATGCTCAATGTGCCCGGGCGCGGTGCAGTGCGCCCCGTCAAGGACGCCCTCATCGCTGTGTCACTCGCTCCCACCGACAACGATATGCATCACCTCGCCTTCAGCAAGGAGGAGATAGGCCCCACAGTCATCTCGCTCACCCCGCTGCGCGTGATGGGCTACAACCAGTATGACGAGATCCTCGACAAGGACATCAAGGGATGCACCTTCACCTGCGAGCCGGCCGAACTGGGCTATGTAGATGCCGATGCAATGTTCCACTCGGGCGCAAAGGCCGTTGAGGGCAAGATTATCGCCACTAAAGACGGTTTTACAGCCGAACTGCCCGTGAAGCTGCAGGCAGCCGACACAATCTACTCAGTATATGACAAATATCTCGTGGATGCAGTGCGCAAGCCTTTGGTTCAGATCTACGGCGAGTCGGCCGACGGCAAGTTTGCCCTTGACCCAACGGCATTTGCGTGGACATCGACCGACGATGACGTGGCAACAATCGAGAACGGATGCATCGTGGGCCACAACAACGGCGTGGCTTCGCTGCATGGTGAGCACGCAGGCATCTCGCTGGACATTGAAGCGACTGTAGAAATCGCTCCCGAAGAGATTGTCATCGATGAGATGACCGATATCAGCCACTTTGACGTGGCAAAGTCGGGTGCTACAAACATCTCTCTCAACAGCAATGCTGAACTGTGCTTCGACAAGACTTCATCGCGCGCTCCTTATATTAAACTCACCATGAACAAGCGTCTCTACAGCCTTCCTGACTCGCTGGGTATCGAACTGACTGACCCTGAGGGCTTGGTTACCAACATGACCTTCATGATGCGCGACAACCAGGGCACAGCATTCAACGTGCAAGTTGATGCCAAGGACACTCACAACGGTGTGTTCATGACCCGTTTCCAAGAAGACAGCATCCCCTTCGGCGTAGAGCGCTATCCTCTCAGCCTGTTAGCTATTAAGTTTGGCCTCAACACAGTGAGCGGCACAGGCAAAGTGCTGCCGTTGCGCAACTTCAAGGCCTATTATCCGCCCACAGGACATTCAAGCATCAATGATGTTACCACATCGTCTAACGGCCGCCTTACTGCTACCGTGGCCGACGGTTGCGTTGTGGCACGCTACACAGCTGAGCGCAGCGAGCCCGCAAGGGTAGAACTGTGGTCAACCACCGGCATGCAGATAGCAGCAAAGGCAGTGATGCTCACCCAGGGTATCAACGAGGTGACACTACCCGCCCTTGAAGCCACCCCCGGCATCTACATCGTCACCCTCACAACCGGCCACAGCCAGGAACACAGCAAAGTGATCGTGAGGTGATGATTGTTGAGTATTCTGAGGCAGTGATTGTTGAGTGTTCTGAGGCAGTGCTTGTTGAGTATTATGTGGCAGTGCCTCAGACAACAGAACTCAACTCAACACAACAAAGGCAGAGGATTTCCTCTGCCTTTGTTGTTGATGAGGGATATATCTATGCTCGTTACTTAAGCTCAAAGGTTATTGTTGCCATAGTCGGTCTTGTCTTCGGCAACAGCACAATGTTCAATTGAATATAACTCTAACACCCTTTTCTTTAATTTGGAATACACGCTTTCCTTTAATTGATTTTTAGCAAGATCCAGATACCGCTCAAAGACATGCACATCCATAATAGCTGAGAGAGTTTTGCCATTTGCACGACTGGGGACTTCTCCATCTATATAATTGCTGATTTGGTTTTCCCCAAAACCCAGAATCAACCCCAAACGTGCGGCCGAAACGCCGTATTTAATTTTTAGCTCCTCAATTTCTTGAGAACTTGGTATCTTGTACTTCTCTCGGTATTGCTTATAAACTTGCTGCACATTTTCCTCGTCGAGTGCTGTAGTAGAGAATTTTTCTTTGGTCTTTTCACACTCATAATAGGAATAGGTATAGCAATATTCCTCGCCGCGGAATTTAACCACACGATTTTCTTGCATCAGACGCGCTTCGCAATCGGCAAACGGGCTTCTCATAATCAATCCTCCTTTCTCTTAAATGGATATACAATAGGGTGTTCAGCTTCGTGGAACGAAACGCATAAACAGCGACCTTGATTGATAATTGTTATTTTGATATATAATTCGGTTCCTTTGTAATCCTTGCCAAAAACCCAAAGTAAATCACCTTCGTCAAACGCATCACCAAGGGTAGTATGGCTAAAATCAATTCCATCAAGCGAAAGAACAATTTTCTCTCTCATCACAGCAGAAATTCCAAGCTTGAAGAGTGTGTTCTCGTTCTTATCACGTATTCGATAAATAATACCGAAAACACTTGCCTTGACCCTGAATTGCTCAAGAAAGCGGTTAACGTCCTCTAATGTGATATTATTCTCATCCATATAGTTGATTTTGGGTGCAAAAATACATAATAATTATAATATAAACAAGAAAAATACCACTTTAAAGTGGTATTTTTCTAATAAATCTATCTTTATATTTAACGATAACCTATCTCTTGCTTGTTACTTGAGCTCGAAGGTTACTGACTCGTTGCCGCAGGTGGCGCTGAACTGGCCGGGCTCGAGGATCCACTGCATGTCTTCGTTGACGTATGACAGGTCGCTGGGTGCTACCTTGAAGGTAACGGTCTTGGTCTCACCGGGTGCGAGGTCTACCTTGTCAAATGCACGCAGGCGCTTCACGTCGGGAGTGAGGGTTGCCACGAGGTCGCTTACGAAGAGCAGCACGGGCTCTTTGACTGCTCGGTTGCTGTTGTTGGTAACGTCAACCGTGAAGGTGAGCATGTCGCCCTCGGCATACTGCGGACCGGCTGCTGTTGCAGGGCTGAAGCCGCAAGTTGCTACCGCGGTTCCTGTGGTTGCGGGCTGGTGAGTGAGTTTGAAGTTAGAGTACTTCACGTCGCTGTAGCTCAAGCCATAACCGAAGGGCCACTGTACAACGGTGTGCGCCTCATAGTTGTAGGCACCTTCCATTGTCTCTACAAACTCGGCGGGCTTGCAGTCATAAGTGATGAACGAGCCGTGGTACTTGGGATAAGTGTAAGGCAGACGGCCAGAGAAGTTGGCGTCGCCGGCGAGAAGATTGGCCAGCGCGTCACCGCCGTAGTTGCTGGGCAGGAATGTGTGAACCACAGCGCTTGCCATGGGCTCGATGTCGGCAATGATGCGGGGACGGCCCTCGTTGAGCACGAGGATGATGGGCTTGCCATACTGTGCCAGAGACTTAACCATGTCGAGCTGGTTTTGCGACAGGGTGAGGTCATCGATGTTGCCCACGGTCTCGCAGTAAGAATTCTCACCGATGCACGCCACGATGACGTCAGAGCGGAGTATCTTGTCGATGGTGCGGTTGCCGTCCTCGATGAGGAGTTCGGGCACCTGCATGTCGTTGCGCCACATCTCGGGAGTCATGTCATACTTTACCATCTCGCTGAACTCAACGTTGTCCTTGCCAAACTTATTGGCCAGCGCAGTGTAGAAGGTGTTGTATTTGCCTATTGCACGGCACACACTGTCGGTCATGTTGCCCTGCCAGGTGTAAGACCAGCCACCGTTCATGGGGCGGAAGTTGTCGGCATTGGGACCGCAAACAAACAGCTTAGTACCTTGCTTCAAGGGCAGGATGTTGTCCTTGTTCTTGAGCAGAACCATGCACTCCTCGGCCATGCTGGTGGCCTCCTGGGCAAACTTGTCGCTGCCAAAGTCGGGGTACATCTCGGTGAGAGTCTTGTCTTTCTTCTTCATGCCCTTAACGCGCTCGTAGGGGATATCCCAAGTGCTGCGGTCCATGAGACCGATGCGAACCTTGAGGCGCAGGATGCGGCGCACAGCGTCGTCGATGCGCGACATGGGCACGCGGCCTTCGTTTACGAGATCGGTGAGCAGTGTGCAGAAGTCGGTAGAGTAGGGGTCCATAGTCATGTCGATACCGGCATTGATGGCCATGCAGATGGCATCCTTCTTGTTGGCTGCCACGTGGTCACGCTTCCACAGGTTGTCGATGTCGGCCCAGTCGGTAACAATCATACCGTCCCAGTTGAGGCCTTCCTTTGCCCACTCGGTGAGCAGCTTGTGGTTAGCATGGAAAGGCATGCCGCTGTTGTTGCCCGAGTTAACCATAAGGCTCAGAGCACCGGCCTCGATACAAGCGCGGAAAGGCTGGAAATATTTCTCCATCATCTCGCGATAAGTCACGCTCGAGGGAGTGCGGTCCTTGCCGCTGATGACTGCGCCATAAGCCATGTAGTGCTTGAGGCAGGCTGCCACATTGTTCATGCCCAGGTGGTTGGGATCGTCGCCCTGAAGGCCACGGGTGAGCTGGCTTGCCATGATGGCGTTAACGTGCCAGTCCTCGCCAAAGCTTTCCCACATGCGTGACCACAGCGGTGAGCGTGCCACGTCCATCACGGGCGAATACACCCAGGGGATGAGGCTTGCACGGCTCTCATAGGCTGTGATTTGGCCGATGCGGTAAGGGATATTCTTGTTGAAAGATGCACCCTGGCTCACTTCCTGCGGGAACAGTGTTGCGCCCCACACATAGCTCGCGCCGTGAATCTCATCCACACCATACAGCTCGGGCACGCCACACTGGAACTCGCTGGCGCTGTTGAGGGTGCGTATCACGTCGGCCCACACCTTGGGTGTCTGTGCAATGCCTTCGGGTACGTTGAGGATAGAGCCCACGCGATAGGTAGTGAATGCCTCGTTGACCTTCTCGGCCGAGAGCATGCCGCCTGCAAGGCTCTGCATAGATTTGTTACTGATGACGTGGTCGTCACTTGACTTCTGGGCTACCTTGTCGATGGTGAGTTCGCACATCTGGCCCACCTTGTCGGCGAGGGTCATCTTTGAGAGCAATGCCTCGACTTGAGCCTCGACCTGCGGGTCTTGCTTGATAGCCTGTGCACTGGCGGCTGTGAACGAGAGCGCCAGCGCTGAGATGATGAGTAATTTCTTCATATTATTTTTAGTTGTTTATATATTCAAGATTATTCCCGGCCAAAAGTGGCCGGGCACACTGTTATTTTATTCTATAAACAGTTAACGAGCGTGCGGGGGCGTTTATTGTAACTGCAGGACAAGTAACTGTGGTTGTGTTTACTACAGGTGCAACATTATCGGGGTGGGCGAGTGAATTGTCGCTGTCGAGCACATCGGCCACCTTGCCGTAGTTCACGTTCTCCATGCTTGTGATATTGCAGGCGGCAAGTGTTGTGCTTGTCATCTCGTGGTCGCCCTTGAGGCCCTTGAGATTGATGGTCACCTGTGCATCGCTTGCACCGGCATTGACCACCTTGACGATTATTGCGCCGTTGTCGTCCTTGTCGAGCACTGCGCTAGCATATATGTCGCCGTCGGAGCAGGTGGTGGGCAGCACGTGGGTGCCGCGGTTAGTGGCAAAGAGCTGCTGAACGAGGTAAGACGAAGTGCGCACCGAGCGCAGATTGTCAAACCAAATCATGTCAGGGCGCCACTGCCAGCCGTCGATGTGGGCAAACAGCGGTGCGTAGGTCGCCATGCGCACCACGTCGGCATTGCGCTCTAGACCCGTCATCAAGGCTGCCTCGCATATCGATGAGTAGAAGCGGTTCCACTTCTTGCCAGTGCCGTGGCAAGCATATTCGCCAGCAAACACCTTGGGACCCTTGCGGGGGAACTTGTCGTAGCGATGAGCCTGCGAGAGGAAGAACTCCTCGTTCTTATAGAAATGCTCGTCCACAAGGTCGACCTTGGCCTCACGCATGAGCGGCCACATCTCGTCATACTCCTTGCCGTCGGGCCAGGGACCAGCCGAGCCGATAATCTGAATCTCGGGGTATTGCTTGCGAATGGGCTCCATGAACGCCTTGAGCATGGGAGCATAATACTCGCCCCACTGCTCGTTGCCTATGCCTAAGTACTTGAGACCGAAAGGAGCGGGATGACCCATCTGGGCGCGCACCTGTGCCCACTTGCTCGTTGCGGGATCACCGTTGCAGAACTCGATGAGGTCTATTGCGTCCTGGATGAATTCTTTGAGGCTATCGCCCTGTGCCAGCCAGTCGCCGGCCTTGGTAATGTCGTTGTTAAACTGGCAAGCCATGCCGCAACTGAGCACGGGCAGCGGCTGGGCGCCTATCTCCTCGCAGAACTGGAAGAACTCGAAGAAACCGAGTCCGTAGCTCTGGTAATAATCCATGTGCGAGCGCTCGCGTCCATAGTTCCAGCGAGTTTCGTTCAATGGGCGGTTCTCAACGGGACCAACGCTGTTTTTCCAGTTGTAGCGTGTGTCGAGCGTAGCACCCTCAACGATGCAGCCGCCGGGGAACCGCATCACGCCGGGCTTGAGGTCGGCAAGGGCCTGAGCCAGGTCGCGGCGCAGTCCGTTCTCGTGGCCTTTCCAAGTGTCAACGGGGAAGAGGCTCACATGCTCCACGTCCACGGCATTGTTGCCGTTGAGCCACAGTGCCAGCGACGCCTTTTCTACATCATAGTCGGGGGCGGTCAGTTCGACTGTGTATTTTTTCCATTCGTTGCCTGCGACGGTGATTTTTTGCTCGGCAACAGCAAAGTTTTCCTCCTGGCTGCCCAGGTTGCGCAGAACCACGGTGAGATTGCCTTCACCACCCTGGGGCACGCGAGCCCACAGCGAGAAACGGTATTTCTCCTTGCCAAGCAGCGACATGCCCAGATGGCCGCGGTTTTCAAGTCCTGTGGCCTTGTCGCGCTTGCCGCTGAATGAGAGGCGCACGTAGTGTGGGCAACGGTCAAACGGGCCGTCATCCTTCACCTCCACGCCGCCAATGGTGTTCCATCCCATGAGCGCCTGCGGATACTCAAACGAGCGGTTCTTTATCAGTTCGGCATAGAGACCGCCGTCAGCACCATAGTTGATGTCCTCAAAGAAGACTCCATACATTGTGGGGGCAATGTCGCTGCCCGGTTTCTTAGTGTTGATGTCAATGACAGTCTGGGCCCCAGCCATGAGCGAGGCCGTCAAGAGTGCCGAGAGTAATATCTTTTTCATTTTATAGTTTTTTATAGCCTGGATAGCCTTTATAGCCTTTATAGCCTTTATAGCCTGGATAGCCTTTATAGCCTGGATAGCAATGATAAAACTTAACTCATTCCTTTTAACCCATTAACCCGTTAACCTTTTAACCCGTTAACCTTTTAACCTTTTAACCCTTTACCTTTACCGTGCTCAGGTAGTGCTCGCGCAGGGGCTTCTCGTGCTGGTTGCCGGTGAGGTTGATTTCTTGCTCGAGGCGTATGTCCTGTGAGGATGCGCCCACCTTAATCATGTAGCGTCCGGGGTCGATGGCCCAGTGGCCGCCCGCAAAGTAACCCAGTTGCTCGGGGTGCATTGTGATGGTCACCGTCTTGCTCTCGCCGGGCTTGAGGCTCACGCGGGCAAAGCCCTGGAGCTGGATGGGCTTGAGCTTAGCCGAGCGGTCGAGGGGAGACACATAGAGCTGTACAACCTCGTCGCCAGCCACTTTGCCAGTATTCTTTACTTCAAAGGTTACATCAAATGCCTTGGCGCTGGTTGCAACCGCCTTGTCCATCTTGAGGTTGCTGTAGTTGAATGATGTATAACTCAGACCATAACCAAATGGCCATGCGATGCGGTCATCGCCGTCAAGGCCATAGTTGTAGCAGATGGGCTCGTTGAGTTCTACTGCGGGATAAGAGACGCTGAGTTTGCCTGAGGGGTTCACGTTGCCATAGAGAAGATCGGCAACAGCATTACCGCCTTCCTCGCCGGGATACCAAGCCTGGACAATGGCGGCACACTTGTGGGCAATGTTAGTGAGTACCTGTGCTCGACCGCCAAATACAACAAGAACCACGGGCTTGCCGGTGGCAACGAGGGCGTTGATATATTCCTCCTGACGCCCGGGCAGACGACCGTGAGTGCGGTCGCGGTTCTCACCGCTGAGCATCACATTCTCGCCCATAGCCGCCACGATGATGTCGCTCTGGGCTGCCATTGTTAGGGCTTCGTCCCAGTTGGCAGCCTCATGGTGCTTGACCATGCGCTCGTCAATCTTCTTCTGTGCAGCCACGCGGGGATCACCGCCCACTTCCATCACGGTCTCGGGTACCTCGGTCCAGTCACAGCCACGAGAGTAGGTCATGGTCATGCCCTGAGGCAGGCGGTTCTCCATACCTTCCTTGAGGAAGACATATTTGGGGTGGAGCGGGCTCTCTTCCTTGCGGTGCCAGAAGTAGTGCATCGCCTGGAAGGTGTAGTCGCCGGCCATCGCCCACATGGTGTTAGCGTTGGGACCGGTGAGGAACACTTTCTTGGCTCCGGCCAGCGGCAGGATGCCATCATTCTTGAGCATCACGATTGACTGTGTTGCCAGCTTATAAGATGTTTCGCGTTCTTCTTTTGAGTCAAAGTTGAGATTGCCCTGGGCATAGAGCACAGGATTCTTGTCGAGCATGCCCAGGCATGCCTTGAGAGTGAGCACGTGCTTCACAGCCTTCTCCAGATCAGCTTCTTTGACCAAACCCATCTTGAGGGCTTCGGGCAAATGGCTGTAGTTGTTGCCGTGTGGAAAGTCCACCTCGTTGCCGGCATTGAATGCGGCGGCACATTTCTCAACGGCGCTGAGGTCGTCGCCCACCTGGTCTATTGAGCCATAGTCGCTCACGGTGAGTCCGTCATAGCCCACATAGTTGCGCAGGATGTCCTGCTGCAGCCACTTGTTTGCCACGCACTTGGTGCCGTCGATCTCGTGATATCCTGTCATGAGAGCTTGGCTGCCGGCAAGACGCATGATGGCCTCGTGAGGCATGAGAATCTCTTCCATCACCTCTTTCTTGTTGCTGCTGGCACCACTGCCGCCATAGCCCAGGAAGTGCTTAGTGCAGGCCCCTATGCCCTCGCGCAGGTTGCCGCCATGCTGCAAGCCGTTGACAAACGCAAGCCCCATAGCTGTGGTGAGGTAGCCGTCCTCGCCGTATGACTCCTCAAGACGGTTGAACGACGGGTTGCGCACCACGTCGACCATGGGCGAGAGTGCCAGCAAGCCGCCCATCTTGCGCAGTGCGCTGCCGGTTTGACGGGTCTTGACCTCGGCCAGCTCAGTGTTGAACGAGCACGCCAGACCTATCTGCTGAGGATATACAGTGGCATCCATCGAGTTGACGCCTGTGAGAGCTTCCTCGTGAAAAATTGCCGGGATAGAGTGGGGCGTATTCTTGATGAGCCATTGCTGCACTTCGGCCACGATATCGCGTTGTTGCTCGGGAGTTTTGCCCAGGTCCATGGCAAACTGCGAGAACTGTCCTATGCCGTTAGCCACCTCCTTGCGACACTTCGCTTCATCGAGCTTGCCGTCGGTGTAGAGGTTGCCTACATAGATGCTGCGTAGCTGGGCCACACGTTCGTCAAGTGTCATGCTCTTGTATAGTTCGTCTACTTGGCGTTCAATTGACATCTCGGCAGTGGAGCCGGCATTCTTTGTGGTGCCGCATGCCGCTACTGCCAGGCCTATTCCTGCAATCATAATGCCTTTCTTTATATAATTCATCTTTGTTTATTTTAGGTTTAGTTTTAATTGTCCCTTGATGTCGCGTGACGAAGCGCCCACATAGATTGTGAATGTGCCGGGCTCAGCCACCCACTCGTGCTTGTTCTCGTCAAAGAACTTGAGGTCATCGTCCTTGACGGTATAGGTCACGGTTTTCTCCTCGCCGGGAGCGAGTGCAATCTTCTCAAAGTGCTTGAGTTCCTTGACGGGACGCAGCACCGATGCCTTGTCGTCGCCCACATAGAACTGAACGACCTCTTTGCCCGCCACCTTGCCGGTGTTCTTCACTGTCACGGTCACTGTGCGGCCGTCAATCGCGGGTTTGCCATATTCAAATGTGGTGTAGCTCATGCCGTAGCCAAAGGGGAACTGCACCTGAGTCTTGAAGTAGTCCATCCAGCGGTAACCCAGCAGGATATCCTCGCCGTAGACCTCGGTCTCGTTTTTCTTCTTGCCGTCGCACTGTGCGGTGCTGAAACTGATGCCCTTCCAGCCCTTAACGGCAGCATCGAGCAGAGCCTTGCTGTTCATGGGCTTGCCGGCCTCGCCGCCATAGGGTTGGGGGAGGAGCTCGGGAGTCACGCCGGGATAGCCCACACTGCCCATCTTGTGGGCGGGATAGTCAGTGAGTTGCTTGGCCATGGTGAAGGGGAGCTTGCCCGAGGGGTTGACGTCGCCCGAGAGTACATCGGCAATCGCATGGCCAGCCTCGCTGCCCAGGTACCATGACTGTACCAGAGCCGGCACCTCGCTGAGCCACGGCATGGCGTATGCATTGCCGCTAGCCATCACCACAACGATGTTGGGATTGGCCTTGGCAAGTTCGCTGATAAGCCGGTCCTGGCCGTATGACAGGTTGTAGCCCAGACGATCGCCGCCCTCGCAGTCCTGCTGGTGGTTCTTGTTGAGACCGCCCACATAGATCACCACGTCGGCACGGCGGGCCTTCTCTACAGCTTCGTTGCGCAGCGAGTCGAGGGTGACCTGCTGCATCTCGTCAGTGTTGCCATACATGGCACGGCCCGATGCATAGCCCTGCGCATACTCTATCTCACAATCGCCGAATCGCTCCTTGATGCCTCGCAGGGGTGAAACCTCATCGCGGGGCTTGAGTTCGCTCGAGCCACCGCCGGCACACAGGCTGCGTGTAGCATTCTCGCCCACCACAAGGATTCTCTTACCTGCTGCGGGAGCGAGTGGCAGGATGCCGTTGTTCTTCAAGAGCACGATGCCCTCCTGGGCAATGGCGCGTGCAGCTGCCACATGCTCGAGCGAGTTGATTGAGCCATAACCCTTGCGGTCGCTCATCTCGGTGCGCATAATAAGGCGCAGCATGCGTCGTGCCTTGTCGTTTATGATAGACTCGGGTACCTCACCGCGCTTGCATTTCTCAAGGTAGGCGCGTCCCAAGTAATAGTCGTCATAAGTGTTGATGGGAGCCTCGCTCGACAGGCCGTCGGTGTAGCTTCCCATTTCCAGGTCGAGGCCGTTGAAGATGGCCTCCTGAGTGTTGTGTGTAGCACCCCAGTCGCTGATGACTGCGCCGTCCCACTGCCATTCACCCTTGAGGATGTCGTTGAGCAGGCGGGCATTGTGCGACGCGTGCTGGTCTAGGTACTGGTTGTAGCTGCCCATGAGGCTCCATGCACCGCCCTCGGTCACGGCAGCGTGGAAGGGACGCAGGTATAACTCATAGAGTGCGCGGTCGCTCACACGCACGTCGACGTGTCCGCGCCATGTTTCCTGCTCGTTGAGGGCATAGTGCTTGACGCAGCAAGCCACTCCGTTGCTCTGCAGGCCCTGGATATAGGGCACGCACATGCTCGAGGCCAGCAGGGGGTCCTCGCCCATGTATTCAAAGTTGCGACCGTTGAGCGGGGTGCGATACAGGTTCACGCCGGGTCCCAGCAGAACGGTCTTTTTGCGGTATCGTGCTTCTTCGCCCACGCTGCGGCCATACAGGCGAGCCAGCTCGGGCTGCCAGGTGGCTGCCAGGCAAGTGAGTGCTGGGAATGCCGTGCACGAGTCGTTGGTCCAGCCGGCATGGTTCCAGTCGTTCCAGTTAATCTCCATGCGCACGCCGTGAGGGCCATCGCTGGTATAAACCTCGGGAACACCCAGACGGGGGACGCCGGGACTTGTGAACTTGCTCTGGGCATAGCACAGGCGCACCTTCTCTTCGAGCGTCATGTGCGAGAGCAGTTCATCAATGCGAGCCTCCATGTCATCGGCCGCTTGGACTGCGGTAAACATACTTGCCATAAATACAGTGAGGAAAAAGATTCTTTTCATAATTATAAAAATAAAAACAAACGCAAAGATACAAAGATTACACCACAAGGGCAACCCATTGTATCTTTACGTTTATTACTAACTCATGAGTATATCATTTCTTGATGGGGAAGATGTAAACAAGTCCACACATGACGAGGGCAATCACTGCGGGGAACAGTGAGAAGATAGCCCAAATCATGGTCTTTACACCCTCGGTAACAGAATTGGGGTCGATACTCTCGTTGCCCATGGCGTCGGCAACCATTGTGGCGCCGGCAAGACCCAGCAGCAAGGCGATGAGCGAGCCTGATACTGCGCCGCCAAACTTCTGCGCCATTGTGCCTGACGAGAAGATGAGGCCGGTCGACGATGTACCGAAGGTCTCGGTAGCATAGTCGGCAACATCGGCATACATCGACCACAACAGCGGTGAGTAGAGTCCCACGCCCACTGATGTGAGCACCACCAGGACAATCATCAGCCATATCGATGACTTGTCCATGGGGATGAAGAAGAATGCCACTGACAGCACGAGGCAGATGATCGAAGAAACCATGAATGCCTTGCGCTTTGAGCCCATCCACTCGGTGAACTTGGGCGACAGACCACCAAATACCATGCAAGTAACCTCACCAAAGGCCATAAACACGGTGTAGTTGATGATGAGGCCGTTCACGGTGATGTCACCCTCCATGCAGTACTGGAAGATATAAGCAGCAACGGCATAACGGAAACCGTTGAAGAAGTTGGTGCATATACCTATCGAGGTGAGGATGAGCCATGGCTTGTTCTTGAACAGGTCAGCGAACTGCTTGAACGAGAACTTCTCGGCACGCACCATTTTCACACGCTCGCGGGTCAAGAGACCGCATGCCAGAGTCATCACGGCAGCAAGACCGCCAAAGAGGGCGCCAATGACTGCATACTGGTGCTGCTCGGTGCCGCCTATCGCCTTCTGGATATAGGGGAACGAGAGCAGGGTAACGAAGCCCATAGCATAAGCTCCCACCATGCGGAACGATGAGAACTGGTTCTTCTCGTTGTCGTCCTCAGTCATCACACCCAGCAGCGAGCCGTAGGGCACGTTAACTGCGGTGTAGATGGCCATCATGAGCAGATACAGGGTGTAAGCCCACACGCGCTTGCCCACGGGACCCAGCTCGGGGGTGTAGAGCAGCAGCGCAAAGATGAGACCAAAGGGAATCGCACCGATGATGAGCCAGGGACGGTAAGTACCCCAGCGTGACTGCGTGCGGTCGGCCAGAGAACCCATGATGGGGTCGGTAACCACGTCAAACATACGCGCAATGAGCATCAGCGCTGCAGTATCGGCCAGCGAGAGCCCAAACACGTTAGTGAAGAAGAAAGGAAATACAATAGACATCACCTTCCAGGTAATACCGCCGGCAGCGGCATCGCCCAGGGCATATCCTATTTTTTCGCTTAATTTAGCCACTTTTCTAAGTTTGAAAGTTAAAAAAGGCTCTAGAAACCACCGTTGTGTGTGGTTTCCAGAACCTTTATAGTGAGATTTAATTACTTATAAGCAATCTTAGTAATGGTGTAACCGTTACCAACGAGGAACATACCATCCTGATTGCAGATATGGTCGGCTGACTTGTCGGTGAAGATGAACTCGTAAACTTTATCCTCGGTGAAGGGTATGTCGCCACGGTTAGCTTCGCCATCAATACCAGTGAAGGGGTTGTTCCACCATGCTGTGGCAACTGTACCCTGACCGCCCTCGCTACCAAGAGCTGTCACGAGCAGTGTAGTGCCCTCTTTCCAAGTACCATTAGCAAAGAAATCCTTAGCCTGATTCTGGAGCTCTTTGAAGGGAGTGTCCCAAGTTACAACCCAGTTGCCTTCCCAAACCACTGTCTCTGATACCAGCATAGTAATCTTTGAGATGTTGTAGCCGTTACCCACGATGAACATACCATCCTGGTTGTTGAACATAGCTTCAGACTTGTCGGTGAATGTAAACTCAAGATATTTTGTATCACCGTTGATGGGCAGGTCGCCACGGTTGGCCTCACCATCGATACCAGTGAAGGGGTTGTTCCACCATGCAGTGGCAACAGTACCCTGACCATTACCGTTTACATAAACGCGGATGGTTGTACCTTCCTTCCAAGTACCGTCGGCAAACCATGCCTTAGCCTGCTCCTGAAGATCCTTGAAGGGAGTGTCCCAAGTTACCTGCCAGTCGCCTTCCCACAGTACCTTCTCTGCTGTGTCTTCTTTGAAGGGATCTTCGCTTACGGTAACCTTGCCCATACCATATCTTACGCCGTCCTTAACGACTGACATCTGATATTCGCCGGGACCACAGAGACCCTTGAGAGTTACATCAAATGAGAGGCTTGTGCCGTCTTCACTTGCTACTACATCAACACACTCGATGTTGTTGATGAATACCTGGGTGATACCATCAAGGTCGGTACCAGCCATAACCTTGGTAGTGCCTATCTGGCACCAGTGGTTCTTAGCACCTGCTGCAAGAGCAGGGTCACCCTCGAGAGGAACGACCTTGAGTGTACAGTTGCGGTAAGTTGAGAGCCCCTTAGTAGTTGTTGCCACGATCTTAACATCGTAGTCACCTGCCAGCATGGGCACGTCAATCTTATTACCATCGTGAGCTTTCTCACCGTCGATGAACCAACTAACTGTAGTGAACTGTGTGGGAGTTACGATAGCCTCGAATGTGAAATTCTGAGTGCGGTCGATAGTAGGAAGCTTTGAAGGCTTGCCGCCAGAAGTTTCCTCAAGCTCGGTGTTAAGGATGCGGGGGTAGTCATCCTCACCTGCTGTGATGAACGGTTCGTTGTCCACCGAACAGCTATTGAATGCTACTGCTGCCACAAGAGCGGTCAGCA
>JAKSLZ010000064.1 GCA_024400935.1 Muribaculaceae bacterium | reverse complement strand
AAAGCGCACTCTCTGGTCAATATGGGTCACCAGTCCGTCAGGATTCACATAGGCCTCGCTTCCCGCCGTATCGCGGCTAATCTGCATGATTTTTTCACGATCAAGTAATTTTAACACCTGACTATACACCGGCTGTCCGGTAAAATTGCTATCTTTGCCCATAATTGATTATTTAGGTTTTTGTGGTGAAAACAAAGATAATCAAAAGGGCTG
The DNA here is from genome assembly GCA_024400935.1 of Muribaculaceae bacterium. Lineage (GTDB taxonomy): Bacteria > Bacteroidota > Bacteroidia > Bacteroidales > Muribaculaceae > Sodaliphilus. Next base: position 16,080 of record JAKSLZ010000064.1, on the reverse strand, counting down.
ATACTTCGCATAAGTACCAGCCCTAATTTTTTCAACTAAAAAAAGTTTTACCGGACAGCAATAATAAGAAATACTCTTATGTTCTTAATTTAAAATTTTTGTTCTTATGTCTAAAAATAAATCAGCGAGCGAGTTTCATTATCTTGACTAGGTCTTTGTCGCCGCCTAGGAGATTGCTGCAGCGGTTCAGGCGGCCGGTGTCGATGAAGCCGCACTTTTGCATCACTCGGCCTGAGGCGGGGTTGCCGGTGAAGTGGTCACTCCAGATGTCTTCAAACTTCTTCACGTTGATGCAGTAGTCGAGCATGAGCTTCAATGCTTCGGTGCAGATGCCTCGGTTCCAGTATGGGCGTGCTACCCAGTAGCCTATCTCGCAGTCGTTTATACCAATGGGGATATTGCTCGTGTCGTGCGTGAAATAGCCCATAGTCCCTATTGCCTCACCGGTTTCTTTGAGGACAATGGCCCAAGTGGTTTCGTTTGTGAAGATGTTCTTTATCACATCAAGACTTTCTTCGAGCGATTTATGCGGAGGCCAGCCTGCACGAGGGCCCACCTCGGGGTCGGACGCATACTTGAACAACGCAGAGGCATCGCTTTCCTGCCACCGTCGCAATAAGATTCTTTCCGTCTCCATCATCACTTGATTTACTCTTTTTTTAGGAGGTTGAGTAATAACAGCATTGCTTCGGTGGTGGCGCGGTTGATGACGCGGTCGCGGTCGCCGGGGAAACGCTTGACCTGGCTCACTACCCTATCCTTTACTTTGGCAGCCATCCACACTGTGCCCACGGGAGTTTCTTCGGTGCCTCCGCCGGGGCCTGCCACGCCACTGGTTGCCACTGAGCAGTCGCAACCCAACAGGTCACACACGCCCTGTACCATCTGCTCTACTACAGGCCGGCTCACGACGGTGTGTTTATCAACTACCTCTTGTGGCACTTTAAGTTGGTTAATCTTGACCTTTGTATCATAGCATGTTACCGAACCTGTAAAGTATTCACTGCTGCCAGCTATGCGAGTGATCTCGTGTGCAATGTTACCTCCTGTGCAGCTCTCGGCACTAGCCATGGTGAGTTGGCGCTCGCGCAACGCATCACCCAGGATGGCAGCGAGTGGTTTGTCACCGTCGGCTATGATCAGCGAACCCAAGAGTTGGTGCAGCTGGGCCACGGCGGCATCCATTTCTGTTTTAAGTAAAGCTGCATCGCCATGATGTCCGTCAAGGCGCAAGCGTATGATGCCTTCCTTGGGCAGATAAGCAAGGTGGAGGTATTCGGGGAGTTGTGACTCAAAATCATCGAGTTTCATTGCCAGAGCACTCTCGATGATGCCAGAAACGACAAGGGTGCGGTGTTCAACGTGCATCCCGTCATTAAAATGGTTGAGCAGCTGCGGTATAACCTCGCGCTGCATCATGGTGCAAGTCTCATGTGGAACACCCGGCATTGAGACCAGAACCTTGCCATCGCGCTCAAACCACATGATGGAAGCGGTGCCCACTTGGTTCTGGATGACCCTGCACGTTGAGGGCACCATTGCCTGCAGGCGGGTGTACTCGTTAAGCTTGATGCCGCGCTTGCGCACCACTTCTAATACGTTTTGTGCTGTAACTTCATCATAGACGAGTTCGCCGTCAAAGTAGTCGCACAGCGTTGCCTTGGTAATATCGTCTTTCGTGGGACCCAAGCCACCAGTCATGAGCACGACATCGGTCTTATTCATCGCCTCGTCAATTGCATCAGCGATGTCGCTGGCATCATCAGCTATAATCTTTACATAAGCGGCTTCCCAACCATAGGGGACCAACTCACGGGCAATCCAACCCGAATTAGTGTCAGTGACCTGCCCTATAAGCAGTTCGTCACCTATGCATATCACACTGTATTTCATATTGTTATTTACTATTTAGATAATGACACGTGCAAATGGAGGTGCAGTGATGTCACAGTACTGCTTGTCAAGGAAACGGTAGTGGCCAGCTACGGCAATCATGGCAGCATTGTCAGTAGTAAAGGTGCGCTTGGGGATGAATGCCGTAAGATGGTGACGGCGCGCATATTCCTCCACAGCAGCACGCACTCCGCTGTTGGCCGACACACCGCCGCCAATGGCGATAGTCTTGATGCCAGTATCTTTGATAGCCTTAGTGAACTTAGTCATGAGGATGTCAATAATAGTCTTCTGGAGCGATGCTGCCAAATCGGCCTTGTTCTCCTCAATGAAATTGGGGTTCACCTTCAACTCATCACGCAGAGTGTAGAGAAATGAAGTCTTGAGTCCGCTAAAACTATAGTTATAACCCTGAATGCGTGGCTTTGAGAACTTGAAAGCATCAGGGTTGCCCTCAGCTGCCAGACGGTCTATGATGGGTCCACCCGGATAAGGGAGGCCCATCACCTTAGCACACTTGTCAAAGGCTTCCCCCGCAGCGTCATCGATGGTCTGTCCCAGGATTTCCATATCACTGGGCGAATTCACCTTGATAATCTGCGAGTTGCCGCCCGAGATGAGTAGACATAAATAGGGAAACTCAGGAACCACAGTCTCTGGAGTCTCCTTGATGAAGTGAGCGAGCACGTGACCATGGAGGTGGTTAACGTCAACGAGGGGAATATTAAGGGCAAGTGATAGACCCTTGGCAAAAGAAGTGCCCACATGCAGCGAACCAGGGAGACCTGGGCCACGAGTAAAGGCGATAGCATCAATGTCGTCCTTTGTGAGACCGGCCTGCCTGATGGCTTCGCTCACCACAGGTACAATATTCTGCTGATGGGCACGCGAAGCTAGTTCGGGCACTACCCCACCATAGGCCTCATGAACTTTTTGGCTAGCAATCACATTAGACATGAGGACACAATCGCGTATAATAGCCGCTGAGGTGTCGTCGCACGATGATTCAATTCCCAATATTGTTACACTCATAATATATTCTTTTATCCATTTTTGCGGTATTGTTACCGCAATTACATGTTGTTCTTAGCTAAATCAGAATCGCAGTCCTGCCGCAATGGTGACATCGTTATTCTGGTTATAAATCGTGAATTTGTTACTCCAAGAGAAGAAACCGTTGAACGTAGCGTTCGCACCGTAAAAGAAGTTGCCGCAGTTGCGCACCAAAGCCATGCGGCCACGCAGGTTGCAAGCCATCGTGTTGCGCGGCTTGTCTACATCATCAATGACCGTGTGTCTCAACCCTAATGACGGAGTTGCCAAGATGTTGAACAGCCAGTTGCGGTGGAACACCCAGTTGTAGCCATAGCCCACATTGACTGCATAGTCATAGTGATGTATCCTGAAAGCGCGGTCGCCCCACGGGTTATAGGGCTTGATGTCTTCGGGCAGACAAGAGAGATCAATCGACATGTCTTGATCAGCATACTGGACACCTAGAATAAACGAACCGGCACTGCGCAACTGATTCTTAGAGAAACAGTAAGCCGCGGCATGGGCATATTTCTTGTGATTGAACACATAAAACGCATCCACACCCAGAGTGGATGAATTGAGGCCGTCAAACTTCTCGTTGATAAAATGTCCCTTCTTGTAGTCGCCAAACTTGTTGATGCGTGACATGCCGGTGCTCTTGTTATAGTACAACTCGGCGATGACGCGGCTACACGTAAAGGTGAACCTGGTGAGGCGATGGTCAATAGCCTTTCCCGAGAACAGTTTCTCGACATCGGGCATATACTCGAATCCCACAGCCATAAACGAAACGCGGAAACCCGCTTGGGTGCGCGGTTCGGTATTAAAGAACATGCTGGGGTCGCCTTCGTCGCGAGCATTAACATGAAACAGATTCCACTTGCTGTTGGCCTTGAGCATCACCTTCCACTTCTTGGGATAAGAGTACACATAGGTTGTGTCATAGCTGTTGAACGTCTTGTCACCCCAGCGGTACACATTGAGGCAGAAGTTCACAAACTTTGGGGCACGCAACGTGGTGTCATATACGTTGAATCGATTCTTAATAAGCTGTGTAACCCAGCTATCCGGTTTAAGACGTTTCTCTACATTAACAATAACAAGCGAATCAAGCACGTCGGCCTCGTGACGCACAATGGAATCCACATTCAGATTCTCACCAGCCTGTGACCACACAAACGAAACAATCATAAATATGAAAAACAATCCTCGCTTAATCATTGTTGTATCTTGATTGAGTCATTTTTAATAGAGTCATTACCAAACTTGGGTACTATAGACTTGCGCTTGAGGAAGTCAAACGGACGGTCAAAGTCATGCTTCCACACGATGCCCACACCTTGAGTAGTGAGAGCATTGCGCACATAGTAGTTCTGGTCGTTGAAGTGATTGTAAGCCTTGAGGCGAACTGTACCCTTCTTATTGAGCAGATATTCTATATCAAAGTCACCTATAAAGTTGCTGTTGCGGGTATTATAGGTATTGTCGCGATAACCAAAGTTACCGTTAAACAGCAATCGGTTATTGAGCAACTGACTTGACAATGCCAAATCTACCTCAACGTCACTAAAGTCACCTCTATCAGTCCTGAAATTAGGCGAAATACTCCAGTTTTCGCTCATCTTGCCCAACATACTGGTCAGCTGAGACGAGATGGTAGACGAAGCCACCGATGTAAACTCATTGTTAGTGCGAGTTGTATTCATATAATCAGGCGTATAGAAACGGTTGAGTGCAAGCAGATAAATTATCTGTCTGTTCATCATATCGTCGGTGCTGATAATGCTCATGATGCGGCGATATACATCGGTAGTGAGCGTGGGGAATTCCAGGTCAAACGAGATCTCAGGCTGGCTCATAGCACCTTTAGCGCGCAAGAGAGCATGCACGGGAACATTAGTGCGATTGATATCCTTGTCGCTGGCAAATGTCTCGTCAAGATCCCTAATGTTAGCATTAAGCGAATAAACCGCCTCGAGGTCAAGTATTGCGGCATACGGGTCGCCCTGGAATGTGATGCTGCTGCCGTTCCTGATGGTAAAGTCCTTGATAATAATATCCTGAAGGGTGAAGTTGTAATCACCCTTTTCAAGTGTGTACTTGCCATGCATGGTCATCTCATCATTATTATTATAGGTGAGATGCATGTTACCGCGGCCGGTGCACTTAATGCGGTCACCGCCCACAGGGTCCATCACGATCACCAGTTGGGCATCAGGATTAATGTCGCCCTGCAGGTCGATAGTGTATCTTGTGGGAAGGCCCTCTTCCTCAACTTTAGCCTTGGCCGTGTACCGCTTGACTATGTCAGGAATTGTGTCAACAACCACAACAGTGTCAATTTCAACCTCAGGCTTATTGCGGTCGCGGAAGGTAATGAAGTTGTATTCACTTGCCTGCTGGGCATCGCTGAGCACAAACGTAAAGCGACTGTTTGGCGCCGATGTCATACCCACCTTGATCTCTACAATACCCGGCTTACCGGTAACAAAGGCCGCACCGTTACCATATATTGTACCATACCATCTGGGATTAATCTCAGCATTAGTGTCATAACAGAGCAGATTCTTGGCGTCAGTAATTTCGAAGTTAAACTCCGGATTGTGGAAACTATCATGTTTCAATATACCATTGAATTTACCTTCATGGCCTTCACGGTCGTGGATGCGCACGTCACTGAACTCAATCAAGTCAGGCTCCATGTGAACCGAGTCACCAGCGCAAGTATAATATACGTTAGTATAATCCAACTTAAACCTGAGGCTATCGGCCATCACATCACCCTTGAGGTTTATGGTCTTGAAATTACCGAACAGTATCGCCTTGCCCGACACCTCACCTTGTACATCACTGGTAAATGCAGCCATATAGGGCTTGAGGAAGCCCACATTAGCATGGTTAGCGTCAAATGTGAGATGGAGCGAGTCGTCAGCAACAAAGATGCCGCCAGTAATAACTGAGTGCTTTCCGTTTTGCTGTGCCAGGTCAGCGTTCAGCTCAACGGCTTTTTGGTCATTGAGCCAACGGCTCTTAATATCAGCATCACCCATATTAGTGTTGTTGTAGCTCAATGCATCAACATGCAGCTGAGGCGTGAAGATGCGAGGAGCCTTGGTCAACAGGTCGCTCGCATAGAATTTACCAGTGGCCTGACCTCCAAAGTTCACATGGTTGATATTAAGCGTCTCAAAGATGTAATCGAGACTGATGTCATTAAGTTCCAAGCACAACTCTGACGACGGGTCTTTAGAAACCTCGCCATTGATCTTGATATACTGTTCGTCGCTGTGCCCCGACATGTTGCCCACCTTAATCACACCATTATTGATGAACACCTTAGCCGGTTCCACTTGCCACGGCTTGCCGTTAAACACCAGTTCTGTGGGATTGACGTCAATATCAAACATCATCTTCCCTTCAGGATTACGACCCAGAAGAGTTGAGAAATTGAGATTGCCATGGAAATCCTCATCACGCTTCACCTTCCACGCTACATCTGTGTCCAGTCTGTTGTTGATGCCATTAGCATTAACCATAATAGCGGCTTTACCCTTCTTGAGCGGTATGAGGGTTTGAGCTATGGCAGTCACCCTGCCGGTAGCACTGTCAAGACGAGCCGAGATGTCAGTACCTTCAATCAGTTTGTTGCCGTTTACAAGATAAGGAGCATTAATGTTAATGTCAAATGAGTTAGAGGATTCGTTGATATTACCTTTTATCGAAGTCTTATAAATGAACTTCACGGGACTCTTGAGCAACGCATTAAGTTCGTCGGTGGGTTCCAAAACGGCATCAAACTGCAAGTCGTTTTTCTTGCCAGCATGCTGCAACACTTGAGAGTAACTGCCAAAGAATTGCGGGAATGCAGCCGAGAGCATACCTTTGACTGTGGGAACAAGTGTTGCAAAGTTGTAAGATCCTGTTACAGTACCATTGAGAAAATCGCTGTCAAACGAAATGTGCTGGGCCGATGACATGTTGTCGGCATTCAGGACTATGTGGTCAAGAGCAAGGTGCTTGCCCTGTGCGCTTTTAAACTCAATATTGTTTATCGCCAAGTTACCGGTGATGTTATCAAGGGAATTTCCGGTGAAGTTAGCTGCTACATTTACCGAGATGTCACCATCAGGTATATCCTTGCTCAAGCCAAAACGCGACAAGTTGATGCCGTCAGTATTCAACAGCAAGTCAAACTTAGAAGCGGGGCCATCAAGATGAGCCGAACCTGTGAGGTCGAGCTTGCCGGCAGGATCGTTGATGGCAATGTTGCCGCTAAAGTCCTGCATGGTATTTGTGAAATTGGCCGATATATTGTGATAACGATAGCCTTTCAGGTCGATATAGCTAATCAAGCCGTCCACATCACTGCTAGCCAATTTACCATCGGCAAGTTGGGCCGCCAGTTTCACGTCAAGCGCTACCTCACCTATCAGCTGGGTGTTATCAATTAGCTTGCCCACGTTGAACTGCTTAGTTATCACATGGCCCTCCACATTTTGTGAATTGCCAGCCGAGGCAAACACTCCGTCGAGGTTAATTGCACCCAGTGAGGTACCCAAGTCGCCCTTAAAGTTAACGTTGTGAAGAGTACCGCTTATTGCTCCGTCTATCTTCACGTCGCCACATCGCGACACTATACCTGCAACCTGAGGCTTCAACTGCACAAAGTGTGACAGCACGCGATCTATAATATCGGCACTGGCATATAGCTTGAGTGTCGGAACCACATACTGAAGATTATTTATGTTAATGAGATTATCTACAGCACCATTGGTGTTAATGATAAGCTTATTGTCAGAGGTGCGCAGCGACAACATGCGCAAGTCTATCTTCTTGCGGTTTCCGGTAACGATTGTGGAGAAATGAACAACATCATTGAAGTCCCTCAGTTTGGGCACAAACGCAGCAATGTCGCTGAGTTTGAGATAGCTTTCCTTGATGGTGAGCGCAAGCGTAGAGTTCTTGATGTCTTCACCCATGGTCTTGAGTGACGAATAGTGCAGAGTGATGTCTGCGGGATTTAGCCTTGAATTGGGGAGTTCAATCACGATATTACTTGCTGACAGAGCATTATCGTCAATAGCCAAGTTTGTAGAGAGTCGTTTCAACACAAAGCCGCTCTTCTCTGTCAAGCTCAAATTCTGAAGATTTATGACAAAGTCATTGTTCTTTATCCTGGGCAAGGTCAAGTCGGCACACACATTCATCACATGCAGGTGCATGGCATCAAACTGCCCGGCCGGCTTGTGTGCCGCATCCAAGCGGTCATAGCTGACTTCTATGTCACGCAACATTACATGCTGGAACTGCAGGTCATAGGGCTTGGGAGGTTCGTCACCCTTGGGCTTGAAGGCATCAATCAGGAACTGCATGTTAGTGGGACTATTCTTGTCGGGCTGCGTAATGCGTCCTTTCAGTCCTATCACTTCAGCATATGTGAACACAAGCTTACGGTTAAAGATGAGTTCCTTCAAGCTGATGCCGGCACCCAACCTATCGATATAGAACAGAGAATCACCTTGAGGCTCAGGCACCCTAACACCCTGCAGCATCACCTCGTTAAAAGGCATTATCGAAACATGTTCAATGCTCACGCCTGTGTGCAGGAGCTTTGACAATTCCTGCTCACCCACATGCTTCACTTTATCCTGCAATGAAGGTACTGTCAACGCCGCATAAAGAGCAATAAATGCGAGCACCACGGCTACCAGGGGGGTAACCAAGGCAAAACGCAATAGATTGTATATGTAGCGAGGTATTCTCTTCATTTATAGTTCCGTAATATCTAAACGCGACTTCACACCGTCAATTCCTCACATTGCTTGAGCCACAATGCACTGGAAGCGTCACTGGGCATGCGCCAGTCACCTCGAGGCGACAGTGACACGTTACCCACCTTAGGACCGTCGGGGAGGCACGAACGTTTAAACTGCTGGTTAAAGAATCTGCGGCTGAACGTTGTGAGCCATTTCTTTATCGTCGCATTATCGTATGCCCCGGCAAACGCATGCCTAGCCAGGAAGTAAATCTTAGCCGGGCCAAAGCCATGACGCAGCATGTTGTACAGGAAGAAGTCGTGCAGCTCATACGGACCAACCAGATCCTCGGTCATCTGTGCAATGTTTCCTTCGCTATCGGCCTTGGTCAATTCGGGGCTGATGGGAGTGTCAAGCACATCGAGCAAGGTCTCATGAATGATCATGCCTGTGGGATTGCTGGTATTGATCGTCGCAGCAAACCACATCACCAGATGCTTGGCCAGAGTCTTGGGGATACTGCAGTTAACGTTATACATCGACATGTGGTCGCCATTATATGTAGCCCAGCCCAATGCAAGTTCACTCAGGTCACCTGTACCCAGAACCATTGCCCCAACCTTGTTGGCATAATCCATCAAGATTTGGGTGCGCTCACGGGCCTGGCTGTTCTCGTAGGTCACGTCCTGTACCTCGGCATCATGCTCGATGTCAGCAAAATGCTGGGTCACAGCAGCCGCGATATTGATTTCCTTAACAGTGATGCCCAATGCTGTCATCAATGCCACTGCATTCTTGTGGGTACGGCCAGTTGTGCCAAATCCCGGCATCGTGATACCGTAAATGCCTTTGCGGTCAAGACCCAGGCGGTCAAAAGCACGCACAGCAATCATCAATGCCAGCGTAGAATCCAAGCCTCCCGATATACCCACTACCAACGATTTAGTGTGGGTGAAATCCATGCGACGCATCAGGCCCATAGTTTGAATATTTACAATCTCTTCGCAGCGCGAGTTGAGTCGTGACGTTTCGTTAGGCGTAAACGGCATGCGACGCACCTTGCGCATGAGTTCATTGTTTTCAAAATCAAACGGCTCCAGCTCCAGTGAGACAGTCTTGTATTCTCGCGAGAACTGCAGCATGCTGTCAGTGAAGCTTCCGTTCAAGCGGCGCTCGTTGTCCAATGCCTCCAAATCCACATCGGCAACAGAGATCTGCGGGTCTTTGCTGAACTGCTTGCCCTGTTTGATGATGCTACCATTCTCAGCGATAATGGCATTACCCGCAAAAACGAGGTCGGTGGTCGACTCTCCATAACCCGACGAAGAGTAGACATAGGCGGCAATGCATTGGTTGCTCTGATGCTTGATGAGATTAACCAGATAGTCATGCTTGCCCACAAGCTCATTACTTGCGCTGAGGTTTATAAGGACATTGGCTCCGTTAATCGCCGCAATGCTGCTGGGCGGAACAGGAACCCACAGGTCTTCGCACACCTCGATGGCAAGCTTCATGCGGCCCGCCTCAAAAATCATGTCGGTGCCAAACGGAACCTTTTTGCCGTTAACGGAGATCTCAGTTATCTTTCCGCGTGTGATGTTGTCACTGGTAAACCAGCGCTTCTCGTAAAACTCCTTATAGTTGGGCAGATAGGTTTTAGGCACGACATACATGCCATGGTTACAAGCCATAAGCACAGCACAGTTGTACAAGTGCCCACGTTCGCGCAGTGGAGCACCCACAATGGCAATGCCACCTATCGCGGCTACGTGGTAATAAATCTCATCAAGTGCCTTCTCTGCTTCATCAAGCAACGCTTCGTTTCCGAAGAGATCGGCACAAGTATATCCTGTAACACAGAGCTCGGGAAACACAACCACCTGTGCTCCCTGCTCCCTTGCTTTAACATAAGAATCAATGATACTGCGCACATTTCCAGCCACATCAGCCACATTGAGCGCCGGCACAACCGACGCAATGCGCAAGTAACCGTAATCGGTCATATCAGTGTGATAGTAAATACTCATCGTTCCGTTCGCTATAAATAACTTACAAAATTAAAAAAAATCTGCCACATACACACCATTTTCAGCCACTTTTTAGTGCCCTTTTAATTTTTCTTTGCATCTCAATAAAAATCCAGCTTTGCTGTTGTCCACGCGGTTAAATCACAAGGCACATGTTACAATTTGAAAGCAATTCTTAAAAAAACTATTTGAAATATTGAGAATTTGTTGTAACTTTGCAGTCCTAAAAATTAGAGTAATAGAAAATTAACCGAGACAAACCTTATGTTACAGAATTTTGACCCACTAGAAGTACTAAGCGCTTTTCTTGTACTGATAGGAATAATCGACATCGTGGGCTCAGTACCCATCATTTTACAAATCAAATCAACGGGAAAACATGTCAGTGCCCCCAAGGCTACCCTATATTCATGGGCGCTGATGGTTGGTTTCTTCTACGGCGGTAACTGGATTTTAAGTCTTTTTGGTTGCGACATCCACTCTTTTGCTATCGCCGGCGCAATCCTCATCCTGCTCATGTCGCTCGAGATGATCCTCGACGTGGAAATATTCAAGAACGCAGGCCCCATCAAGGATGCCACACTGGTGCCTCTCGTGTTCCCGCTTCTGGCCGGAGCCGGGTCATTCACCACACTCATCGCCATGAAAGCCATGTACTATGACATCAACATCATGATAGCGCTGGCACTCAACATGGTGTGGGTGTTTATCGTCATCAGCCTCACCGACAAGGTACAGAGCGTGCTGGGAAAGAGCGGTATATACTTCATCCGCAAGTTCTTCGGCATCATCCTTATGGCCATTTCGGTAAAGATGTTGACCGAAAACCTGTCAAATTTGTGGCAATAAAATCATGCTAAATGTTATTTTTTGACACGTTACAGTTGCAATTTTCAATTATTATTGGTAATTTTGCAGCGTAATTAAGATTTTATGACTCGATTTTATTCATATTACTATTATTTTTACTTTTATTTTAGCAGAATAAAGGCGGTACTGTATTGAATTTAATTGATGATTTTAATCTATATTTTTGGATAGATGATTAACAATAAATAACTAGTCCCGCCTTGAATAAGACGGGACTTTTATTGTTTAACAATGAGTATATGGAATTAAGAATTGCAATACAAGGTGTGGCCGGGTGTTTTCACGACGAGGCAGCACACGAGTACTTCAAGGGGCAAGACGTGACAACCGTGCCCTGTGAAACCTTCCCTGAGATGATGGACGTGCTGAAGAGCGACGCGTCTATGCTTGGCATCATGGCTATAGAAAACACCATAGCCGGCAGCCTGCTGCAGAACCACGAACTGCTGCGCCAGAGCAACCACATCGTGATAGGCGAGTTTCGCAAATACATTTCGCATTCGCTCGTGGCACTGCCCGGGCAAACTGTGGACGACATAATAGAGGTCAACTCTCACCCCATGGCGCTGATGCAGTGCGAGCAATTCCTGTCAAAATTCCCGCGCATGAAGCTTGTGGAGACTAACGACACCGCAGGCAGCGCACAGATGATTGCACAGGGCAATCTCAAGGGACATGCTGCCGTGTGCGGCAAATATGCCGGAGAGCTCTACGGCCTTAACGTCCTGGCCGAGGACATCCAGACCAACAAGCGCAACTTCACTCGATTCCTGATCATTGCCGACCCTGCCACTGCATCAGAGTTCACCCAAGGCACAACGCCCAACAAGGCATCCATTGAGTTCACCCTGCCTCACAGCCAGGGCAGCCTCTCGGCAGTGCTAACGATTTTCTCGTTCTACGGCATGAATCTCACTAAAATCCAGTCGCTACCCATACTGGGACGCGAATGGGAATACAGGTTCTACATCGACCTGACCTACAACGACTACACCCGTTACCGCCAGAGTGTAGATGCAGTGCGTCCTCTCATCAGTGATTTTAAAATTCTTGGAGAATATGAAGAAAGCAAGCAATAACCCTGCCATCACGCCGGCACATCGCGTGGGCGAGGTAAAAGAATATTATTTCTCTAGCAAACTCAAGGAAATTGCAGCCTTGAACGCCAATGGCGCTGACATCATCTCGCTGGGTGTGGGCGGTCCCGACTGTCCTCCCCACGACGACGTCATCGATACTCTGTGTGCCGAGGCACGCAAGCCCGGAGCCCATGGCTATCAGCCATATGTGGGACTGCCTGCACTGCGCGAGGCCTATGCCCAATGGTATCAGCAATGGTACAACGTGCAGCTGGACCAGGCTACTGAGCTGTTGCCGCTCATCGGTTCTAAGGAGGGTATCCTGCACACAACGCTTGCCTTTGTCAACCCGGGCGACAGCGTGCTGGTGCCCAATCCCGGCTACCCCACTTACACGTCAGTGAGCCGTCTCGCCGGTGCCCGCATCCTCTACTACGACCTCAACGAAGAAGGCCACTGGGAACCCGACTTCGACCAGCTGGAACAACTGGCTGCCGACAACGACATCAAGCTGATGTGGGTCAACTACCCGCACATGCCCACCGGCAAGACCGCTAGCCGCCAGCTCTTTGAGCGCCTTGTCGAGTTTGGTCATCGCCACGGCATCGTCATCGTCAATGACAACCCTTACAGTTTCATCCTCAACGACACCCCGTTGAGCATACTGCAGGTGGAGGGAGCACGCGACATAGCCATCGAGATGAACTCGCTGAGCAAGTCGCACAACATGCCAGGATGGCGCATGGGCATGGTAGCGTCCAACTCTACTTTCATCAACTGGATACTCAAAGTCAAATCTAATGTTGACTCAGGCCAGTACAAACCCATGATGCTTGCCGCAGTGCGAGCACTGCAATGCGACAGGCAGTGGTATGACAGCATCAATGCCACCTATGCCCCGCGTCGCCGTGCGGCCGAGGAGCTCATGGATGCCCTGGGATGCCACTACGACCCCGAGCAGCGTGGTCTGTTCCTGTGGGGACGCATTCCTGACAATGAGACCTGCAGCGAGGCGTTTGCACAGCGTGTACTCGACCAGGCACGGGTATTCATCGTGCCGGGATTCATCTTTGGCTCTAACGGCAACCGCTACATACGCATCTCGCTGTGTGCTACCGAAGCCACAATACAGCAAGCAACGCAAAGAGTTAAACAATATCTTGACAAATAAACGTAATAACATATGGAACAATTCAAAGACTTACAACCCATCACCTTCCCGGGTGTTGACCCCAACCAACCTCTGGTGATTGCAGGCCCCTGCAGCGCCGAGAGCGAAGAACAGGTACTCAAAACCGCTCACCAGCTTGCCGAAAACGGTATAAAAGTTTTCCGCGCTGGTATATGGAAACCGCGCACTAAGCCCGGCGGATTTGAAGGCGTGGGCCTCAAGGGACTGCTGTGGATGCACCAGGTCAAGAAAGAGACCGGCATGTACACAGCAACCGAGGTAGCAACCCACGAGCACGTCAATGCAGCCCTCGACGCCGGCATAGACCTGCTGTGGATAGGTGCCCGCACCGCTGCCAACCCCTTTGCGATGCAGGACATCGCCGACGCTCTGCGCGGCCATGACGTCCCCGTGCTGGTTAAAAACCCCGTCAACCCCGACATCGAGTTGTGGATAGGCGGCATCCAGCGCATCTACAACGCCGGCATACGCAAGCTGGGCGCAATTCACCGCGGCTTCAGTTCTTATGGCAAGCACCTCTACCGCAATGAGCCTCAGTGGCACATACCCGTGGAGCTGCACCGCCGCATACCCGACATCCCCATCATCTGCGACCCCTCACACATGGGCGGCAAGCGCGAACTCATCTCGCCCATCGCACAGCAGAGTCTCGACATGGGTGTTGACGGACTGATGATCGAGTGCCACTGCGACCCCGACAATGCCTTGAGCGACAACAAGCAACAGCTCACTCCTGAAAACCTCAACATCATTCTTAATGCACTTGTAGTGCGCGATACACACATGAGTACCGAAAATCTTGCATCACTGCGTCAGCACATCGACCAGTGCGACAACGAACTGCTCGAAATCCTGGCAAAGCGAATGCGCGTGGCCAAGGAGATAGGCACGTTCAAGAAGGAACACAACATGCAGATTGTGCAGGCTGCACGCTACGACGAGATCATGCAACGTCGCGTCAAGCAGGCCGAGTCACTGGGTCTGAGCCCTGAGTTCATGAAAGAGGTCATGCAGGCCATCCACGAGGAGTCAGTCAAGCTGCAACTCTCTCTGTTTGAAGAAGAAAACAAATAAACTCACGCTATGGACAGAATGAAAATCCTAATCATGGGTGCCGGCAAGATGGGCTCATTCCTGTGCGACGTGCTCAGCATTGACCATGAGGTGGCAATCTATGACACCGACGTGAACCGCCTGCGATTCACTTTCAACGCATTGCGATTTACCAGCATGGACGAGATTAAGGAGTTTGAACCACAACTCCTCATCAACGCCGTAACGGTAAAATACACAATAAGTGCATTTGAAGCGGTACTACCCCACCTGCCCGCAAGCTGCATCATCAGCGACATCGCATCGGTAAAGACAGGCCTGCCCGAGTTCTATAAGAACTGCGGCCACCCCTATGTGAGCACCCACCCCATGTTTGGTCCCACATTTGCTTCGCTCAGCAACCTGGCCAACGAGAACGCCATCATCATCAGCGAGGGCGACTACCTGGGCCGAGTATTCTTCAAGGACGTGTATAACAGCTTGCACCTCAATATCAGAGAGTACACATTTGCCGAGCACGACGAGACCATCGCCTACTCGCTGTCAATTCCCTTTGCCAGCACCCTGGCATTTGGCAGCGTGATGAAGCACCAGGACGCCCCCGGCACCACCTACAAGCGTCACATGGCCATCGCACAGGGCTTGATGAGCGAAGACGATTACCTCCTGCAGGAAATCCTCTTCAACCCTCACACCAACCACCAGCTCGACTTGATCAAAGAAAAGCTCACCCGTCTACAAGAAATAATTGACAATAAGGACAGCGCCGCAATGAAGGCCTTCCTAGACGAAGTGCGCCACAACCTCAAGTAACCCAGGCACAACCACCCCGGCCTCTCCGGAAATAACGGAAAATACGGATCCATGATTTTTTGTATTTTATTAGGCGTAGCCGCATTTTCGTCATAGTGGATAGCAGATGGGGCCGTGTCAAAATGCGAGAATCAACAGCGCGCTGTAAGTGCAATGCCGCTATCAGCCCAGGGCAACGCCCTGGGTAAAAGGATATAAAGTCGCCTCGCCCTGTAAGGGCAAAAGCATTGTTATCTCGAAGAAATGCATTTTGACACAGCCCCATCTGCTATGACATTTTCCTTTTAATTATCCATACCACACCTAGAGGCATGGTTTGCTTGTAGCACCTTTATTCCATCCATATCGTCCTGCATTTGCAG